>JAGRFY010000030.1 GCA_020445765.1 Rhodocyclaceae bacterium | reverse complement strand
TTCAGGTCGAGGGAACGCCGGCCACCCGCACCAGTCAGATCTGCGAGATTGCCGCCCGACAGCACCCGAGATCGCCCCCATGCCCAGCATCGCCTTCGACACGCTCACCGATTTTTCAACGCCTTCGGGAAATTCCGCCCGATTGTATTCCTTGCCTGCCCTGGCGCGCGCACTCGCTCTGCCACTCGATCGCCTGCCAGTCTCGATCCGCATCGTTCTCGAATCATTGCTGCGCAATTGCGATGGCGAACGGGTTCATGAAGACGACGTGCGCAGGCTTGCCGCCTGGGCGCCGACAGCCGAGCGCGTCGACGAACTGCCGTTCGTCGTCGCCCGCGTCGTCCTGCAGGATTTCACAGGGGTGCCGCTGCTGTGCGACCTGGCGGCGATGCGCTCGTGTGCGCGGCGTCTCGGGCGCGACAGCGGGCTGATCGAACCCACCGTTCCAGTCGACCTGGTCGTCGATCACTCGGTACAGGTGGACCACTATGGCTCGCCCGACGCCTTGCGCAGGAACATGGCGCTCGAGTTCGTGCGCAATCGCGAACGCTATGCCTTCCTGAAATGGGGCATGCAGGCCTTCGAGCGCCTGCAGGTCGTGCCGCCCGGCATCGGCATCATCCATCAGGTCAATCTCGAGCACCTGTTCCGCGGGGTCCGCCGGGCGGGCGACGTGATGTTCCCGGACACCCTGGTCGGCACCGATTCGCACACCACGATGATCAACGGCGTCGGCGTGGTCGGCTGGGGCGTCGGCGGCATCGAGGCCGAGGCCGCGATGCTCGGCCAACCGGTCTATTTTCTGACACCGGACGTGGTCGGCGTCGAATTGACCGGAACCTTGAGCGAAGGCGTCACCGCCACCGACCTGGTGCTGACCGTGACCGAGATGTTGCGGCGGGAGAAGGTGGTCGGCAGCTTCGTCGAGTTCTGCGGCGCCGGCACCGCCTCGCTGACCGTCACCGACCGCGCGACGATCGCCAACATGGCACCGGAGTATGGCGCCACGATGGGATTCTTCCCGGTCGATGAAAAGACCGTCGCGTACATGCATTCGACCGGACGCAGCGACGACGAATGTGCCTGGTTCGAGGCCTGGTTTCGCGCCCAGGGCCTGTTCGGCACACCTGCTGCCGGCGACATCGACTACTCGCGATCGCTACGCCTGGACCTTTCCACGATCGTGCCGTCTCTGGCCGGCCCGAAGCGCCCACAGGACCGGATTCCCCTGCCCGCCATGCGCGCGACCTTCGAGCGACAATTCTCGGAAACGGCCGCCGACGGTGGCTTCGGTCGACCGGCGGCCGAGCGCACGCAGAGGGTCGCCAGCGGTCGCGACGACGTCACACTCGGGCACGGTGACGTCCTCATCGCCGCGATCACGTCGTGTACCAACACGTCCAACCCGGCGGTGATGATCGCCGCCGGCCTGCTCGCGAAGAAAGCGGTCGAGCGGGGGCTGACGGTGGCTGCCCACATCAAGACCTCGCTCGCCCCGGGCTCGCGCGTGGTCACCGACTATCTCGAAGCGGCCGGCCTGCTCGAACCCCTGGCGAAGCTCGGTTTCGCGCTTGCGGGCTATGGCTGCACGACCTGCATCGGCAATGCCGGTGACCTGGCGGTCGAATTCAATCAGGCAATCGCAGAGCACGACCTGGTGGTCGCTGCGGTCTTGTCGGGCAACCGCAACTTCGAAGCCCGGATCCACCCGAACATCCGGGCCAACTATCTGGCCTCGCCCCCGCTGGTGGTGGCATTCGCCCTGGCCGGGCGCTGCAACATCGACCTGACCACGGAAGCGTTGGCAGACGATGCCGCTGGCCAGCCGGTCTATTTGCGCGACTTGTGGCCGAGTTCGGACGAAATCGCCGCGCTGTTGCCGCTGGCCACGCGCCCGGCGGACTATCTGGCGCGCTACGACGATCTGACCCGCGACCAGGACCTGTGGAACGCCATCGCCAGCGGCGAAGGTGGCGTCTATGGGTGGCCGGCGTCCACCTACATCGCCGAGCCGCCGTTCTTCGACGGCTTCAGCATGACGCCGCCAGCGGTGGCGCCGCTCGAAGGCGGCCGCGCCCTGCTACTGCTGGGCGACTCGGTGACCACCGATCACATCTCGCCGGCCGGCTCGTTCGGCGAACAGACACCCGCCGGCCGGTGGCTGAAGGACCAGGGCGTCGAGCGCAAGGCGTTCAATTCCTACGGCTCGCGCCGCGGGCATCACGAGGTGATGATCCGGGGTACCTTCGCCAACGTGCGGGTGCGCAACATGATGCTGCCCGAAGACGACGACGGGTCGCGGCCGGAGGGCGGTTTTGCCCTGGTCGACGGCAGACGGACCACGGTGTACGCCGCCGCCGGCCACTGGCATCAGGGTGGCGTGCCTTTGCTGGTGTTCGCCGGCGAGGAATATGGCACCGGCTCGTCGCGCGACTGGGCTGCCAAGGGCACGGCACTGCTCGGCGTACGTGCCGTCGTCGCCCGCAGCTTCGAGCGCATCCATCGGTCGAACCTGGTCGGAATGGGCGTGCTGCCGCTCCAGTTCCTGGGCGACGACAGCTTGCAGTCGTTGGCGATCGACGGCACCGAGACCTTCGATCTTCCCGCCATCGCCGAGGACCTCACGCCACGGACACAGGCGAAGCTGGTGATCCGCCGCAGCGACGGCCGTGTCGATGAGGTCGATCTGCTGGTGCGCATCGACACGCCGATCGAGGCCGCCTATTTCCGCCACGGCGGCATCCTGCCGTACGTGCTGCGCCAGCTGCTTCGCTAGCGATTGCTTCGGGCCGACGCGCCGCCCGGAACCCTGCTCACGAACGTTCGGGCACGCGCGCCAGTTCCGCCTGGATCTGGTCGAGTTCGATCGGCTTGACGAGGACGCCGTCGAAGCCCTGATCGAGCAGGCGACCGAGTTCATCGGACAGTGCATGGGCGGTATATGCGATCACCCACTGATTGCAGGTGCGGGGATTCGAGCGCAATGAGCGCAGCACTTCGAGGCCCGACAGCCCGGGCATGTTGATGTCGAGCAGCATCGCATCGAAGGATTCGCGGCCGAGCGCGGCCAGGGCTTCCTCGCCGCTGTTCACGTCGAGCGCCGACCAGCCCAGCACCTCGACGTAGGCCTTGGCCACTTCGCGATTGACACCATGATCGTCGACGATCAACGCACGGCGCTCTGCGGATGCGTTCATGCCGCCTTCGCGACGTCAGCGGTGAGGGGTATCGTCAAAGTGAATCGCGAGCCCACGCCGACGGTCGAGGACACGTCGATACGACCGTCGAACAAGCCCGCGAGTTCGCGCGCAAGGGCCAGCCCGAGTCCGGTGCCGTCCCGGCTTCGGTTCATGAAGTCCTCCACCTGACTAAATGGCTCGAACACCCGTTCGAGCTGCTCGGCAGGTATCCCGCGCCCCGTATCGTCAACCTGGAACACCAAGGAGGGACCCTGCTCTTCAACCGTCAAGGATACACGACCGGCGTCAGTGAATTTCACGGCGTTATTCAGCAAATTGTTCAGAATTTGTCTCAGCCGCAAGGGGTCGCTCATGATGGATTCCGGCAATTCGGGCGCCAGCATCAACAGGAACTCGAGGCCCTTCTCCTCGGCATGGGCCTGATGGCCGGCACAGGTATCCTCGACGAAGCGCCGCAGCGGGACCGCCACGACTTCGAGTTCGACCCGGCCGGCCTCGACCTTGGCCATGTCGAGCAGATCGCTGACGATCTTCAGCAGATGCCGGCCCGAACTGGCGATGGTCGTCGCGAACTTCCTGGATTCAGGCTGCTCCAGGCGCATTTCCAGCAACTGGGCGAACCCCAGGATTCCGTTCAGCGGCGTGCGCAGTTCGTGCGACATCTTGGCCAGGAACGAGGTCTTCATCTCGTTCGCCTCGACCGCGCGTACACGGGCATCGTCGAGGCGGCGGAAGGAATCCTCGACCGCATCGGCCATGCGGTTCAGGTCGATTGCCAACTGGCCCATTTCGTCGCGTGACCGAACCTCGATGCGATGTTCCAGCTCACCGGCGCGGAACCGCCCGATGGCGTCGGACAGCCGGGTGATCTGTCGGGTCAGGAAGGCGGCCATCCAGAGCGCGACACCGATCACCACGGCGATCATCACCGCCGTCGACAGACCGAGTTCGCCGGCGGTACGTTCGAGGTTGTCGCGGATCGCACCGAACAGGTCTGCGCGCTGCTGTGCGAACGCGCCGCGTTTGTCTTCGAGCGCCCGTTCGATCTTGGTTGCGGACATCGTCGCCGCGTGATGGAACTCGTCGACATTGGCGCCGATCGTGACGAAGCCGAAACCTCGACCACTGTCGCCATAGCGGCCGGTATCATAGGGTATCGCCGCTGCGGTCGTGAGCTTCCATAGGCCGCTGAAGAAGATCACGAAGGAACCGGAACCGCCGGAGGCGGTGAGTTGCTCCCAGCCGGCGCACTGCGGCGAGAAATTCAGGTAGCGGCAGTCGAGCGCGATGGTGCCCGCCTTCACCAGTTCGAGCGCAGGCTTCTTTTCGAGCGACTGCGCGAGATAGGGCTCGACGTCAGCCAGAAACTCGTTCGCCGGCTTGCCCGACGCCTGCCACTGACGATAGAGATCCCGGTCCAGCCACGGCACCACCCGTTCGCCGGTTGCGCGGTCGAAACCGACGATGAAGTAGTCGCGGGGATGCGAGATCGCCCGACCCTTGAAGTCCCACAAGAATGCATAGTTGCCGGATATGGCATCGCTGATCGCCGTGTAGCGCATTCCGGTGGGGCTCAGTCGGTCGGTGAACTGGCGCAGGTGGTCGTGATCCAGCGCCAGGGTCACATAGCCGACGATGCGCCCATCGGCCACGACCGGTGTCGCCCACCGGACGATGCCACGAAAGCGGCGCCCGACCGGATTCTCGGTCCCTGCGTAGGCCGATCGCTCCGGTTCGAATGCAATCCCCGCGCGCTCGGCGGCGGCCGGCGTATAGGGGCCGATCACGCGAGAGCCGACGTACTCACCGATCACCTCGGAGACTTCGATCTCGCCCGGCGCCAGGTGCCTGAGCCGCTGCCAGTAGTCCTCGCCGCCGAGGAAGGTATTGCGCCGCTCGGAGACGTCGCGCAGCCCAGCCTCGGTGAGCTCGCCGGTCCGGACCTTGATCCGCTCGCGCCCGTCGATATCCACGAAGCTCATCTCGACGTACAGCGGACGCATGGCCCTGCGCCCGAAGAACTCGGGCGGACGCGCACTGAAGTGTCGGGCATTGTCCGCGAGAGCCTCGTCCGCCCGCGCCGCCTGCAGCGGATTCGGTCCATCGCCGCTGGCCGCCTCCCATGCGCTGCGATCGTGATTCAGACGCCAGGGACCATGATCGAACAGGGCGCGCTCGCGGAACGCCATGAAGCGTCGATACGCCTCCTCCGTCGGCGCTAGCTGCGCGGCCTGGCGAATGTCGGCATCGCGGTCATAGAGGAACTGCGAGATCGCGCGGGCGGTGTCGGTGGTCAGGCGTTCGAGCGCCTCCCGCGAGCGATCGTCGAGCGCGGCGATGGCATCGTTGGTGGCCTCCTCGGCGAACTCGCCAATCGTCTCGACCATGCCGTCGGCCATGACCGACGCGCGGTCGCTGACGGTTGCGCCGAGGCGCTCGAAGGCACTCCAGGCGATCCACGACAGCAGCAACAAGGGCACGACCTTGATCAGGACGAAGATCAGTAGAAGCTTTCCGCGTATGCCCATCCGCGCGATCGCCGAATGCTGTTCTCGATTCACTTCCGCCCTCGATCGGAATGTCATGATGAAGTGCCTGCGTGGGACCCGGCCGGCGGCACGCGAACCCTTTCGCATAACGACCGGCGGGGCGCGTGCCTTTAGTGGCGGGCGCGCCCCGAATGGCGGCGCCATCGACGTCGATCGCCGGATCAGTCCCGCAGTCTGCGCAGAATGATCTTTTCGAGCTCGACGACGGCGAACACGATGCCACCGCCCGCGAGCATCCGCAGCCAACTGTCCAGATCAAGCGGGCGCGAGCCGAACAGGGTCTGCATCGGCGGCGCGTAGGTGAACAGCATCTGTGCGGCGATGACCACGCCGGTCGCGACCAGACATGCCCGCAGTCCGCGCAGCCCCCCTGCGGCAAGCGCGCCGGCCCGCAGTCGGCGCACGCTGAACAGGTAGGCGACTTCGCCGATCACCAGGGCGTTGACCGCGACCGTACGCGCGACCTCGATCGCTGCCCCTGCGGCCAGATCGTGGAGGAACAGGCCGAGCGATGTGCCGACCAGCAGCAAGGACACCAGCACCGTCCGCCACGCCAGAAAGCGGTCGAGCAAGGCTTCGTCGGGTCGGCGCGGCGGTCGCCGCATGATGTCCGGCTCGGCCGGCTCGAACGCCAGTGCCAGCGCCAGCGTGACCGCCGTGATCATGTTCACCCAGAGTATCTGTGCGGGCGTGATCGGCAGGCTGAGACCGGCCAGGATCGCAGCCAGGATCATCAGGGCCTCGCCGCCGTTGGTCGGCAGGATGAACACGATGGCCTTGCGCAAGTTGTCATAGACGGTCCGACCTTCCTCGACGGCCGCCGCGATCGATGCGAAGTTGTCGTCCGCGAGCACCATTTCCGCCGCGTCGCGGGCGGTTTCGGTGCCCTTGCAGCCCATCGCGACGCCGATGTCGGCCTGTTTCAGCGCGGGGGCATCGTTGACACCGTCGCCGGTCATGGCGACGACTTCGCCGCCGGCCTGCAGCGCCCGCACCAGGCGCAGCTTGTGTTCCGGGCTGGCCCGCGCGAATACCTGGATCTCCCGCACCGACTGGCGCAGCGCCTCGTCTGCCGTGCCCTCGATCTCGGCGCCGGTCATGCCGCGCACCTCCGCCGCCAGCCCGAGACGGCGCGCGATCGCGATGGCGGTTGCGGCGTGATCGCCGGTGATCATGCGCACCGCGATGCCGGCCTCCAGGCAGCGACCCACTGCCTCGGCCGCCTCGGCCCGCGGCGGATCGCTGATCGCCAGCATGCCGAGCAGCGTGAAGCTGCCGGCCTCGACGTCGGCAAAAGCCAGGGTGGCGGCATCGGGCGGCGCGAGCCGCATCGCGACCGCGAGCAGCCGCATGCCGTCGTCCGCCGCCGCCGCCATGGCCGACAGCCACCAGTGCCGCTCGAGGGCGACATGCTCGCCCGCATGGCGCTCACCGCTGCAGAATTCGAGCACGCGTTCGGGCGCACCTTTCAGCAGCACCAGGCGATGGCCGGCATGATCGTGGTGCAGGCTCGCCATGTAGCTGTGGCGGGACTCGAACGGGATGGCGTCTACGCGGGGACAAGCCTCGAGCTCGAAGCGTGGGTCCAGACCCATGCGGCCGGCGAAACTCAGCAGTGCGCCTTCGGTCGGATCGCCAGTGACCGACCAGCGGCCCTGCTCGAACGCCAGGGTCGCGTCATTGCAGAGCAGTCCGGCGCGTGCGAGTTCGAGCAGCCCGTCGTCGGACGAAGCGTCCTGACGACCATCCGTTCGGGTGATGGAACCTTCCGGCGAGTAGCCCTCGCCGGCCACGTCGTAGCTCGTACCGGCGGCATAGGCGCGCTGAACGGCCATTTCGTTGCGGGTCAGGGTGCCGGTCTTGTCGCTGCAGATGACGGTTACCGATCCGAGCGCCTCGACCGCCGGCAGGCGGCGAATGATCGCGTTGCGCTGGGCCATCCGGCGCACACCGATGGCCAGCGCGATGGTCATGATCGCCGGCAGCCCCTCGGGGATGGCCGCCACCGCCAGACCGACTGCGGCCAGGAACATCTCCGCCGAACCGTAGCCGCGCCAAATGCCGATGCCGTATGCCGCCACCGCCAGCACCAGCACCGCCCAGGTGATCTGGTGGCCGAAGCGGGTGAGCTGGCGCATCAGCGGCGTGCTCAGCGGGATGTCGTCCCGCACCAGCGTGCTGATGCGGCCGAGTTCGGTGTCGAGTCCGGTTGCCGCGACGATGCCGACGGCGATGCCCTGGGTGACCATGGTCCCGGCATACGCCATCGAACTGCGGTCTGCCAGCGCACAGTTGCCGGCAACCTCGCCCGGCGATTTGTCCACCGCGACCGACTCGCCGGTCAGCGCCGATTCGTCGATCCGCAGGCCGCGCAGTTCGAGCAGCCGCAGATCCGCGGGCACCCGGTCACCCCCGGCGAGCTGAACGATATCCCCGCGCACCAGGTTCTCTGCCGCAATCTCGATGCGACGACCGGCCCGCAGCACACGCGCACGGTTCGACAGCATCTGCCGGATGCCGGCCAGCGCGTCTTCGGCCCGCCCTTCCTGGACGAATCCGATCAGCGCATTGACCAGCACGACGGCAAAGATGACCGACGAATCGACGGCGTGGCCGAGCACCGCGGTCACGGTACCCGCAGCCAGCAGCAAGTAGATCAGGACGTTGTGGAACTGTCCTGCAAGGCGGTGCAAGGCGCTCCGCCGGGGCGGTGGCGGAATCGCGTTGCGCCCCCATCGGGCGAGCCGGTCCTCCGCCTCGGCGTCGCTGAGCCCGAGCCTGCGATCGCTGTCGAGCAGCGCCACCACCTGATGAGCGGGCATGGCGTGGATCGCGTCGATTTCGAACGAATTTCGAGTCACGGCAATGCCATTTTGCCTGTATTGTCGAGCGGGCACTGTCGCGTGCATGCCACTGGGCGCCGTCGATCGCGGCGGCTCATATACATTGTTTGACAATCCGCAGAAGATCCGTCGATGCACGCGTCACGCCGCCGCGGTCGGTAACGGGGCCATCATCGATCGGTCGCGCGGACAACGAGAACGATCAGGAACCGGTACTGCCGAATGCCTCGAGCCCTGTTGCGCAGAACGAGAATAAGAAACGGCCAGAGTGCTCTGACGCGACGCCTCGGCGCCATCCGCTTCTGGGTCGCCGCCTTCATCGTGGCGCTCGGCGTCGCCCTCGGGATCTATAGCTATTTCGACCATCGTCAGGTCGAGAACAACGCCGGCGAACGCCTCGGGGTGCTCGCCAACGTCATGGCGAGCAACATCCAGTCCCAGCTGACGACGATGGAGCGCCAGTTGAACGCGCTGAGCCACCTGAACCGAATCTCCGGCGGTCGGCCTCCGCGGGGTGACGGCATCACGATGCGCGACGTGATGCTCGAATGGTGCCAGAGCGATCCGACCTGCATGGATCTGCTGGTGGTCGACAGCAGCGCCACGATCGTCGAATGGACTGGCAGCGGCACGCCGCCGCTGATCGATGATCGCGAATATGTCACCCATCATCTGCGCGATTCGGCCCCGCGCGTCTATCTCGGCATTCCCCAGCTCTCGCGGGTGCATCACGGTCGATGGTTCTTCGCAATGAGCATTGCCGAGCGCGACGACGATGGCGCAGTGTCGCAGATCTACGTGTCGATCCGTGACCTGCTCCATTCCTTCGACTACGCCGGCATCGTGAATCGGACGCCGGCGTCCAGTTTTGCGATCGTATCGACCGCCGGCGAGGTGTATGTACGCGAGCCGCAGCGGGAATTGCACATGGGGCGTGTGATCCCCCGGGTCGACCGCGTGCTGCCCGCCAACGAAGGCGAGTCGCGGACCTCGCGCATCCGTTCCCGGCTCGACGACCGCGAGCGCCTGATCGTGACTCAGAGGCTCGAGCGCTACCCGCTGTATGTCGCCGCCACCCGCGAGATCGATCACGTCATGACCAACTGGCGAAATCGCAGCATCGTGCTCGGACTGCTGTGGCTGCTGCTGGCCGCCATCGCCGCCTACGTCGGCTCGCGCCTGACCGAGGATGTGCGCCTGCAGGACTACCTGGCGTCGATCGACGGGCTCACCGGCATCCTCAACCGGCGGGCGCTGATGACCGAGGCCCGACGCCACGAGGAGCGGCGTCAGGGCACCACCGGCCTCGGCCTGATGATGATCGACGTCGATCACTTCAAGCGCATCAACGACCGCTATGGCCACGTCGTCGGCGACCAGGTACTGCGCCAGGTGGCAGCCACGCTCAAGATGTCGTGTCGCGGCAGCGACGTCCTCGGCCGATATGGCGGCGAGGAGTTCCTGCTGCTGCTGCCGGGCGCCGACGAGGCGCGACTGGCGACGGTCGGCGAAAAGCTGCGGGCGGCGATCGAAGCGATCCCGGCCATCGAGTTCTCCGAACACGCCGCCTATCCCGAAATCCTGACGATCAGCATCGGCGCCGCGGTATTGCGACCCGGCCAGGGAAACCTCGATACCGTCATTGCGCTGGCCGACCAGGCGCTCTATCAGGCCAAGCACGCCGGCCGCAATCGCGTCGTGATGGCGTCGGCCGGCGCAATGGCCTGAGCACATGGCCAAGACCAGGCGCCCCGAACCCTGTCCATGCGGAGGCCCGACCCTCGCCGCCTGCTGCGCCCCGTTGATTGCCGGTGAGACACCGGCCGGCGATGCCGAGGCACTGATGCGCTCCCGCTATACCGCCTATGCCACCGGCAACGCCGAGTACCTGTTGGCGACATGGCATCCGGGCACCCGACCGGCGCACATCGACTTCGAGCCCGGCTGCAAGTGGATCGGGCTGACCGTCCATGCCCATCGTCGAGTCGACGACGATCACGCCGAGGTGGCATTCGTCGCCCGATATCGGATCGGCGGTCGCGCCCACCGGCTGACCGAAGACAGCCGTTTCGAACGTATCGACGGGCGTTGGTACTACCTCGATGGACGCGTCGCGGCAGATTGAACGACACACGTTATCTGCCGAGCACGCTGCCACTCCTATAATCGGTCGGAATCATCGACTGCAAACGGTCCGCACCCTCGCCATGAATCTCGAAAAGGTCGTCTTCGGTTTCGTCATCGTTCTCGCCGCCACGCTGAACTTCGGCTTCTTCGTCGGCGACATCGATCAGACGCAGCATCACGATATCTACGAGCTGTTCGCCGCCATCGTCGTCAACCTGATCGCGACGGTACTCAAGTTCGGTGACCGCACGCAGATCGGCGCCATCCACCTGTCGACCAGTCTGGTCGCTGACCTGCAACTGATCGCCGCTGCTTGCGTGTGGGCCTATGCCAGCCACGTCGCCGGTGTCGGCATGGACGCCGGCTATACCGCCAAGGTGGTGTCGCTGTCCGGCGGCGCCCTGTTCGCCAACGTGGTGTCGGTGATCATCCTGATCGCCGAGACCATCATGCAGCGGCGATGATCCAGAGCCAGCACCGCGGCATCATCTTCCTGGTGTTGCGGCGCATGCGTGCGCCGCTGGCGGTGCTCATTTCGATCTTCGCCATCGCGGTGCTCGGACTGACCGTGATTCCCGGCATCGAAGTCGACGGCGAAGCCCGCCGCATGAGCTTCTTCCACGCCTTCTATTTCATCAGCTACACCGCGACGACGATCGGCTTTGGCGAAGTGCCGATCGAGTTCAGCGAGGCGCAGCGGATGTGGGTGACGGTCTGCATCTATCTGTCGGTGGTGGGCTGGGCCTATGCCATCGGAGCCCTGTTCGCGCTGATGCAGGACACCGCATTCCGCGACGCGGTGCGCACCGAACGCTTTGCGCGCGAGGTCCGCCGCCTGGCCGAACCGTTCTACCTGGTATGCGGTTACGGCGAGACCGGTCGCCTGGTGACCCGAGCGCTCGACCATCTCGGCATCCGGGTGGTGGCCGTCGAGATCGATCCGGCCAAGGCCGCCGAGCTCGACCTGCACAGCCTGTGGGCCGACGTGCCAAGCGTGGTCGGCGATGCGGCGAAACCCCAGGTGTTGCGCCTCGCCGGCCTCGAGAAGCCCGAATGCCGCGGCGTCATGGCGCTGACCAACGACGACCAGACCAATCTCGCGGTGGCCATCACCGCCCGTCTGCTGGCACCCCAGGTGCCTGCCCTGTGTCGCACGCGCAACGTCGAGATCGCGGCCAACATGGCGTCGTTCGGCACCCGCCACATCATCAATCCATTCGAGAAGTTCGGCGAATATCTCGCGCTCGCCCTGCATTCGCCGTCGGCCTACCATCTGCTGGAGTGGCTGACCGGCATCGACGGCACCGAGGTCGAACCACACCGCGACCCACCACGCGGCACCTGGGTGTTGTGCGGCTACGGCAATTTCGGGCGCCTGCTCGCCAATGCCCTGGAACACGAACAGATGCCGGTCGTCCTGATCGACCGTGATCCACCACCGGACGGAACGCCTCACCGCTGGGTGCAGGGCGACGGTACCTGCGCGCCGGCCCTGCTCGAGGCCGGTATCAGGGATGCCTGCGGCATCGTCGCGTGCACCGGCAGCGACGTGGACAACCTGTCGATCTGCGTCACCGCGCGCGAACTGAAGCCGGACCTGTTCGTCGTCGTCCGCCAGAACCACTTTTCGAACAATCCGTTGTTCGATGCCTTCGAAGCCGATGCGCGGGTGGTGCCGAGCCGGATCATCGCCCATGAATGCCTGGCCATCCTGACCACGCCCCTGCTCGTGCCGTTCCTGGACGAAGTCAAGGCGGCGCGAGAAGACTGGTCGGCCGCGCTGCTCGCACGGCTGACCGAACGCTTCGGCTGGCGCGTGCCTCACGTCTGGAGCGTTCGCGTCAATGCGCGCCAGGCCCCGGCGCTGTTTGCGCTGCTGATGCCGGCCGGGCCCGACGTGACGATCGACGCGTTGTTGCGCGACCACGCGCGACGGGATTGCGCGCTGCATTGTGAAGTCCTGCTGATCCGGCGCGACGACGGCTCGAATTGCCTGCTGCCCAAGGGCGATCAGGCGATCCGGGTCGGCGACGAATTGCTGCTGGTCGGCGACCGCCAGGCGCGCAGCCACCTCTCGCTGACGGTCGAGAATCCGAATACGCTCGACTATGTGCTGGGCGGTCGCGATCTACCGGGTGGCTGGGTATGGCAACGGCTGTCGCGGCGGCACGGCTGACCCCGGCCGCTATGTCGGCGGGTGCCGCTCGGCGGCCAACACCACGGTCTCGTTCTCGAATCGGACGCTCTGGCCGGGTCGCAGCTTGGCGCGCTTGCGCGTCTCGGTGCTACCGTCCACCAGAACCTGACCGGATTCCACCGCGGCATGGGCCTGTCCGCCGCTACTGCACAGCCCGGTCACCTTGAGCAACTGGTCGAGTTGGATGAAATCGCCTCTAACCACGAATACTTGCGACATGTTCGACTCCGAACGATGAACGACGCGGTCGACGACGCCGCTCATGCTCGCCCCCCTCGCTCGGACGATATCATTGCGCTCGCCGAGGGCAAGCGCAAGTGCGCATTGGCCAGTGGCGCGCTGCAACCGATCCGTACCACGACCGAATGGCTGGCGCAGGACGGGCTCGAGTTCCCGGTGCGCTGGGTCGACAGCCTGGCACGCAAGGCGCGGACCGGAAATTCCCCGTCAATCGATCCGTTCGCCGAGCCGGAAACCGATCTGCTGGTTGCCGAAGCCGGTGATCATCACCGCATACTGCTCAACAAGTTTCCGGTGATCGACGACCACCTGCTGATCGTCAGTCGTGCTTTCGTCGAGCAGTCGGCACCGCTCGAAGCCGCCGACTTCAACGCGATTCTCCCGTTGTTGCGCGACGTCGGTGGCCTCGCCTTCTACAACGGAGATCGAATCGCCGGTGCCAGCCAGCGCCATCGACACCTGCAATGGATCCCGCGCGGCGAGGATGTCGCCCTGCCGCTGCTGCGCGCGCTCGAATCCGCAGCCGGCACGGGACACCGTCGATGCGCCGCTTGGCCATATCGGCATTGGATCGCCGCGCTGCCGCGGGCGATATGGGCGAGCGCGGATGGCGCCCATGCCCTCCATGACTGCTACCAGGCCGGTTGCCGCGCGCTAGCACTGGCCGGCACGAACGCGAGCGCATACAACCTCTTACTGACTCGATCGGCACTGCTGATGGTGCCGCGCAGCCGGGAGTCGGTCGAAGATGTTTCGATCAACGCACTCGGCTTTGCCGGTTCGTTCTTCGTCGGCGCGCGTGCTCGGATCGAAACGATCCGCCGCGTAACGCCGCTTGGCGTCCTCGCTGCGGTCGGCCGCTAACCGACGAAATCGCGAATCAGGCGGCTTCGGGCAAGGGCGGCCGTTCGAGCGGCGGCAGTCCGAACTCGGCGCGCAATTCGTTGCACCGCGGATTCGGCGTGCCATCCGCAAAGAACACCGGAAAGTCGCGACAGGCGTTCGGCCGATTCTCGTAGATGGTGCAGGCGACAGCCGCCCCGATCTCGCCTTCGAGGGCGATGCAACGGCGCGGCAGCGAGTTGGTGCCACGCATGCAGCGCATGAAGTGGTTGAGCTTTTCGGTCATCGCCGCAGGCACGCAACCGCCGGGCGCATCGTCGGCCTCGGCCCAGTAGAACGACACCCGAAACCGGGTGCAGCAGATGCCGCAAGCGAGACACGGATTGACAGCGCTCATCGCGGTGACCTCCCAGCCAATCGAACGACGAAGCGACTTCAGTCGCCACCGGCAAGGACTCTTCCAGCCGCCTAGCGGGCGGCCATCGGGCGGGTCGCCCCGGGCACATCCGCTGAACCGCCATCCGGGCTCGGCGCGCGCATTCTATGGTGCCGCCACGGATTTGCAAGCGCCAAAAACCTCGCTTTAAAATCAGCGAGTTATTTCAATTTTGAAGAAATATTCCTACCAATGCTGAGGACCGCGCAGAATTCCCGCCGGCGAGCGCGCCCGAGCGGCTGGCGGGACGACGGACGCCGCATCTCGATGCTGCGATCGCCTACCGTCGAAGCCACTGCAGGAACCGAGCTGACGAACCACTGCGCGACCCGCCGAAACGGGGCGGCCTGATTCAGGCGGGACGGAGTCGGGCGAGGTCGGTAGAGGGGTCGGCCGTACACGCGAAATCGATGGACGGTGACGAGCGGGCCGGCGTCGCCGGCCGGCGCTCACCCGACACTCAGTTCTCGGCGCCGCAGCAGACCTTGTATTTCTTGCCGCTGCCGCACGGGCACAGATCGTTGCGACCCGCCGCTGCGCGGGCGACGGTCGCCGGCTCGGAGATGTCGGCCGGCAGTGGTTCGGGCAGCCCCACCTCCCGCCACAGCGCGAACAGGCCACGCGCTGCCTGTGCCGATTCGGCAAGCCAGCCCAGGCGCGTTTCGTCATCCGCGTCCGCGGCATTCTCCGCACCCCAATGCTTGAAGACGTTGGCCAGCAGTCCTTCGGCGACCGCGACATCCTGGCTGTCCAGGCCGGCATTCCAGTCGTCCGGCCACAATTCGACCCCCTGCTCGAAGCCGGCAACCCACTCGTCACCGAGCGGCGGCGCGTCTTCGCCTTCCGGCGCATAGCAGAACGGTTCCCAAGGATCGTGTTCGGCAGCCAGCGTCGCCACGACCTCGTTGTAGTATCGCAACACCAGTTCGAGCGCCCTGCGTGCCGCACCGCCCGAACCGAAATCGGCGGTCTCGGCATCGGCCGACCAAACGGCCGGCAACCAGCGCGCCATCGCAATCCGCTCGGGACTGCAGACCAACGCCGCGACGTAGCCGTCGAGCATCTCGAGATTCATGCAGTCGGCGGGCACATCGTCCGACACCAGAACGGCTTCCAGCGCCTCGAACTCCTCGTCGCTCAGCAGCACTTCTTCGGTCTCGGCGGTGTTCATTGATGGCTCTCCCGATGGCATTGGCCGCTAGCATGCACCGCTGATCGAGAGCCATCAAGCGCGATGTCGCCAAGCTCGACGAAAAGCCGGTACAGCGTCTGCCCGGAGTCCCGATACTTGCGTTCGAATGGCGTCAGCCCTTCCGCACCATCGTAGTCCTCCCAGGTCGGTTCGCGACCGATGAGCAGGCCGAGGGCAAGCGAGAACTCCTCGACATACACCCGCCAGTTGGTGCGCAATTCGAGTGATCCCCCAAGCGTCGGAATCGTCGGGAACACAGGGTGGGCGTGCCAGCGCCGGCCGAGGTGGCCGATCTTCGGCCACGGGTTCGGATAGAGGATGAAGTGCCGTGCGAGACGAAGCCCACGGGCCGACAGCAATCGCCAGAAATCCACCAGATCGGCTCTCACCAGCACCAGGTTGTCGGGCATCAGCGAGGCCGGATAGGGCTTGCGCCGTTCGAGCCGCTCGGCGGACTGATCGACGCCGATGACCCAGGCTTCCGGATGCGCCCGGGCGAGCGCGATGGTGCTGTGGGCGACGCCGCAACCGGCATCGAGAATCAGTTCGGCGCGTCCGTCCCAGCCGGCGAGCGCCTGATCGACTGCATGCAGGTTGTAATCGGCAAACGGCTTACGGAACGGCGTGCCGGCGTGGCGCCCGACCAGCCGGGCCAGGTGCTCATGGACGCCGACTTGGGCACTCGATGGGATTTTCGAATTTGCATAACTCACTGGGAATTTCCCGGATCGACTCTCGACGGCTTGGCGCCGACTCGGCAGCACTCGCCGAATCGCCGACGGAGAGCACCGGCAGGAATCCACCCGTCGCGAGCCACCACCCTCCCCGCGGGAGGGCGCGCGTACCCTTCGGGCGGCGGGGCGGGTATGCTCACGCCGCCAACTCCTCGGTAAGCGAGCGGCAGTGCTCGAGGGCGCGGTCGATGGCGCCGAGTTCGGTTGCGCCGCGCACCATCACGAACAGCGTCTGGGCCTGGGGATAGCGGCGGCGCAGCAGATTCAGCCACTGCTTGAGCCTGCCCGGCGCGTGGCTTGCCGGCAACCTCCGCTTCACGTCACGCCAGAAGGACGCGATCAGACCCGACAGCCGCGGCCAATCGTGCTGCGCACAGAAGCGACCGCCGCCACGGATACGCTCGACCAGAAATGGATCGGCCACTGCACCACGACCGAGCATCACGTCGGCAACGCCGGAGATCTCGCGGCAACGACGCCAGTCGTCGACGGTCCACACTTCACCGTTGGCGATCACGGGCACCGGCACCGCTTCGGCGACACGCGCGATCCACTCCCAGTGGGCGGGCGGCCGATAGCCGTCGCACTTGGTGCGCGCGTGCACGACCAGCATGTCGACGCCGCCATCGGCCAGCGCGCGGGCGGCGTCGAGCGCACAGGCGGGATCGCCGACACCCAGCCTCATCTTCGCCGACAGCGGCATCGGCGCCGGCATCGCAGCCCTGACCTGGTATGCGATGCGCCGCAGCAGCTCCGGTTCCTCGAGCAGCACCGCACCACCGCGGTGGCGATTCACGGTCGGCGCCGGGCAACCGAAATTGAGGTCGATGCCGGCGGGAGCAAGCGCCGCCAGGGCGGCCGCGTTGGCAGCCATCGCGAACGGATCGGACCCCAGCAACTGTGCACGCACCGGCACGCCAGAGCGGGTCCGCGAGCGGTTCCGCAGTTCCGGCACGATGCGACTGAAGCTGCGTGCGGGCAGTACCGTCGCCGACACCCGCGCAAACTCGGCGACCGCCCAGTCGTAACCCGCCACCGAGCACAAGAGGTCACGCATCGGTGCGTCGGCCAGGCCTTCCATCGGAGCAAGCAGCAGTTTCATCGGGGATCCGGTGCACGGAAGCGCCGGATTCTACCCCGGCCGGCGCGGGATACGGCATTCGAACTTGCCAAATGCCATCGATGCCAGCGATAATTTAAGGCTTGCTGGCGGCCACACCCACCGCCACGGTCACTGAAGGACTCAAACATGAAAGCCGACATCCATCCGAACTACAAAGAGATCGAAGTCACCTGCTCTTGCGGCAACAGCTTCAAGACCCGTTCGACTTCGCCGAAGCAGAGCCTGCACATCGAGGTCTGCTCCCAGTGCCATCCGTTCTTCACCGGCAAGCAGCGCATCGTCGACACCGCCGGCCGCGTCGAGCGCTTCCGCCAGAAATACGGCAACGTTCAGCGCCTGTCCTGAGACCGGCGCAGGCTTCGATCGAAAGGCAGCCTCGGCTGCCTTTTTTGTTGGGCACCGATGCCGACCGGGCAAGCGGCGTGCAAGCTGATAGACTCGCGGCCAAGTTCTTCCGTGGCCCCGACGACTTCCTGATGAGCCGAGACGCCTCCCGGATCCTGCTGCTGATCGCCTCGATCTACCTGTTGGTGGGAACCGTCGGCCACGATCCGTGGCGTGGCGACGACGCCAGACATTTCGGACTGGTTTTCGAGATGATCGACACCGGCTCGCTGCTGTTGCCGGCGTTCGGCGGCGACACCAGCCTGGGCTACGGCCCCTTGTTCTACTGGCTTGCATCGGGGCTCGCGACCCTGCTTCAGGGATTGCTGCCACTGCACGACAGCGCACGGCTGACTACCGCCCTGCTGGCGGCAGCCGCGCTGTGGGCGCTGTGGCGGGCATCGAGCCTGATGCACGGAGATCAGGCGCGGGCGGCGGTGGTTCTGCTGACGATCGGCAGTCTCGGCCTGGTCGTCCATGTGCACGAGACGCAACCGGCCGTCGGCCTGATGGCCGCCCAGGCCTGGGTACTCTGGATGCTGGTCTCGCCCCATCGATTGGCGATGCCTGCGGCGGGCGTGGCCGCCGGTATCGCGTTCCTGTTTGCCGGCATCGCCGGTGCGCTGGTGACCTGGCCGCTGCTGCTGTTCCAGTTGCTGCCCAGCGACCGCAGCCACCGTACATCACCGATCGCGGTCCTCGTCGCGCTGGCGATCGCAATTGGCATTGCACTCGCGTGGATCGTCCCGGCTTCGGCCTCGGCGGGATGGCAGCCTTGGCTCGACGCCGAAATCGACGGTCTGCGGCCGGGCACGCCGGCCGCCGACAAGGCAGTCGACTGGTTGAAGTTGTTCGGATGGTTTCTGTGGCCATTGTGGCCCCTGGCCCTGTGGTCACTGTGGCGCGCCTGGCACGGCGCACAGATCTCCCATGTCCCACTGCTGCTCGCCGCACTGGTGCTGGCGCTGGTTGCCGTGGCACTGGCCGGCAGCCTGCGCCCGGTGAACATGCTGCCGCTGATCGTGCCGGTGGGTCTGCTCGCCGCGCCAGCCGTCGAGCGCCTGCGACGAGGCGCCGCTGCCGCCTTCGACTGGTTCGCGGTGATGACCTTCACCACCTTCGGCCTGATGCTGTGGCTGGCCTGGAGCGCACTGGTCAATGCCTGGCCACCCGGACTCGCCCGCCATTTCAAGAAGCTGGCGCCCGGCTTCGACATGACGCTGGGCGTGCTCGCGCTGGCCGTGGCCGCCGGCGCGGTGGTGGCCTGGATCGTCTATCTGGCATCGAGGCGTCCGGCGGGTCGTGACGCGGCCTGGACCTGGGCACTCGGCATGACCCTGCTGTGGTGCCTCGCAACTGCGATGGGGCAGCCCTGGTTCGACCATTCCCGCAGCTACCGACCGGCCGCACAGCAACTCGCTGAAGTGCTGCGCAAGCACCCGGGCCAATGCGTCGACGGCATCGGACTCGGTCTGTCGCAGCGATCCGCCATGCACTATTTCGCCGGTGTGCGCATCGACGGTGATCCCGAGCGACGCGGCTGTCCGCTGATCCTGGTATTCCAGGACCGTCGTTCGGCAACCACCGACCTCGCCACGCTCGGCCACGAACTCTGGCGCTTCGAGCGCGGCGGCGGTCGTCAGCACGAGCGCTTCACGTTGCTTGCGGCTCGCCCCGGGCCGCTCAGCCGAGCTTCAGGAAGTTGTCCCGATAATGCGCCAGCTCGGCAATCGACTCGTAGATGTCGGCCAGCGCCTCATGGCGCCCCTTCTTGACCACGCCGCGTGCCACCTCCGGCCGCCACCGACGCGCGAGCTCCTTCAGTGTCGACACGTCCAGATTTCGATAGTGGAACCAAGACTCGAGCTGGGGCATGTAGCGCGCCATGAAGCGACGGTCCTGGCAGATCGAGTTGCCGCACATCGGCGAGGTCCGCGCCGGCACGTGGGACTGCACGAAGGCCAGCATCGCCTGCTCGGCCTGCACCTCGTCCAGCGTGGACGCACGCACCCGGTCGACCAGGCCGGAACGGCCGTGGGTCGTGCGGTTCCATTCGTCCATGCCGTCCAGCACCGAATCAGCCTGATGAACCGCAATCACGGGCCCTTCGGCCACGGTCTGCAAGCGGGCATCGGTGACCACGACAGCCAGTTCGATGATGCGGTCGCGGTCGGGATCGAGACCGGTCATCTCCATGTCCAGCCAGATGAGGTGGTTCTGGTCCTGTGCCATAATCGGAGCGGTTTCCCAAAAGCCCGAATGGTCTCACATGCCGGCGCGGCGCGCTTCGCCGGCACCTTGCCCGCCCCATGAGTGTCTTCGCCATCGTCTTCCTGTTCGCCGTGCTGGCCGGCCTTGCCGTCCGATCCTACCTCGCGTGGCGCCAGATCCGGCACGTCGCCGCTCATCGGGACGCGGTGCCCGAGCCGTTTCACGAGCGCATCGACGACAGGTCGCATCGACGTGCCGCCGATTACACGATCGCCCGCGTCAAGGCTCGCCTGCCCGAGCTGGTGGTGGCGGCAGTCTGGCTGCTTTGGCTGACGCTCGGCGGACTGTTGCAAGACCTGCACGCCGCGTTGGCCCAATTTCTCGAACCCGGGCAGCTGGCCCACGGCATCGCCTTCATCGCGCTGATCGCGGTATTCGGCTGGGCCATCGAACTGCCGTTCGAACTCCGTCGCGTGTTCGTCACCGAGGCCAAGTTCGGATTCAACCGGATCAGTCCAGCGTTGTTCCTGTCCGACACCTTGAAGGGCGCCGTACTGTCGGCGACCATCGGCCTGCCGCTGCTGGCCGGTGCGCTCTGGCTGATGGAGGGCATGGGCCAATACTGGTGGCTCACCATCTGGGCCGGCTGGCTCGCCTTCAATCTGCTGGCGATGCTGATCTGGCCGACCTTCATCGCACCGCTGTTCAACCGCTTCGAGCCGCTCGAGGACGAAGCCATCCGCGAACGGGTGACACGACTGCTCGAGCGCTGCGGATTTCACGCCAAGGGTCTGTACGTGATGGACGGCTCCCGCCGCTCGGCGCACGGCAATGCCTATTTCACGGGCTTCGGCAGCGCCAAGCGAATCGTCTTCTTCGACACGCTGCTCGGCCGCCTCGACGGCGACGAAATCGAGGCCGTTCTGGCCCACGAACTGGGCCATTTCCATCATGGGCACGTACTCAAGCGAATCGTGCTGATGGCCCTCGGCAGCTTCGCGATCCTCGCCCTTCTCGGCTGGCTGGCCGATCAGGCCTGGTTCTACCAGGGACTCGGCATGCAGTCGCAGGACACCGCTGCGCTGCTCGCGCTGTTCATGCTGGCGCTACCGGTCTTCCTGCTGCCGCTGGCGCCGCTGATGAGCCTGATCTCGCGCCGCGACGAATACCAGGCCGATCGTTACGCCGCAGAGCACGCCGGCGCCGGACCACTGATCGACGCATTGGTCAAGCTCTACCGCGACAACGCATCGACGCTGACGCCGGACCCCTGGTATTCGGGCTTCCACGACTCCCATCCACCGGCGGCCCTGCGAATCGCCCACCTCGAGCGTCTGGCCAGCATGCCCGATCCCACCGGACAGCCAGCGCACGCATGATGCGGGGTCGGGTCCGCGCCGCCTTCGGACGCCAGTACGAAATCGCCGGGCCGGACGGCCGCAGCTTCCTCTGCTATCCGCGCGGCAAGCGCAGTTCGCTGGCCTGCGGCGACCACGTCGAGTTCGAGCCCAAGGGCGACGGCCAGGGCGTGATCCAGCGCATCGTCGAACGCAGCAGCCTGCTCTATCGCTCCGATGCCTGGAAGGAAAAGCTCATCGCCGCCAATGTCACTCAGGTGGTGCTGGTGACGGCCACCGAGCCAGGCTTCAGCGACGAACTGATTTCCCGCTGCATCTGTGCCGCAGAAGACCAGTCGATCCGGATTCTGGTCGTGCTCAACAAGGTCGATCTGTCCGAGCGGCTCGCGGCAGCGCGCCAGACACTCGAGCCCTTCGCCGCCCTCGGTTACCCGATCGTCGCATTATCGGCCCTCGACGGCGCAGCCGGGCTTGAGCCACATCTCGCCGACCACTGTTCGGTGCT
This sequence comes from Rhodocyclaceae bacterium, assembly GCA_020445765.1. Classification (GTDB taxonomy): domain Bacteria; phylum Pseudomonadota; class Gammaproteobacteria; order Burkholderiales; family Rhodocyclaceae; genus Cognatazoarcus. Next base: position 41,305 of record JAGRFY010000030.1, on the reverse strand, counting down.
CGTCGGTCAGTCCGGCATGGGCAAGAGCACACTGGTCAATGCGCTGGTGCCGGAAGCGGCCGCCGCAACGCGCGAGATTTCATCCAGCCTCGACTCGGGCAAGCACACCACCACCTACGCCCGCCTCTACCCGCTCGCCGGCGGTGGCGAGCTGATCGACAGCCCGGGCCTGCAGGTCTTCGGTCTTGCGCATATCGCCCCCGAGCGATTGCTGGCCTGCTTTCGCGAACTGGCGCCGCTGGCCGGTCTGTGTCGCTTCCGAGACTGTCGGCACGATCTCGAACCCGGCTGCGCCCTGCGGGAAGCGGCGGACGCCGGGCGCATCCATCCTCGCCGGTGGACGCACTTCAACCTGTTTCGCGACGAAATCGAGGCGCAGCGTCGCGATGGCCGCGGCTGGTAGCCTGGCACGCGCTGCGCGCAGGTCTCGAGCCTCAGTCGAAGGCGCCGTCGGGGTTCGGAATCGCGTCGAAGGCTTCCCGCAGGGCGTCGCCCCAGCGCGCGCGCACCATCGCGAAGTAGGCGTTTTCCGCGTCGATCAGATGGTGGCTGGCGAGTGAGAGTCCATCGCGCTCGATGATCGCGAGATCGAGCGGCAGACCCACCGACAGATTTGAGCGAATCGTCGAGTCCATCGAGATCAGCGCGCATTTCACTGCTTCGTCGAGCGGCGTATCCCAGCGCAGGACACGATCCAGGATCGGCTTGCCGTACTTGGACTCGCCGATCTGGAAGTACGGCGTCTCCCGCGTCGCCTCGATGAAGTTGCCGGCCGCGTAGATGCTGAACAGGCGCGGCGGCTCTCCGGCGATCTGGCCGCCGAGGATCAGGCTGGCGTTGAAATCGATGCCGAATGCGGCGAGCGATTCAGCATCCCGCCGGTGCACGGCGCGCAGCACGTCACCGATATGGCGTGCCGCCTCGAACATCGTCGGCACTTCGAGCAGTCCCGGCGATTCGCCGTCGAAACGCAGAACCTCGTCCAGCGTGGACGCGAGCGATTGCGTGATCGCGAGATTGCCGGCGCTCATCAGCACCAGACAGCGCTCGCCCGGGCGCTCATAGACGCGCAGTTTGCGAAAGGTGTTGATGTGGTCGACGCCGGCGTTGGTGCGCGAATCCGCCAGCATCACCAAGCCGGCCTGCAGCAGCATTCCTACACAATAGGTCACGATCGTGGCGGATCCCGTTGGCGAAGTCGGCGCATTATCTGCGGATTGGGTGGCCGTCGCCAGCCTGACGTCGCGCGATCGATGCGCCTGCCGTTCAGCTCGCGCGCAGCGGAATCAGGAAGTCGTCGGAGATGCGGTTGCCGAGATCGTAGATGCGATCCATGAAGCGATCGAGGAACGAGTGCAAGCCCTGGTCCAGCAGATGGTCGATGCGCCCGAAGCGCAACGATGCCTCGAGTTCGCCGGCCCGTCTCATGGTCTCGCCGGAGCGATCGTTGGCCACCACCTGCAGGTTGGCATAGACCTCGCGCATGCATCTGGCCAGCGAGCGCGGCATGTCCTGGTTGAGGATCAACAGGTCCGCGACCCGCACCGGAGAGATCAGGTCGCGGTAGACCTTGCGGTAGACCTCGAACGCCGACACCGAATGCAGCAGCGCGCTCCAGCGATAGTAGTCGGCCGCCTCGCCACCATCCTCCGACACCAGCACCTGGTACTTGACGTCGAGGATTCTGGCAGTGTTGTCGGCACGCTCGAGGAAGGTGCCGAGGCGGATGAAGCGCCACGAATCGTCCTGCAGCATCGTGCCGATGGTGACCCCCCGCGACAGGTGCGAGCGGTATTTGACCCACTCGAAGAACTCGCCGACACCCCGATCGTCGAGGATCTCGGGTGTCAAGCCCCGCACCTTGATCCAGGTCGCATTGGTGGTCTCCCACAGCTCCGCGGTCAGCGTATCGCGCACCGCGTGGGCGTTCTCCCGCGCCGCACGAAGGCAGTTGCGGATGCTCGACGGATTCTCGGGATCGAAGATCATGAAGCGGATCACCTTGTCGCCATCCACTTCGCCGCAAGTCGCACGGTACTGCTCCTCGAGCGACATGATGCGCAGCAGGCCGACCCAGTTCTGCTCGACTTCGGTCGCGGTCTGCGGCATCAGCGACATCCGGTATCCGACGTCCAGCATGCGCGCGGTGTTCTCGGCGCGCTCCATGTAACGGGCCATCCAGAACAGATGGTCTGCGGTTCGACTCAGCATTCGATCAGGCCTCCAGCACCCAGGTGTCCTTGGTGCCGCCGCCCTGCGACGAATTCACCACGAGCGACCCCTCGCGCAGTGCCACGCGGGTCAGCCCGCCCGGCACCATGCATACTTCCTTGCCCGACAGCACGAACGGGCGCAGATCGATGTGGCGCGGCGCCACGCCCGATTCGACGAAGGTCGGACACGCCGACAGCGATAGTGTCGGCTGCGCGATGTACTTGTCGGGATTCTCCTTGACCCGTGCCCGAAACTTCTCGATTTCTTCCTTGCTCGCGGTCGGACCCACGAGCATGCCGTAGCCGCCGGCGCCGTGCACTTCCTTGACCACCAGTTCCGGAAGATTCGCCAGGACGTGGGAGAGCTGCTTCGGATCACTGCAGCGATAGGTCGGCACGTTGTTCAGGATCGGTTCCTCGCCGAGATAGAAGCGGACCATCTCCGGCACGTAGGGGTAGATCGACTTGTCGTCGGCGAGTCCGCCGCCGACCGCGTTGGCCAGCGTCACCTTGCCGGCCCGGTAGGCCTGCAGCAGACCGGGCACGCCCAGCATCGAATCCTTGCGGAACACCAGCGGATCGAGGAAGTCGTCGTCGATTCTGCGATAGATCACGTCCACCCGCTTCGGCCCCTGCGTGGTACGCATATAGACGGTCTCGTCGCGAACGAACAAGTCCTGGCCTTCGACCAGTTCGACGCCCATCTGCTGGGCGAGGAAGGCATGCTCGAAATACGCGCTGTTGTAGGCCCCGGGCGTCATCACGACGACGGTCGGATTGTCCTGCCCGGCGGGCGCCACGCTGCGCATCGTCTCGAGCAGCAGATTCGGATAGTGATCGACCGGTGCGACACGGTTGCTGGCGAACAGTTCCGGGAACAGACGCATCATCATGCGCCTATCCTCGAGCATGTAGGACACGCCGGACGGCACGCGCAGGTTGTCCTCGAGCACATAGAACTCGCCCTCGCCAGCGCGCACGATGTCGACCCCGGCAATATGTGCATAGACGTCATGCACGACCTGTACGCCGACCATCTCCTTCCGGTACTGGGCATTGCCGAGCACGTCCTGTTCGGGAATCCGCCCTTCCTTGAGGATGCTGCGCTCGTGGTAGATGTCACGAATGAACGCATTGAGCGCCATCACCCGCTGACGCAGCCCGGCCTCGAGGGTGCGCCATTCCTCTGCCGTGATGATCCGCGGAATGATGTCGAACGGAATCAGCCGCTCGGTACCCGAATCCTCGCCATAGACCGCGAAGGTGATGCCGAAGCGGTGAAACAGCGCGTTCGCCTCGGCGCGCTTGCGCGCCATGCGCTCGGACGACATGCCGTCGAGCCATCGCGACACATCCGCGTAGTGGGGACGGACCAGGCCACCGCCACCCTGCATCTCGTCGAAAAAATCGGTGATTGCCATTGCTCGCTCGTCTCGCCTGGGATTCTGACCTTTGAAGTGTCCGGATCTCGCGAGAAGTGTGCCAGCTGAATTCGGCCAAGCGGCGCGAAATCCCCGCGCGCCTGCACCAGCATGGGGCGATCGGCAACATCGAGGCTGCAGCGTGGTGCACGAAAAACCCCCGCCGCAGCGGGGGTTTTCGTTCGCTTCAGGCCGTCCTCACAGACGCTCGAACACCGTCGCGATACCCTGACCACCACCGATGCACATCGTCACCAGCGCATAACGGCCGCCGATACGCTCGAGCTCGTACAAGGCCTTGGTGGCGATGAACGCTCCGGAGCAGCCGACCGGGTGGCCCAGCGCGATCGCGCCGCCGTTCGGGTTGGTCTTGTTCATGTCGAGTTCGAGCGCCTTGGCAACCGCCAGCGCCTGCGCGGCGAAAGCCTCGTTGGACTCGATCACGTCCATCTGGTCCAGCGTCAGGCCAGCCCGCTTGAGCGCGATCTTGGTGGCCGGAATCGGACCTTCACCCATGATGTGGTTGGGCACGCCGGCGACGGCGTACGACACCAGGCGGGCAATCGGCTTGTAGCCCGATTTCTCGGCCGCGTCGGCGCCGGCCAGTACCATGAAGCAGGCGCCGTCGTTGATGCCCGACGCGTTGCCGGCGGTCACGGTGCCATCCTTCTTGAAGGCCGGGCGCATTTTCGCCAGGGTCTCCATCGTGGTATTGGCCTTGACGTGCTCGTCGGTATCGAAAATGACCTCGCCCTTGCGCGACTTCAGCGTGATCGGCACGATCTGCGACTTGAAGCGGCCCTCGGCGATCGCCGCCGCCGCGCGACGCTGCGATTCGACCGCCAACGCGTCCTGATCCTCACGGGAAAGACCCCACTTCTCCGCCAGATTCTCGGCAGTGATACCCATGTGGCCGGCACCGAACGGGTCGGTCAAGGTCGCCACCATCGAGTCGATCATCTGGGTGTCGCCCATGCGCGCGCCGGTGCGCATCGCCGGCGCCATGTAGGTGCCCCGCGACATCACTTCGACACCGCCGCCGACGCCGAGATCGCAGTCCCCCAGCATGATCGCCTGGGAGGTGGTCACGATGCCCTGCAGACCGGAGCTGCACAGGCGGTTGACCGCCATCGCCACCGACTCCATCGGCAGACCGGCCTGGATTGCCGCGACGCGGGCGACATAGGGGAATCGGGACTCGGTCGGGATGCAGTTGCCGACGGTCACGTAGTTGATCTGCTGCGGATCGGCGCCGGAACGGGCGACCGCTTCCTTCATCACGGTTCCCGCCAGATCGGCCGGTTCCATCCCGCTCAGCGAACCGCCGAACGTACCGATGGCGGAACGCACCGCGCTCAGAACCACAACATCACGATTTGCCATTTACCTTCCCTCCGTTGACTTCGAAAACCATCGCCGGCACCCGCGCCGCAATTTCGCAGGGCCGACAACGACACGCAGAGCGCCGAATCGCGCGCGCGCGCGTCGATGGCACCATGCATCAACACGACACCGGCTTGCCGGCCGATGCCCGTTCCCGGAACGCCCCGATCGAACGACCTGCGAACGCGGCAGGACCGGTCGTCGGAATCGTCCCATGTCACTCCCGCGACCCGGGGCGGCACGGCACCCGGGCACAGGGCGACAGGACAATGAATAAGGATACGCGAAAAATGTCACGTTGCGCCGCATCTCGTGGCGAACGACGCTTCTGCGGCCGTGATCGGCCACAGCACACGACGGTCGACGCGGGCACGCGTTCCGCAAGGTCAGGGCCGACGATCGCCGACGGCCAGCAGATCGGCCAGACTCACCAGCATGCCAGCGGTCGCGCCCCAGATGAAACGCCCTTGCCAGGGCATCGCGAAGTATTCCCGCAGAACCCCTTCGTACTCGATGCGGTGACGCTGGCGGTTGCCCGGTTCGAGCAGAAAATCGAGCGGCACCTCGAAGGCGTCGGCCACTTCGAAGCTGTCCAGTTCGAGGTCGAAGGGCGGATGGATCAGGCCCACCAGGGGCGTTATCGAAAATCCGGTGACCGTGCGGTACTCGGGCAATCGGCCGATCACCTCGACGTGCCGGGGATGCAGCCCGATTTCCTCTTCGGTCTCGCGCAGCGCGGTCGCCAGTGCCGAGTCGTCGCCGTGTTCGACGCGACCGCCCGGGAAGCTGATCTGGCCAGGATGGTGATGCAGGTGATCGGTGCGCTGGGTCAGCAGCACCGTCAGGCCGCCATCGCGCAGAACCAGCGGCACCAGCACCGCAGCCTCCTGCACCGGCCCGCCCGCTGCGTCTTCGGTCACCGCTTCGTAGGCATGCGCCAGATCGAGCGCGCGTCTGAGCCGCTCGACATCGATGGGCACACGGTCGTCAGCCTGCGTCACCTTGCCAATCTCCCCCGCTGCGTGTCTTCCCGGACGTCAGCGCTCGCGACGCGCCCGCGGTCAGTAGCGCTTGCGCATGTGCAGCCGCGTGCCGTCGTGGCGCAGATCGAAACGCGCGAGCGCGCTCATGCCGAGTAGCGAGACCGGCAGGTCGTGCTCGTGCACCGCTGCCTCGACATTGTGCAGCGTCACGCCGCCGATCTTCAGCGCGTCGACCGTCACCAGGCGAATTGAGGTCGCACCGTTCGCGGTCTGCGCGACCGCTCGCCGTCCGTCGGCATGTCCGATCCCGGCGCGCATCGCATCCGAACGCCCGATCGAGACCAGGGTCGCACCCGTGTCGACCAGAAACTCGACGCTGGCGCCGTTGATCCGCCCCTGGGTGCGGAAGTGGCCACCAGAGTCCGCGCTCAGCACCAATTCACCGCCGGTCTCGACGCTCGCCACGTGTGCGACGCGGTCGCCCGGACGCAGACTCTGGCGCTGGCCACCGACCTCGAAGGTCACCACGTCGCCGTCCACGGCGATTACACGCACACCTTCGGCGGTGCGCTGTCCGACAGCCACCGCCCGCGGCGCGCCGCCGTCGATCATCAGCAGGGCCTTGCCCGGGAAGGTACCGGCGACGACCACGTCGGGCGCCTGAGCGCCGACCGATGCGGCGGTCAGCGACAGCAGCAGGCCAACCGCCAGCGACAGCGGGGCACGCCATGTGGCCCGCGCGCGCGCCTCAGGCGAAGTCATCGATCGTGCGTCCGATCGTCTCGGTCGGATTGGCGCGCGGTACCGGCGGCAAGGCCTCGAGCAACTGCTGCGCCATCGCCTGCTCGAGATCCAGCGCCTTGCGGAAGGTGATCAGCGATGCCTGGTTTTGGACATCGTTCAGCCGTTCCGTCGAAATCGTGCTCGCGTCCATCTGCGTTCAATCCCTGAAGTTGCCGAACTGCAGCGGAAAGTCGGTCACGTCCTTGCGCACCAGCGCGATCGCATCCTGCAGCACGTCGCGCTTGGCGCCGCTGACACGCACCGACTCGCCCTGGATACTCGCCTGCACCTTGAGCTTCGCGTCCTTGAGCAGGCGCACGATCTTCTTCGCCACGTCCTGTTCGACGCCCACCCGCACCACCAATTCCTGCTTGACCTTGTTGCCCGAGACCTTCTGCACGTCCCGGTGCTCGAGGCAGCGGATGTCGATCTTCTTGGCAGTCATCTCCGGCAGCAGGATCCCCTGCATCTGGTCGAGCTGGAAATCGCTGTCGGCGAACAGCGTCAGCAGCTTGTCGTTCTGTTCGATGCGGCAGTCCGAACCCTTGAAGTCGTAGCGATTGCCGATCTTGCGATTGGCGACGTCGACAGCGTTCCGGAGGCTGACCAGATCCACTTCGGAGGTGATGTCGAATGAAGGCATGTGCGCACGATCCTCTGCATTGTCTGTGAACGGCAGCCCGCGGCCACGCTGTACGCCCGTTCGTCGCTCAGTCCAGATAGTGGCAGACGTAGTGAAACGGTTCACCGGCGACTTCGATCTCGAATCTCGAATCGGCCGGCACCTCGAATGATTGGCCGGCCGACACCTGACGCCACGCATCCTCGCCCGGCAGCAGCACACGGCACGCCCCGCCGACGCAATCCATGCGCTCGGCGACGCCGGTGCCGAAGCTCAGGCGCGACGGCAGCACGACGCCCACCGATTTTCGGCTGCCGTCCGGCATCCGCAAGCTGTGACTGACGCAACGTCCGTCGAAGTAGACGTTGGCGACCGTGTCCACGGTGACGCCCGAAAAGCTCTTGTCGTCCACGCCCGTCTCCTATTCGATGCCGAGCAGTCTCTGGATGAAGCCCTTGGCGAGAAACCCGACGAATCCCAGGCCCAGACCGATGAACATCCACATCGCGCCGTACTTGCCGGCCTTGGACTCCCAGGCAAGCTGACCGATGATGAAGATCATGTAACCGATCAGCGCCGTGAAGCAGAGCTTGAGGGAGATGTCCTCGAACTCGGCAACCGTCAGCCCGAAGATCAGCGGTTCACCGCCCATTTCGACTCCGGTCAGCCGCGCCGCGCGCGGGCGTTGGCCGCGATACGCATGCGCAGCGCGTTGAGGCGGATGAATCCGTGGGCGTCCGCCTGGTCGTAGGCACCCTGGTCGTCCTCGAAGGTCGCGATGGTCGGATCGAACAGGGAATCGGTGGCCGAGTCGCGGCTGACGACGATGACGTTGCCCTTGTAGAGCTTCAGGCGCACCCAGCCATTGACGGTTTGCTGGGTCTGGTCGATCAGTGCTTGCAGCGCCCGACGCTCTGGCGCCCACCAGTAGCCGTTGTAGATCAGACTGGCATAGCGCGGCATCATCTCGTCCTTCAGATGCGCCACCTCGCGATCGAGGGTCACCGATTCGATCGCACGATGGGCGCGCAGCAGGATCGTCCCCCCGGGGGTTTCATAGCAGCCCCGCGACTTCATGCCGACATAGCGGTTCTCGACCAGGTCGAGGCGTCCGATGCCGTGGCGACCGCCGAGCCGGTTCAGTTCGGCCAGCAATTGGTGCGGCGCCATCCGGGCACCGTTGATCGACACCAGATCGCCCCGCTCGAAGGCCAGTTCGACATATTCGGCCTCGTCCGGCGCCGCCTCGGGCGACACCGTCCATCGCCACATCGACTCCTCGGCCTCCGCCGCCGGATTCTCGAGGTGGCGCCCCTCGTAGGAGATGTGCAGCAGGTTGGCATCCATCGAATAGGGCGAGCCGCCCTGCTTGTGCTTCATCTCGATCGGAATGCCATGGTTCTCGGCGTAGGCCAGCAGCTTCTCGCGCGACAGCAGATCCCACTCGCGCCATGGCGCGATCACCTTGACGTTCGGCATCAGCGCGTAATAGCCCAGCTCGAAGCGGACCTGATCGTTGCCCTTGCCGGTGGCACCGTGCGACACCGCCTCGGCGCCGGTCTCGCGCGCGATTTCGATCTGGCGCTTGGCGATCAACGGACGCGCGATCGAGGTGCCGAGCAGATACTCGCCTTCGTAGATCGTGTTGGCGCGGAACATCGGAAAGACGAAGTCGCGGACGAACTCCTCCCGCAAATCGTCGATGTAGATATGCTCCGGCTTGATGCCGAACTTCAGCGCCTTGTTGCGCGCCGGCTCGAGCTCTTCGCCCTGCCCCAGGTCAGCCGTGAAGGTCACCACCTCGCATCGATAGGTGTCCTGCAGCCACTTCAGGATCACCGACGTATCCAGCCCGCCCGAATAGGCCAGCACCACCTTGTTCACGTCACTCATGTTTCGTCCGTTTCGCTAACCGTCAAAGGGCGACCGGCGCCCCGTCGCGCTCCCGCTCAGCCGTGCAGCCTGCCGAGCAGCAGATATTCCATCAGCGCCTTTTGCGCATGCAGCCGATTCTCGGCCTCGTCCCACACGACGCTGTGAGGCCCGTCGATGACAGCCGCCGCGACCTCCTCGCCGCGATGCGCCGGCAGGCAATGCATGAACAACGCGTTGCTCGCCGCCACGGCCATCATCTCGTCATCCACCTGCCAGTCGGCAAACGCCTTCATCCGTTCTTCGTTCTCGGCCTCGAACCCCATCGAAGTCCACACGTCGGTGGTCACCAGATCGGCACCGCGACATGCGTCGATCGGGTCGGCGAACTGCTCGAAGTGCCCGGTGCCGTAAAGCCCAGCACGCTCGGCTTCGACCTCGTAGCCCGGCGGCGTCGACACGTGCACGTTGAAGTCGAGCAATTCCGCTGCCTGCAGCCACGTATTGCACATGTTATTGGAGTCCCCGATCCACGCCACCGTTCGCCCACGGATCGGGCCGCGATGCTCGATGAAGGTATGGATGTCGGCCAGTATCTGGCAGGGATGGTATTCGTTGGTCAGTCCGTTGATCACCGGAACCCGGGAATTGGCCGCGAAGCGTTCGATGATCTCCTGCTCGAAGGTGCGGATCATCACCAGGTCGCACATCCGCGAGATCACCTGGGCGGCGTCCTCGACCGGTTCGCCGCGCCCCAGCTGGGAGTCGCGCGTGTTGAGGTAGATCGCCGAGCCCCCGAGTTGCTGCATGCCGGCCTCGAACGACAGCCGGGTTCGCGTACTGGCCTTCTCGAAGATCATCACCAGCGTGCGATCGAACATCGGATGGTATGGCTCGTAGGCCTTGAACTTGGCCTTGATCCAGGTGACCCGTTCGAACAGGTAATCGAATTCCTCGCGACTCAGATCCTTGAACTGGAGGAAATGTCTGGGCGTGTTCGTCGACATGCCGGCTTCAGTCCTCCAGAAAATCTCGGATCAGCGGCGCCAGTCTGCCAACCAGTTCCTCGGCGTCCGTGTCGGTGAAGATCAGCGGCGGCAGCAGACGGATCACACGTTCGGCGGTGACGTTGATCAGCACACCCGCGTCGCGTGCACGCTCCACCAGCGGCCCGCACGCGCGATCCAGTTCGATGCCGATCATCAGGCCCTTGCCACGGATGGCGCGGATTCCGGCGACACCATCGAGCGCAGCGGCAAAGCCGCCGCGAATCCGTTCGCCAACCGATTCCGCACGCGGCATCAGGCCGTCGCCGTCGATCGCATCGAGGGTCGCCAGTGCCGCGGCACAGGCCAGCGGATTGCCGCCGAAGGTCGAGCCGTGGTTGCCGGGCTGGAAGGTGCCGGCCGCCCGCCCTGCCGCCAGGCAGGCTCCGATCGGCACCCCCGATCCCAGGCCCTTCGCCAGCGTCATCACGTCGGGCATGATGCCGCTGTGCTGGAACCCGAACCACTTGCCGGTGCGAGCCACGCCGCACTGCACCTCGTCGAGCATCATCAGCCAGTCGCGGCGGTCGCACAGGGCTCGCACCGCTTGCATGTAGCCGTCATCGGCAATGTGGATGCCGCCCTCGCCCTGGATCGGCTCGAACAGCACGGCAACCACGCTCGGGCAGTTCGCCGCGACCTTCTCGAGCGCATCGAGGTCGTTGAACGGCACCCGCACGAAGCCGGACACCAGCGGCTCGAATCCGACCTGGACCTTGCGATTGCCGGTGGCCGACAGCGTCGCCAGCGTGCGGCCGTGGAAGGATTGCTCCATCACCACGACCGCCGGCTTGTCCACGCCCTTGCGATGGCCATACAGGCGCGCGAGCTTGATTGCCGCCTCGTTGGCCTCGCAGCCGGTGTTGGCAAAGAACACCTCGTCCATGCCTGAGCACCCAGCGAGCCGGTCGGCCAGCCTTTCCTGCAGCGGGATGCGATACAGGTTCGAGGTGTGGATCAGGGTGGCGGCCTGTCGCGAGATCGCTTCGACCAGCGCAGGATGATTGTGACCGAGGGTCGACACCGCAATGCCTGCGAGCGCATCGAGGTACTTGTTGCCCGCTTCGTCGAACAGCCAGACCCCGTCCCCATGCGAAAACGCAATCGGCTGGCGTCCGTAGGTATTCATCAGGTGCGACATTCAGGATCCTTTTCCCAGGGTCGGCACACGGCCACAAAAAAACAGACGGCGGCAATTGCCGCCGTTGGCCAGAAATAGCGTCAAATCTTACTTGATACAGGCGTTTTTTGTACAGATCGGCATGTGCGCCGGCACCGCGGTTGGCGACGGCGGCCACGCCTTCCGAAGCCTTCTACCACAATGCGGAAAGGGGTTTTCTGGTACCATGCCCCGTCCGCATCGCACTGCAGCATTCGGGCGGACCATCCACCGCGCTTCCCGTCATCGCCAACCCGAACCTGCAAAATGAAACGAACCATCGACAGCTTCGTCATCGTCGGCGTTACCAAGGAGGGGAAGAAGTTCCGGCCGAGCGACTGGTGCGACCGCCTGTGCGGCATCATGTCAGCCTTCGGCGCCGACAACCGCATGACCTACTCGCCCTACGTGCGCCCCGGTTGCACGCTGACCGGCGACAAGACCGTGATCGTCGACGCCCGCATCCACGACATCGAACCGCTCGCGTACAACTTTCTGGTGAACTTCGCCAAGGACAACAACCTGCAGGTCGACACCATCGCGCCGGACGAGGCTGCGGCCTGAGCCCTGGGGCGATGGCCGCAACGAAAAAAGGCGACCAGCCGGTCGCCTTTTCCGATGCTGGCCGTGTCGCCTTACGCCGCCATCGACTTGATTGCGGCAGACAGGCGGCTCTTGTGACGGGCAGCCTTGTTCTTGTGGATGATGCGCTTGTCGGCAATGCTGTCGATGATGCTGGTCGAAGAACGATAGACTTGCTGGGCAGCCGCCTTGTCGCCGGCTTCGACGGCCTTGCGCACGGCCTTGATCGCGGTACGCAAACGGGAGCGAAGGCTGGCATTGTGAGCGCGGGCAATGGTGGCCTGACGCGCGCGTTTACGGGCTTGTGCCGAATTGGCCATGTCGTGAATTTCCGTTGCAGGGTAAAAGAAACCGCGTATATTAACGCCCCTCGCCGTTCATGGCAAGGCGCGCACCGCGCCCGGAAGTCGAGTTCGCGTATCATCCGGTCGCACCGCATCGACCTCCGCCCTTTCCCACGATGAACCTGTTGCGCGCGCTCGTCACGGTAAGCGGCATGACCCTGCTGTCACGCGTGCTGGGCTTCGTGCGCGACTTCGTGATTGCCCGCGCCTTTGGCGCCGGCCTGGCCACCGACGCCTTCTTCGTCGCCTTCCGCCTGCCCAACCTGTTGCGCCGGATGTTCGCCGAGGGCGCCTTTTCGCAGGCCTTCGTGCCGATTCTCGCGGAGATCAGGAATCGCCAAGGCGATCAGGCCGCACACCGCCTGGTGAACCGGGTGGCGTCACTGCTCGGACTGGTCGTGCTGGTGGTATCGATCGTCGGCGCGCTGGCCGCCCCGCTGATCATCCACCTGTCGGCACCGGGCTTCGTCGACGACGCCGACAAGTTCGCGCTGACCGTCAGCCTCACCCGCATCACCTTTCCCTACATCCTGTTCATGTCGCTGGTCGCACTGGCGGCAGGCGTGCTCAACACCTGGAGCCGCTTCGCCGTTCCGGCCTTCACGCCGGTGCTGCTGAACCTTTGCTTCATCGGCATGGCGCTGTTCGCGGCGCCCTGGTTCGACCCACCGGTACTGGCGCTGGGCTGGGCGGTGTTCATCGGCGGCCTGCTGCAACTCGGCCTGCAGTGGCCGGCGCTGCGACGGATCGGCATGGTGCCGCGATTCGATCTGTCGCTCGACGATCCGGGCGTGCGACGCATTCTGAAGCTGATGGCGCCGGCGATCCTCGGCGTTTCGGTGAGCCAGATCTCGCTGCTGATCAACACCATCTTCGCCTCCTTCCTCGACAGCGGCAGCGTGTCATGGCTGTATTACGCCGATCGCCTGATGGAATTCCCGGCCGGGATGCTCGGCGTCGCCCTCGGCACGATTCTGTTGCCGAGCCTTTCGCGCCATCACGCCGTTGCCGACAGCCGCGCCTTCTCCGATCTGCTCGACTGGGGATTGCGTCTGACCCTGCTGCTGACCCTGCCGGCCGCGCTTGCGCTGGCGATGCTCGCGGTGCCGCTGATCACCACCCTGTTCATGCACGGTGAATTCTCTGCCGCCGATGCCCTGCAGACCCGCTCGGCCCTGATCGCCTACAGCGTCGGCCTGACCGGCCTGATCCTGGTCAAGATCCTGGCCCCGGGCTTCTATGCGCGGCAGGACATCCGCACGCCGGTGCGAATCGCCATCGTCACCCTGATCGCTACCCAGCTGATGAACCTGGCCTTCATCGGGCCGCTGCGACACGCCGGGCTGGCACTGTCGATCGGCCTGGCCTCCTGCCTCAACGCCGGATTGCTGTTCCGCGGCCTGCGACGCTTGGAAGTCTATCGTCCCGCCCCCGGCTGGGGTGGCTATCTTGCCCGACTCGCTGTCGCGCTGGCAGCACTCGCGCTCGCCCTGTATTTCGGCGCCGGCAGCGATTCGCTGTGGACCGGGGCACCGGCGCTCGAGCGGGTGCTGCGCCTCGCCGCCGTGGTCGGCGGCGGCGTTGTCGTCTATTTCTCGGTACTGTTCATGCTCGGCTTCAGGCCGGCCGACTTTCGCCGTCGAGCCGCCTGAGGCGCGGGCCACTAGCGACCACAAGGAGCAGCCATGAAACTTGCCAGCACCAGCTTCGCCAACGGAGCCCCGATTCCCGGCGAATTCGCCTTCGCGATCCCGGCGGCTGAAGGCCACATCACCCTCAGTGCCAACCGCAATCCCCAGTTCGCGTGGTCCGACCTGCCCGACGGTACGCGCTCGCTGGCGCTGATCTGCCACGATCCGGACGTGCCGAGCCAGGGCGACGACGTCAATCAGGAAGGCCGCAGCGTACCGGCCTCGCTGCCGCGGGTCGACTTCTACCACTGGGTGCTGGTGAACCTGCCGCCGGATCTGCGCGAAATCGCCGCTGGCAGCTTCTCGGACGGGGTCACCGCCCGCGGCAAGTCAGGCCCCGAAGCGCCCCACGGCGCACTGCAGGGCATCAACGACTACACCGGCTGGTTCGCCGGTGACGCCGACATGCAAGGGGACTACCACGGCTACGACGGACCGTGCCCGCCGTGGAACGACGAGATCCCGCACCATTACATATTCACGCTGTACGCCCTCGACCTGCCCCGACTGGCGCTCGACGACCGCTTCGGCGGAGCCGAGGCGCTGGCGGCGATCGAAGGCCACGTACTCGCCAAGGCCTCGATCACCGGACGTTACACACTCAATCCGACGATTTCGCTGTAGGTCCTGCCGGTCGCGGCTCGTGAGCCGGCAGCGTTGCCGGCAACAACGGGAGCTGCGGCGACCAGTATCGCGGAAGGCCGTCGACGAAGGCCGGCGGCGCTTCACCGGCGATCAGCGGACGGGCCCACTCGACGAACTCGCCGGTCACATGCAGGCCATCGGCGCGGATGAAGGCATCCGGCAGCCGGCGTTCGAGGTTGGCGACCCGAGCCAGCGCCACTTGGCCAACCTGCCAGCAGTACGGCGACGACGATACCCGCTGCACCGCCATCGTCACGCAATGGGCGCCGCCGACGGCTGCCTCGACCGCAGCGGCACCGACCGCGTAGGCCTGGGCATCGTCGGTCGCCGAAGCGAGATGGCGGGCCGAGCGCTGCAGGTAGTCGGTGACCGCACAATGCACCTTGAAGCCGAAGCGTTCCTGCACGATGCGCGAGACCACGGCACCGGCGCCGCCGAGTTGCACGTAGCGCCCTTCGTTGGAGACCTGGGCCAGCGGCCGGCCGTCGGCGCCGCGCACGCCTTCCGCAATCACCACCGTGCACCAGCCGACGCGTTCGACGCACCGGTGCAACGCACTGCCGAACGCGGCCTCGTCAAAGGCCACCTCGGGCAACAGGATCAACTGCGGTGCCGCATCCGGCCCGTCGGCGGCGAGGCCGCAGCCGGCGGCCAGCCAGCCGGCATTGCGGCCCATCACTTCGAGCACGAACACGCGACCGCGACGGCTGCTCATCGCCGCCATGTCGATCGAAGCCTCGCGCACCGAACTGGCGAGATACTTGATCGCCGAGCCGTAGCCCGGACAGCAGTCGGCCTCGACGATATCGTTGTCGACGGTCTTCGGAATGCCGATCACCTGCAGCGGCCAGGCTCGCGCCCCGGCGGCCCGGGCGATCTGCAGCGCCGTCTGCATCGAGCCGTTGCCGCCGTTGAGGAACAGGAAGCCGATGTCGTGGGCTTCGAGCACCGCGAACAGCCGCTGGTACTGCTCCGGGTTTGCCTCCGGCTCGTCGAGATCGAAGCGGCAGGAACCGAACACCCCGCCCGGCGTCTGCCGCATCCCGATCAGTTCGCCCCGACCGAGCGTGCCGGTTTCGAACAACTCCTCGCGCAGCAGGCCGAGGGTACCGTGGCGCGCTGCCAGCAGGCGACCGATCTTCGACGGATGTCGACGCGCGGTCTCGATCACGCCGCAGGCCGACGCGTTGATCACCGCGGTCATGCCGCCGGACTGCAGGTACAGCGCGTTGCGGGCGCTCACGGAGCCATCCTCGCATCCTCATGGGGCCCGGCGCCGGCCTGGTGCAGCCAGCCCGTTGCGAAGGCGCGACGCATTGCGTCACCCGATCCCGCACCGCAGCGCAATGCAATGCGCGCTTGCCGCGGCCGGACCGGCGTGTTCCGGACGCAGGCAGTCGCCGACTGGCCGATCGCGCCGAAAATACAAAGCGCGTCGCCGGGCGATGCCGGCGACGCGCTCGAACTGCGCACGACCTATTTCGACAGCGCTGCGAATGCCTGCGTGGTGATTTCGTCGACCTTGCCCTGACCCGAGATCTTGCGGACCTTGGGCGCGGCGCCATCCCCGCTCGCCGCCCAGTCGGTGTAATAGGCCACCAGCGGCTTGGTCTGGGAATGGTAGATCTCGAGACGCTTGCGCACCGTGGCTTCCTGGTCGTCGTCGCGCTGGATCAGCGCCTCGCCGGTTTCGTCGTCCTTGCCCTCGACCTTGGGCGGATTGAACTTGACGTGATAGGTGCGGCCCGAGGCCAGATGTACCCGGCGACCACCCATGCGCTCGACGATGTCTTGGTCCGGCACGTCGATTTCCAGCACGTAGTCGATCGGCACGCCGGCGGCCTTCATCGCCTCGGCCTGCGGGATCGTGCGCGGGAAGCCGTCGAACATGTAGCCGGCCTTGCAGTCCGGCTGCTGCAGACGATCCTTGACCAGCCCGATGATGATGTCGTCGGACACCAGACCGCCGGAGTCCATGACTTTCTTCGCCTCGACGCCGAGCGGCGTGCCGGCCTTGACCGCGGCGCGCAGCATGTCGCCAGTCGAAATCTGCGGAATGCCGTACTTCTCCTTGATGAAATTGGCCTGGGTACCCTTGCCGGCGCCCGGCGGGCCAAGAAGAATCATGCGCATGAAGAAACCTCCCGATTGTTTGGCGGCCGAGCCACGGGGGCGGCCGCTCTTTCTTGGAAAAAGCGGTTGATAATCACCCGGATCGGCCGGCCCGGTCAAACGCGATTCGCACCCGGGCCAGGTCTTCCGCCGTATCGACGCCTGCTGCCGGTGCTTCGTCGATGACGATCACCCGGATCCGGAAGCCGTGCCACAGCGCCCGAAGTTGCTCGAGCGACTCCGCCTGCTCGATCGGCGCCGGCGAAAGTCCGGCATAGCGCCGCAAAAAGCTGCAGCGATAGGCATAGATGCCGACATGGCGCGACATCGGCAGGTCCGCCGGCAGCGCCTCGCGGCTCGCGGCAAAGGCGTCGCGCGCCCACGGAATGGTTGCCCGCGAGAAATACAGGGCGCGGCCGGCACGATCGCAGACCACCTTGACCACATTCGGATTGAACGCGTCGTCGATCGACTGCAGCGGGTGGCGGGCGGTGGCGATCGCTGCTTCGCCGTCGTCGACCAGGGCCTCGGCAGTGGCGGTGATCAACTCGGGATCGATCAAAGGTTCGTCGCCCTGGACATTGACCACGACCTCGTCGTCGCCCCAGCCCAGGGTCGCCGCCACCTCGGCAATGCGGTCGGTACCGCTGGCGTGGTCGGGACGGGTCATCAGCGCCTGCCCGCCAGCCGCCCGCACCGCCTCGGCGACCGCCTCGTGGTCGGTCGCGACCCAGATGTCGCTGGCGCCCGATCGCTGCGCACGCTCGAGTACGCGCACCACCATCGGCCGGCCGCAGATGTCGGCCAGCGGCTTGCCCGGCAGCCGCGTCGACGCGAAGCGCGCCGGCACGACGACGCGAAACGCCGCCATCAGAGTTCGTCGTCGCCGACGCCGCGGGCCTCGTCCTCGAGCATCACCGGGATGCCGTCGCGGATCGGATAGGCCAGCTTGCACGGCCGACACACCAGTTCCTGCTTGTCCTTGCGGTAATCGAGATTGCCCTTGCAGATCGGGCACACCAGAATTTCAAGCAGACGACTGTCCATCGGCCAGTTTCTCCAAGAGCGTGTTGAGCGCGGCGTCGTCGATGACGGCATCGACCGGCACTTCCCAGCTGTCCGCCGGGGCGAAGGATCGGCATTTTACAGCATCCTTCGACGTCATCAGGATCGGCAATGACTCGGAAAATTCGAGCTCGCCGGCGGTAAATCGATGGTGGTCCGGAAACGGGTGGACGACCGCTTCGATGCCATGGGCGCCGAGCATCTCGAAGAATCGCCGGGGCCTGCCGATGCCAGCGACCGCATGGACCCGCCGGCCGCGCCAGGTCGCCAGCGACTGCGCTGCGGCGGCGTCGAGACGACGCGCCTGTGCCGGCTCGAGTTTCATCGGGAAGGCCGGAACCGGCGCCACGGCCGCGCGCATGGCGTCGGATGCCGGGCCGTTGAAGATCACCAGGTCCACCTCGCGCAGACGCGCGACGGGCTCGCGCAGCGGACCGGCAGGCAGCAACCAGCGATTGCCCAGCACCGCCTCGTCCACCACCGCGATCTCCACCGATCGCGCCATGCGGTAGTGCTGCATGCCATCGTCGCTGATCACCACCGAACAGTCCGGGCGCATCGCCAGCAACCGGTCCACGGCTGCCGGCCGATCGGCGCCGACCACCATCGGGCAGCCGGTCGCGTGCGCGATCAAGGCGGGTTCGTCGCCGACCGCATCCGCATCCATGCCCGGTTCGACGATGCACACTGCGCTGTCGCGCCGGCCATAGCCACGGCTGACGATTCCCGGCGTGTGGCCGGCGGCCCGCAAGCGCTCCGCCAGCCAGATCACCACCGGCGTCTTGCCGCTGCCGCCGGCAGCGATGTTGCCGACGACGATGACCGGACGCGCGGCATGCGCCACCGCCAGCCACCGCCAGCGGTAGAGCCGACGCCTGAGCGCCGCAACGCCGCCGTACAGGGCCGCCAGCGGCAACAGCAGGCGGGCCGTCGCGCCACGCGCGGCCCAGTGTGATGGTGCGTTGCCGCCAGCCATCAGCGCCGCGTGGTCTGGGTCGCGAAGGAAATGTTGGAGAGTCCGGCCTGCTGGGCCGCCTGCATCACGTCGATGACACTCTGGTGGCTCGCCTTCGCGTCGGCGTTGATCACCACCACCGCCTTTTCGTTGCCCGCCGCCGCAGCCGCCAGCGCCGCCGCGACCGCCTCCACGCCGGCACCGGTCGGCTGCTTGTTCACCAGCACCTCGCCCGAAGCACTGACCGCCACGTTGACTTCATTGACCTGACTGTCGGTCGCCTCGGCATCGGTCGTCGGCAGATTGACCTCGAGCCCTGCGATCCGCGAATAGGTGGTGGTCAGCATCAGGAAGATGATAATCACCAGCAGGATGTCGATCATCGGGATCAGATTGATCTCGGGCTCTTCCTGCCGCCGATTGGTCTGGAATCGCATGCCGTGCCGCCGTTCAGTTGCGCCGTTCGCCGTGCACCACTTCGACCAGCTTCACCGCCTGCTGCTCCATGTCGATCACGAAGGCATTGACCAGTCCCCGGAAGTGGCGCCAGAAGATCACGCTCGGAATCGCGATCATCAGGCCGAAGCCGGTGTTGTAGAGGGCGATCGAGATGCCTTGCGCAAGTTGCTGCGGATTCGAACCGGTCGGCCCCTGCGAGCCGAAAATCTCGATCATGCCGACGATGGTGCCGAACAGGCCCATCAGCGGCGAGATCGACGCGATCGTGCCGAGGGTCACGAGAAAGCGCTCGAGATCGTGGGCGACGGCCCGGCCGGCCTCCTCGATCGATTCCTTCATGACTTCCCGCGAGCTGCGCATGTTGCGAACGCCAGCGGCCAGCACCCGCCCCAGCGGCGAATGGGCCGCCACCCGGTTCACCATGTCGACCGATGGCCCGCGCTGTCGCAGTTCGGTGATCACCCGCTCCAGCAGTCCCGCCGGCACGACCTTCGAGCGGCGCAAGGTGATCGCCCGTTCGATGATCAGCGCGACGGCAATCACGGACGCGGCCAGCAACGGCCAGATCGGCCACCCGGCGGCCTCGATGATGGCAAACACGACTCGACTCCCCCTGCGCCTTCGAAGGATCGGAATGTAGCCGCCCGGCATTCCTTTCCGCAAGTTGGCACGTCGGCAGGCCTGGATTCCGCCTTTCCACACAAGCTGTGGACAAAGCTGTGGACAGCCGGGTGGATTTGCCGACGCAGCCCCCGGTGCTGCACGGGCGGCGCTACGCTGATCGAAAATGTGGCAGTCGTATTTCAGTGCGCTGACGCGACGAGACGCCTCGCGAGGCGCGCCCGGTCCGCTATGATCATGGATTGCCCGCTGCCAACGCGCCCCATTGTTTCACCAATCATTTGTCTCTATTCATATATCTATAGAACACTCATGAGAGATCACATGAGGAACCGGCAATGATCTGCCGGGTGCGTCCCGGCCGCGACGAGGCCCTCCTCGGGTGATCGAGGCCCGCTCCGACGACACCGTCGTCGCGGTCAGCCGGCTCAATCGGATGGCCCGCGAGGCGCTCGAAATCGCCCTGCCCGCACTGTGGATCAATGGCGAGGTCTCGAACCTCGTGCGTGCCGCTTCGGGCCACGTCTACTTCACGCTGAAGGACGAGCGCGCCCAGGTCCGCTGCACGTTGTGGCGAAGTCGCGCCCAGTTGCTGCCGTTCCGTCTCGAGCAGGGCCAGGAAGTCGAGGTCCGCGCGCAGGCGACCCTCTACGAAGCGCGTGGCGACTTCCAGCTGAACGTCGACGCGGTGCGGCGGGCGGGCGTCGGCAACCTCTACGAGGCGTTCCTGCGGCTGCGCGCCGAACTCGAGCGCGAAGGCCTGTTCGATCCGGCCGCCAAGCGCCCGCTGCCGCGCTTTCCCCGCGCCATCGGCGTCGTCACGTCGCCGCAGGCGGCCGCCTTGCGTGACGTTCTGGCCGCCCTGGCGCGTCGCGCGTCCGGTATTCCGGTGATTCTCTACCCGGCCCCAGTGCAGGGCGAGGGCGCCCCCGGGAAGCTGGCCGAGGCGCTGCGCCAGGCATCGACACGTCATGTCGAAGACGGCGTCGACGTGCTGCTGCTGGTTCGCGGCGGCGGCAGCATCGAAGATCTGTGGGCCTTCAACGACGCCGGCCTGGCGCGGCAGATCCGCGCCTGCCCGGTGCCGGTGGTCAGCGGCGTCGGCCACGAGCACGACTTCACGATCGCCGACTTCGCGGCCGACCTGCGCGCCGCGACGCCGACCGCGGCCGCCGAACTCGCCAGCACCGGCTATGCCGATCTTGGCCCGATGCTCGACGGCCTCGCCGACGCGCTCGGGCGCGCGCTGCGGCGCACGCTCGAGCGCGCCGCTCAGCGCGTCGACCGGGCCCAGTTGCGCCTGGTCCATCCGGCCGAACGCATCGCCCGCCGACGCGAACGCCTCGAGCGCCTGCAGTTGCAGCTCGAGGCGCAGATTGGCCACGTGCGGGCACAGGCACTCGCCCGGATCGACGCGCTGGCCTGGCGCCTGCATGCACAGCGACCTCAGCTGGCACTGGAGACGTCCCGCCTGAGGGCACTTGCCGACCGCCTGTCGACGGCACATCGCACGCGCCTTCAGGAGACAGCGCGGCGCGTATCGACCCTGGCCGAGGCCCTGTCCCACCTCGATCCGACGCGCGTGCTGTCGCGCGGTTACGGTATCGTGCGCGACGCCGACGGCCGGGTCCTGCGCGATGCGGGGCAGGTGGCGGCCGGCAGCGCCATCTCTATCGTGCTGTCGCGCGGCAGCCTCGACGCCGAGGTCGTGGCCAGTCATGCGGCCACGCCGCCGTCGTCCGCCGGTGATTTGTCAGTGCACGACAAACCCGACTAGAATAGTCAAGCTTTCCTGCAACCCGACCGAGGAGCACACAAGGTGGAACACACCCTTCCCGAACTTCCCTATGCCAAGAACGCGCTTGCCCCGCATATCTCG
Source organism: Rhodocyclaceae bacterium (assembly GCA_020445765.1). Taxonomy (GTDB): domain Bacteria; phylum Pseudomonadota; class Gammaproteobacteria; order Burkholderiales; family Rhodocyclaceae; genus Cognatazoarcus. The sequence continues at coordinate 19,470 of JAGRFY010000030.1, read as the reverse complement.
GAAGAGACCTTCGAGTATCACTATGGCAAGCACCATCAGGCCTATGTCACGAACCTCAATAACCTGATCAAGGGCACCGAGTACGAGAACCTCGACCTCGAGGCGATCGTCAAGAAGGCACCGGCCGGTGGCGTCTACAACAACGCCGCCCAGGTCTGGAACCACACCTTCTTCTGGAGTTCGATGAAGCCCGGCGGCGGCGGCGCCCCGAGCGGTGCCCTGGCCGACGCGATCAACGCCCGCTTCGGCAGCTTCGACGACTTCAAGAAGGCCTTCCAGGCCTCCGCGGTCGGCAACTTCGGCTCCGGCTGGACCTGGCTGGTGAAGAAGTCGGACGGCAGCGTGGACATCGTCAACATGGGGCCGGCCGGCACTCCGCTGACCACCGGTGACAAGCCGCTGCTCTGTATCGACGTCTGGGAGCACGCCTACTACATCGACTATCGCAATGCCCGTCCCAAGTTCGTCGAGACCTTCCTGGCAAGCCTCGCCAACTGGGATTTCGCGTCCGCGAATTTCGCCTGATTCCGGCTTCGATCCCGCGCGACCCCGGCCCGGTGGCCGGGGTTCTTGTTTTGGAATCCGTCACTTGACAGGATGAAACAAGCAGGTCTGCCACTTTGTGCTAGCGTGCGTGATGCATTGCGGCATGGCCGCCACCAGCGATCGTTGTTCAACCCGAAGCACAAGGAGTCGATCCATGGGACTGCTGTCTTTCATCAAGGACGCGGGCGAGAAACTGTTCGGATCGGGCGAGGCCAAGGCCGCCCAGGATGAGGCCGCCAAGGCCCCGACGGCAGAGAACCAGGCCCGTGCCAACCAGGCGGCGGCGGACGCCATCAAGACCTACATCAACGCGCTCGGCCTGCAGGCGAAGGAGCTCGCGGTCGCCTTCGACGGTGCCAGTTGCACCGCCACCGTCTCGGGCATCGCCGACACCCAGGCGACTTGCGAGAAGATCGTCGTCGCGGCCGGCAACGTGGCCGGCGTCAGTTCGGTCGTGAACAACCTGAGCGTCGCCGAGGCGACCGCCGAATCCCGCTACTACACGGTCGTGCGCGGCGACACGCTGTCGAAGATCGCCAAGGAGATGTACGGCAATGCCGGCAAATACCCGGTGATCTTCGAGGCCAACAAGCCGATGCTGAAGGATCCGGACAAGATCTACCCGGGCCAGGTACTGCGCATTCCGCCGCTCTGAGGCGCGCGCCGGGCGACGCCGGCGGGCCGCGCCCTCAGCGCCAGCCCGTCTCCTTGGCCCATGCCGCCGCCCGCCGCCGATAGTCTTCCAGATCTGCCGGCGCGTGCCCGCCTTCGGCCGCCACCTCGGCGCGATGTGAGGCGAGCGACTCGGCGAACGGCGGCAAATCGACCTCACGACGCCAGCTGTCCACAACGGCGGGATCTTCCAGTTCGCAGTCCAGTTCGCCATCGTCGTTCCAGTCGAGCACGGTGCCGAAGCGCTGTGGCCGCCCTTCGTTGAAGCGCACCCGGTCCTCCAGCATCGCCCATTGACGTCGTGGCACGTCGCCGGCCTCGGCCGCCTGCCGCAGGCATGCGAGGAACCGCCGCTGGAGCGCTGGCGTCGCGATCGCATGCTGCGCCACCAGCCACGCCGCGCGGCAGCCTTCGCGGCCGACCAGCGCCATGCTCGGCCAGCCGTGCGCCTCGATCAGTTCGGCCAGCGCCTCCGCGTTCTCGCGATGGACGCGCTGCATCGCAATCGCATAGGTGCCATAGAGTGCGCCTTCTGCGAGCAGGCGGTCGCGCGTTTCGTGGTCACGCGCAGCCATCGCCTGCAGGCGTTCACTCAGTGCCCGGTTGATGGTCGGCTTCGTCGCGGCATCGGCTTCATCGAACGGCGCGGTTTCTTTCCGGTGTTCCATTGTCGTCGTCTCCACCACGTCGTCCATTGCCGCGGGCCAGTTCTGCCAGACGTGCGCCGAGTGCTGCGAGGTCCCGCTGGCGGGCGCGACCCTGGGCGAAGGCCCGATGGGCACCGAAGCCCCGGTAGATGGTCGGTTGCGGACCGAGGTGCAGGATACAGCCGTCGGCGTCGTAGGGTGGCAGCTGCAACGCCGGATATCGCGCTCGCCCCGCTTCCCACAGCCGCCGAAAATCACGCCTGACCGTCGCAATCGCCAACGGCGGCCTGGCCGGCATCACGGCGAAGGTCTTCGATTGCCAGCCGTGCTCGCCGATCATCGCCACCTCGCGGGCGGTGCCATCGTAGTCGAAAGGCACGATGAAGATCCCTTCCGCATGTGCGCACAGCGCCGCCACCTCGTCCTCCCAGCAGCGTTCGGTCGAATGAACGTAGCCGGCGCCCGCCTCCCCAGCTTCGTCGGACAGCGCGACCAGATCGCTGTGCCGGTAAACCAGCAGCGCCAGCGCAGTCTCGAGGTCGTGGTGTGCAGTCGGCAGCCCGTACTCTTCGACGTAGCGCTCGTCCGCATCGCCGCGTGGCGCCTCGACGAAGGCACCGTCGATGGCAAACGGTCGCAGATAAACGAAATACGGTCGTGCCGGATTGCGGCCGGCGAGCACCTCGTCGCGGATCGCGCTGGCGCGACGGTTACGCTGCAACTGATGGCTGCGAATGCGCATTGCGCTGCGCCAGGATGAGAGTGCCGGCACCAGCACACCGACCGCCGCCAGCCACCACAGCCAGCCGGCGGCTTCGCGCCCGCCCCACCACGCGGCGGCGATCATCGTCAACGCCACCAGCGCAGACAGGCAACCCAGGCCGCCACCAATCACCATCGGTACATCGCGATGGCGCCACATGCTGCGCGTGCCTGGTGTCGGGGTCGTCATTGCCGGCATTCGAGTCTGCGGCCGTCCGCGCCTGCGCACGGGTTCGCCTTCCTGTCCACACTTTGGCCGGCGGATTCGGCCCCCGCAAGTTGCGGGCGGTCCATAGCACGGTCCGGCGGCGGCCTTCGGTCAGGACAGGTCAGCGCCGATTGTCGAGGGCCAGGATCGATAGTCCCGCACTGACGAAGGTGAGGCCGGCAGCGACATTGACGCCGGCGACGACCCGCGGCCGGACCGACAGCCAGTGCGACAATCGGGCAGCGAACGCACCGAGCACGCTGAACACGGTCACCGTCACCGCCGAGAACAGCGCACCATAGACCAGCATCTGCAGCAGCACGGATCCACGCTCCACCGCCACGAACTGCGGGATGAAGGCGACGACGAAGAGGCCGACCTTCGGATTGAGCACGTTGGTCATCACGCCATTGGCGAAGACCCGCCAGGGCGGCTGCCGGTCGCGCGCGCAAAACGAGATCAGGCTGCGTGCCCGGATCGCCCGCCAACCCAGCCACAGCAGGTAGGTGCCACCGGCCAGCTTGAGCAGCCAGAACGCGAGCGGCGACGTCTGCAGCACCAGGGCCAGGCCGAGTGCAGCGGCGAGCGTGTGCACCAGGATGCCGACGCCCGAACCGAGCGCCGACAGCGCTGCGGCCAGCGGCCCCTGGCTCAAGCCCCGGCTGAGCACGAGGACGTTGTCCGGCCCGGGTGCGACCACGATCAGCACGACCGCGACCAGGTAGGCAAGGAGGATCTCGCTGGGAAACATGTCGCCTATCTATCGCATTTCGCGGCACACTGCCAGCGAAACCGACTGCGCGCCGATCGAAGGCGGTCGCGGCACGACCGCGCCCGCGCCGACGGCTACCGCCGCGACGCCGGTCCGCGCCAGCAGCCTAGCGAATGCGCTGGGCCCGTCGGCCACGGCGCCGGCGGCCGGCACCCGCCCCCGGTGCCGCCCGCGGCCGGATCAGTACCTCGATCGCATCCGCAGCGAGCGGCCGGTGGAAGAGGAAGCCCTGCACGTCCATCGTGCCGCGGTCGGCCAGGAAGCGGCGTTGCGCTTCGGTTTCGACGCCTTCGGCGGTCAGCGAGAGATTGAGCGCCGACGCGAGCGCGATGATCGCTTCGGTGATGCCGACATCGCTCGAATCGCCCGGCAGATCGGTCACGAACGAGCGATCGATCTTGATGCGGTGGATTGCCAGGTGCTTGAGTAGGCTCAGCGAGGAATAGCCGGTGCCGAAATCGTCGACCGATATCAGGATGCCGAGCCGGGTCAGTGCCGCAATCTGCTCGCGACTCTGGTCGACCTTCTGCAAGGTGCTCTCGGTGATCTCGAGTTCCAGCCGATGGGCGGGAAAGCCGGTCTCCGCCAGGATGCCGGCGACGATGCCGGGAAACTCGCCCGACGCGAACTGCCGCACCGAGACATTGACGGCGAGGCGCAACTGGACGCCTTCGTCGTCGATCCAGCCGCGGGCCTGCCGGCACGCCGTGCGTAACGACCATGCGCCGAGGTATTCGATCAGGCCGCACTCTTCGGCCACCGGAATGAAGCGCGCCGGGGCAATGCGCCCTTCGGCCGGATGTTGCCAGCGCATCAGCGCTTCGACGCCGATGATGCGGCCACTGTGCACATCGACGACGGGCTGATATTCGAGGAACAACTCCTCGTTGGCGATCGCGCGCATCAGCCCCTGCTCGAGCATCAGCCGGTCCGCCACCCGAGCTGCCATGTCGGCCGAGTACATTACCGCACGGTTGCGCCCACGCTCCTTGGCGCCGTACATCGCGTTGTCGGCGGCCTTGACGAGGTCCGCAGGCGTTTCGGCATGATCCGGACAAAGCGCGATGCCAATGCTGCCGGAAACGCTGACCGGCTCGCAGCCCAGGTCTACGCCGACCCGGATCTCGTCGAGCAACTTGTGGGCGAGCCGCAGGCAGTCTTCCTCGCGGCCGATGCTCGGCGCCACCACCAGGAACTCGTCGCCACCGAGGCGAACGCAGGTGTCGCTGTTCCGAAGCACGCGGGTGATGCGCTGCGACACCTCGACCAGCAACTTGTCGCCGGCATCGTGTCCGAGGGTGTCGTTGATCAGCTTGAAGCCGTCCAGGTCGATGAACAGCAATGCGAAGCGGCTGCCATTGGCACGCCGCCGCGCGTCTTCCCGGTCCAGGACCAGGCCCAGCATGTTGCGGTTGCCCAGCCCGGTCAGCGCGTCGTGGAAGGCCTGATGACGCACCATCGCCTCGGTCTGGCGCAGCACGGTGATGTCGGACAGCGCGATCAGGTAGTTGGCCGCCTCACCGTCGGCGCTGCGCAGCACGCAGGCGTGCAGCCAGGCCTGGATGCGCACGCCATCCTTGCGTTGCGCCGCGATCTCGCCGTGCCAGCGGTCTCCGTTGTGCCGCCCGAGTTCGCTGAAGATGTCGTCGCCCTGGCGACGGCCGAACAGAACTTGTTCCGGGTCGCGCCCGCGGATCTCGTCCAGCACGTAGCCGGTAATCTGCGTGAAGGCGGCATTGATGGTGACGACGCGATGATCGACGTCGAGGATCGCGATCCCTTCAGCGGTGCTTTCGAATGCCAGGCTGGCCTGCTTCAGCGCAAGCTCCTGCTCGTGCCGCTCGGTGGCGTCCCGCATGACGCCAACGGCGCGGGTCAGCACGCCTTCGCTGCCGAGGTAGGCGCGGGCCAGGAAGTCCACCCAGATCGCCTGCCTGTCGGGCACGTCGGCCGCCATGCGGATGGTCCGCTGCACATCCTCGCCCCGTTGCAGCGCACCGACGATGATGTCCTGATCGGAGGGATCGATCCGGCGCAGCAGGGCGTCGTGGCCATCGGACAGCGCCTGCGGCACCCGGCCGAGCAGCCGTTCCATGCCCCCTTCGCTGTGGAATCGCGATTCCGTCGCATCCCACTCCCAGATGCACAGATTGGCGGCATCCAGCGCCAGTCGCAGGCGCTCCTCGCCGCGCTCGATCGACTGCTCCGCCCGTCGGCGAGCCAGCGCCATGCGCAGCGATGCCTGCAACGCGCGGGTCTCTACCGGCTTGACGAGATAGCCGTACGGCGCGCTCTGTTCGGCGCGGTCGAGTACGCCCGGCTCGGCATAGGCGGTCATGAAGACCACCGGCACGCGATGCCGGTCATGGATCGATCGCGCCGCCTCGGTGCCGTCGATCTTCCCTTCCAGGTTGATGTCCATCAGGATCAGGTCCGGCAGCAACTGCTCGGCGCGCTCGATCGCCTGTTCGCCCGAGGCGACCACCGCGACGACCTCGTGGCCGAAGGATTCGATGGTGTGCTGCAGATCGCAGGCGACGATGCGCTCGTCCTCCACGACCATGATGCGACTCGCGTTCATGCCGTCTCCCGGCCCTCGTCGGGCGCGATGCGAATGGTGAATCGGGTGCCGTTTTCCCGGTCCAGTTGCCAGCTGCCGCAGGCCTGGTCGCTGAGCAGGGGGATCAGTTGCATGCCGAGCGACCGGGTCACGCCGGGCGCCACGTCCTGCGGCAGGCCGACACCATCGTCGGCCACAGTGATCGTGAAACCGGACTCGCCCTTCTCCAGCGCGACCCGCACCTGCCCGGTCCTGGGTTCGGGAAAGGCGTGCTTCAAGGCGTTGGTCACCAGTTCATTGACCAGCAGGCCACAGGGCACCGCCCGCTTGAGGCTGACGCAGACACCGTCGTCGGCGTCGAGCACGAACTGGAAGCGCGGCCGGATGCCGCGATGGCTCTCCGACAGCAGGCTGCACAGCCGCTTCAGGTACTCGGCGATGTCGACGCTGGAAAAGTCGTTGCGCTCGTAGAGCAACTGGTGGATCAGCGCCATCGCCTTGATGCGGCCCTGGCTTTCGGCCAGCGCGGCGGCGACGTCGCCGGTCGCCCCCCTCGACTGCAGATTGAGCAGACTCGAGATCACCTGCAGGTTGTTCTTGACCCGGTGATGGATCTCGTGCAGCAGGACGGTCTTTTCTTCCAGTGCGCGCTCGGTCGCCCGCCGCGCCGCATAACGTGCGGTCACGTCCTGGATCGTCGCCAGCACCATCGTGCCGTGCTCCGACGGGATCGGGTTGAGGCCGATCTCGACCTGGAACTCGGTACCGTCCTTGCGCCGCGCGTTGAGTTCGCGCCGATTTGCCATCGCACGCGCGGTCGGATGTTCCATGTACCCCAGGAAATGCGCCGCATGCCCCTGGCGCTGCGCGTCCGGAATCAGGCATTCGATGTCGGCGCCGAGCAGTTCGTCGCGGGCATAGCCGAACAGGGTTTCCATGCCGGCATTGACGAGCACCATCCGTGCCTTCTGGTCCACCATCACCAGCCCGTCCGGAAACGATTCCACGGCCAGGCGGAACCGCTGCTCCGAGAGCGCCAGCGCCTCTTCACCTGCCATCTGTGCGGTTCGGTCGCGGGCGCTGTAGATCAGCCAGCTGCCCTCGCCGCAAGGGCTCTCGATTGGCGTGATCTTGATCTCGACATTGAGGAACCGGCAGTCGTGCATGCGCTTGACGACCCGCAGGTACTGCGCCTGCCCGGTCGACGCGGCGAGCTCGACCGCCCGCTGAATTCGTGTCTGCACGTTGGGATCGAACGCCCACCAGTCGCAGTCCCAGAAATAGCGGCCTGCGACCTCGGCGTCGACGCAGCCTACGCCGAGACCGGCGAGTTCCCGATTGACGGCCGCGACCCGACCCTCCGGGTTCAACAGGGCAGCCATCCCGAGAAAGCTGTCGATCAATGCGACCGGTGCGACCGGGCTCGGCGGTCGGGTCTCGGCAGGCCTGGCCCCCGTTGCGAGAGGTGACATCGGAACTTCCTGTGCGGCGCTCGGGCGGCGTGCGCCATCTTTGGCATGACGATTCGTATTCGGCCTAGATCGGAAATCCTTTAGTCCCAGCCGCCCGCACCGGGAGGCGCGGCTGGCATCCGGCCGTCGCTGACGCATCGGGTCAACAACGGAAATTACTTATCGACCGTCGCATCGGCATCGCGGCCGGCGATCGGTCCATGCGGGTCGGAGCCACCGCCGACGAGCGACGGGCCCTGCGTCGAGACGGCTTTGGCGCCGCGGACTCGCCAGGCGACAGCGGCGCGATCGCCGTCCGTCAGAACTCGTGCTCGGTGACGATGAAGGCGCACGATGCGGCGTGGTCGATGAAGTTCCCCTCGTCTTCATGCAGCGCCGCACCGAGCTTCTGGCCTTCCGGCGAACTCATGCCGGCGACCAGCGCCTCTTCCGAATCGAACCAGACCTCCGCCACGCCGTCGAACTCGGCCAGCATGCCGCGCGACGCCCGCAGGCCGTCGTTGAGCGGCGTCGTGACGGTGTGCGACTGGACGTACCGCCGTGCGCCGATGACTTCGGCATTCTTCATGAAGAACGGGCCGTGACGATTCTGCCAGTAGTCGAGGAACGCTTCGCGACTCAGGTCCTTGCGTCGCGCGAGACACATCACGAACTTGATCATGGCCACCTCCCGTCTGCTCGATGAAACCCGAGCGTGCCAAGCTGAGACGCCGATGGCAAGTCGGAGGCGGTCCGTCGAACACGATCGCCGGCAGCTTCGAGCCGGGCCTGTCCTCGGCGTCCGCGATCACCCCATTCAGGCGCACCGATGGCGCGAACGATTCTGGTTCTGCCGAACGCACATCGGCGCAGCATCGGCCGACCGCCTGTTCGCCGGCGAGCGCTCGCCGCAGCGCTGCATCTCTTCGGGCGCCGCCCGGGTGATGCATCAGGCACACCCCGATCCGCTCGACGGCTCCGGCCATGGCGACCGTCCCCTCGATCGACATCTGCCGGCCGGCATTCGACACGATCCACCGGGCGGAACGACGCCACCGGCACGATCCGCGGACGGATCGCGACCCGTCCTCCACCGAGCCGCCGTACTGCGCTGGCAACCCGGCGACCGGAAACTGTCTATAGTCGAGTCGACCCGGCTGGCCAATGTCCGACGACAGGAGAGCGCGACCATGACCACCACCCCTTCCGACCGGCGCCTCGGCGCCCATGTGCTGCTCGAAGCCCTGGAGACCGAGGGCGTCGAGTACATCTTCGGCAATCCAGGTACCACCGAACTGCCGCTTATCGACGCTCTGATCGGCCGCAAGCGAATCCATTACGTACTCGGCCTGCAGGAGGCCAGCGTCGTGGCGATGGCGGACGGCTACGCGCAGGCCTCGGGCAAGCCCGGGGTGATCAACCTGCATACCGCCGGCGGCCTCGGCCACGGCCTGGGCAACCTCCTGAACGCGCGCACCTCGGGCACGCCGCTGGTGGTCACCGCCGGCCAGCAGGATTCGCGGCACGCCATCGCCGACCCGCTGCTGCAGGGCGATCTGGTCGCGATCGCGACGCCGGTGGCGAAATGGGCACAGGAGGTGACGACCCCGGAGCAGATCCCGATCCTGATCCGCCGCGCTTTCCAGGACAGCAGTGCGACGCCGCCCGGCCCGGTCTTCCTGTCGCTGCCGATGAACGTCATGGAGGCCGAGAGCACGATCGAGATCCCTGGCGTGTCACGGGTCGATCGGCGCCCGGTGGCGGGTTCGCTGCCCGAACTGGCGAAGGAACTGGCGGGATACGCCCCGGGCAAGGTGGCGATCATCGCCGGCGACGAGATCTCGCTGAACGACGCCTACCGCGAAGTGGTCGAGCTGGCCGAGATCCTGGCGGCGCCGGTGTTCGGCTCCTCGTGGCCGGCCCACATCCCGTATCCGACCGGCCACTATCTGTGGCAGGGCAACCTGCCCACCAAGGCGGTGGCGATCGCCGAGGCGATCGGCGACTTCGACGCCATCTTCGCCCTCGGCGGCAAGTCCTTCATCACGATCCTGTATTCCGACGCCTCCGCCCTACCGGCCGGCTGCGAGCTCTACCAGCTCTCGGTGGATGGCCGCGACCTCGGGCGCACCTATCCGACGCGGCTGTCGGTGGTCGGCGACATCCAGCTTTCGCTTCGCGCCTTGAACGGCCTGCTGCAGACCGAGGTCACCGACCGCCAGCCGGCCTTCGACGATCGCCGGCAGCGGGCCCAGCAAGGCTTCGCCGCCCGCCGGGCCGCCTTGATGGCCCAGGCCGACGCCTTGCAGGATCGCCCGAAGATCCATCCGCTGGTGGCGGCCCGGGAGCTCGCACTGGCGATCGGCAGCGACACGCCGATCGTCGACGAAGCGCTGGCGACCGCCACCCACCTGCGCAAGTTCCTGGCCAATCACTCGACCCGCCAGTACTCCTTCCTGCGGGGCGGTGCCCTCGGCTGGGGCATGCCGGCGGCGATCGGCTTCTCGCTCGGGCTCGGGCGCAAGCCGGTGGTCTCGCTGGTCGGCGACGGCGCGGCGATGTACTCGCCGCAGGCGCTGTGGACCGCCGTGAACGAAAAACTGCCGGTGACCTTCGTCGTGGTCAACAACCGCGAGTACAACATCCTGAAGAACTTCATGCGCTCGCAATCGCACTACACCTCGGCGCGCACCGGCCGCTTCATCGCGATGGACCTCGCCGATCCACCGGTCGACTTCCAGGCCCTGGCCACCGCCATGGGCATGCCTGCGCAACGCATCGCCGCGGCCAACGAGATCCGGCCGACGGTGTCCGCCGCGATCGCCTCGGCAGGGCCCAACCTGGTCGAGATCGTCGTCGACACCGAGTGAGCGCATCCGGCGGAGCCGCTTGTGCGCGGCCCGGCAGCGGCAGCACGGCGCCCGGCGCCGATCGCTGCCGCGTGCCGGGATTCCACCGAAGGCCGGCGTGTCGGGCGGCATCGCAGCCGCGCCACCCCAACCGGCCATCGACCGCATTATTTTATGTTGCGCTGCAGCAAGCCTTTTGCTAGGCTGTGTCAAACGGGCGAGCGCCCGTTCGCAAGCACCATTCACCGGGCTTTCGTAAACGTCTGACGCGATCTCGTGGGCCCCAACAGGCAGCGTATGCCGGGAGCATCCGATGTTGACCGTCGACGACCTAGACCACTTCAGCGATGCCAGGCTGGCCCATCTGTTCGCGACACCGGGCAGCCAGCAGGATCCCGATCAACTCGCGCGACTGGCGCGCATCGTCGCCTGCCTCAAGTTCTGCAGCCATCTCCCGGACGCCCAGTTGCTGCCCGGCGGCGGCCACGCTGCGCAGACCCTGCTGCGTCAGGCCCTGCGCAGCCAGCGCCGCGGCCAGCTCGACAGCGACGGGCTCGCCCGGTCGCTCGAAACCGTGCTCGCCCTGCTTGGCGCAGCCGCTCGCCATGCCGGCGAATCCGATGCGGCCCTCGATGCGCGCAACGCCATCGAAGCCGAGATCCAGAAGGCCGCTGCGCGCCACGACGCGGACGACAGCGTCGACCCGCAACTGCTCGCGGCCCTCGCTGGCGGCAGCTTCGAGATCCTGCCGACCTCGGAACTGGACGAATTGCCCGAGGCCTTGCGCGGATTTGGTCGCAGCGGCGTGATCGACCTGGATCTGGCCATCGACGTCGACGGTGCGACCGAAATGCTGCGCCTGCACCTGGCACTGGAATGCAGCGCCTGGCGCTGGCAGGCGGTCGGCGGCTCGTGCTATAGCCGCAACGGTCAGCCGGCCGTATTCCTCCAGCCGGACGAACCGCTCGCCACGTCAGTGCTGGCCGGCCTCGCCTTGCGCAACGGCCGCCATATCGTCGATTGGTACGAAGCGCTGCCGGCCAGCGTTTGCGAAGCCCGGAGCGACTGATCGCGTCGCCACTGCGGCTATTGCGCGCCGGGTGATCAGGGGCTGCCGACTTGCCGCCCCCGTTTGCTGGGCGCAAGGGCGCAGCGATCTGCGAGCAAGTCGCAGCGCATGCATCCTCTTCCCCACCATACGCCGCAGCAAATCGTCGAGAGGTACAGGCTTGCCACGGCGATCGACGAACGAAACCTGTGCGCTCGTCCGATCGCGGGCAAACGCAGGATCATTCGGAGCGGTCCGCTCACGGATGCGGGTAGCGCTCTGCCTGCGATTGTCGAGTCGCTGGAAGGCGTGATCCAGTTTCAACAGCAGCCGCCCTTCGCGATCGAAGACGACGATCACAGTCCCCGGTAGCCCGTCGTTCGACACCCCGATCGACAGGTGCTGCCGGTCGGGGACGGCAATATGCCGGAAGGCCACTTCGGCGTGTTCGGCCACCCGTCTGCCGCCGTCGACCAGCTGCGACGTCCAGCTTGGACGGATCTGCTTGTGGCGGACATCGGTCGTCAGCACCGCCTTGGTCCGACCGAATTCACGGACCTTGTCGCTGCGCTGCGCCGGAAACACCCAGCTGTCGGCAAGGGCGACCATACTCGCCAGCGACAATTGGCCGCCGGGCATGGCCGCCGGGCATGACCCCCTTCATCTTTCGCCTCCGAGCCGATGGTGATCCGCTTTGCGCCATTGGGGAAGGATGGCCCTGGATCGCGAGCGGGTCGGTGTGACGGCGCGAGTCATGCGGGCCCGCGCGACATCCTGGCGCACTCGTCCGTCGCACCCGCCGTACCCCCGGTCCAAGCGGTGATCGCCTCCGCACCGGGGTCGAACCTCGATGCGGAAGCAGTAATGCTGCCGCGGCAACGGCTCCGGCCACTGGTCGCAGTCGATGGTCAGGCTGTCATTGACGAAGACCGGCGAGAACGGTCCGACGGCGCCCTGCCGGGACCACGGCACGTCGAGCAAGGTGCCGAGCAGTCGCGCCGCCGCGACCCGATCCCGCGACGGCGCGATGAGGTGGTCGAGATGGCTTGTCATGGCGTACACCTCCGTCGCCCGCATCTGCCGCGACGGTATCGCGGCCACGCGCTGCTGCGGCGACCCGCGCCCGCGTCGAGCCGCCACCGATGGCCAGGCCGGCGCATTCACGATTCAATCGCGATGCCGGACACGGGCCGCGTAGCGCGCCGGTTCGGGCTCGATCTGGCCGTGCGATTGCCACGCGACACCGCCCGCGAGCCAGCCCACCGCCGGCCGCGATGACCATCGGGTAACGCTTCGGGCAAGGTGGCGACGGCAGCGTTAGAATTGCACCATCGACAATCAGTCCCGAGCGGGGTCCTGGCCACGTGGTTGAAGCAGCGGATACGATCAGCGTCGAGGACGAAGTCCTGCGCTATGCGCGCGACGAGCCGCGCCTCGGGCAGTCGGCGGTGGCGGGCCGGATGCGGGCCCGCGGCATGCAGATCTCGCCGTCGGGCGTGCGCTACATCTGGGTCAAGCACGGCCTCGAGACCGTCGTCAAGCGGCTGCAGGCGCTGGCCCAGGGCAATGTCGACGTACTGAGCGACGAGGAGCGCCGGCTGCTGGAGCGCGGCCAGATCGCCGCCAGGCTCTCGCTGCGCGGCGAGGACGACGAGGCCGGCGGCGGCGAGCCGCTGACGCGCCAGCAACTGATCCTGCACGCCGCCGCCGAACTGTTCGCCTCGCAGGGCTACGACCGCACCTCGATCCGCGACATCGCCGCCAAGGTCGGCCTGTTGCCGGGTTCGGTCTATCACCACTTCCCGTCGAAAGAGGACATCTACCTCGGCGTCTATCGCGAGGGCTTCCGCCGCATCATGGGCCGGGTGCGCGAAGCGGCGAACGCAGGGCGCGACCCCTGGGATCGCCTGCGCCGCGCCTGCGAGGTGCACGTCTCCGGCCTGGTCGAGGGTGCGCACGTCGAACGGCTCACCGGCCACAGCCTCGCGCTGATCGACGACCACGAGGTGTTCGACAAGATCCGCGGCGATCGCGATGCCTACGAGAAGGTGTTCCGCGAGCTGATCGAGGCGCTGCCGATCGCTGCCGGCACCGATCGCACCCTGCTTCGCCTGACCCTGCTCGGTGCAATGAACTGGGTGGCGATCTGGTACCGCGAGGGCAAGTATTCGGCACGGCAGATCGCGGACAACATGGTCGACATGCTGCGCCGTGGCGTCGGCGGCAAGCGCTGACGTCCCCCCGCGGGCGCCCGACGCATCAACCCGCCCGGTAGCGCACGATCAACTCGAACACCGCGGCCGGGCGAGCCAGCGCCTCGCCTTCCACGATCACCCGCCAGCGTGCCTGGGCGCCGTCGTCGCGCGCCTGCCATTCGGACAACGTGACGCGGGCGCGTATCGAGGTACCGGCGGCAACCGGCGCCAGGAAGCGGACGCGGTCGATGCCGTAGATCAGCGACGAGGCGACCCCGGCCAGCGGAATCTGCTGCACCACCACCGACGCGGCAGCCAGCACCAGGAAACCGTGGGCGATGGTGTGTCCGCCGGGCAGCTCGGCCGCGGCCCGCTCGCTATCGACGTGGATCCACTGGCGGTCGCCGGTGGCCTCGGCGAAGCCCGAGATTCGTGCCTGGTCGAGCGGCGTCCACGGCCCGACGGCGAGCTCGTCGCCGACCCGGTTGGCCATGCCGTCGAGCGGCATGGCCCCGGTCGCGGGCATCAGAAGCTCGCTTCGTCGAAGTGATTGAGCGCGACGCCGGCCTCGCGCACGGTCTCGGCATGCGCCATCGCCTGCGGGCCGATGGTCGCCATGTAGAAGCGCGCGAGGTCGATCAGGCTCGTCAGGTAGGCGGCATCGCCACGCCCGGCGACCAGTTCGCGACGGGCCGCGAGCGCCAGCCGCGCGAGCTGCCAGCCGCCGGACACGGTGCCCAGCAGATAGAGGTAGGGCACCGCCCCGGCCAGCACCTCGGCGAGACGCTCCTGGCCGTTGGCCAGCAGCCACTCGGTCGCCGATTCGAGCGCGTCGATCGCGTCCGATAGGGTATCGGCGATCTGGCCGAGACTGTCGTCGGCGCGCAGTTCGTCGGCGCTGCCGCGCATGTCGGCGATCATTTCCTGCAGGGTCTCGCCGTTTTCGCGCAGGATCTTGCGACCGACCAGGTCGTTGGCCTGGATGCCGGTGGTGCCCTCGTAGATCGTGATGATCCGGGCATCCCGGTAGAACTGGGCGATGCCGGTCTCCTCGACGAAGCCCATGCCGCCGAAGACCTGGATGGCGTCGTCGCAGACATCGTTGCCGATCTCGGTGCACCAGCCCTTGGCCACCGGCATCATCAGGTCCACGTAGCGGCGGTGCTTGCCGGCGACGACCGCGTCCGGATGGCGGCGGGCGACATCGAACCAGCCGGCGGCGGTGTAGAGCAGCGCGCGCATCGCCATCACCCGTGCGCGCATCGACAGCAGCATGCGCTTGACGTCAGGATGATGGATGATCGGCCGACCGCTCTCGCCGGTCACCGCATCACGGCCCTGCACCCGTTCGCGGGCGTAGCCGAGCGCGTACTGGTAGGCGCGCTCGCCGAGCCCCAGGCCCTGCACGCCGACACCGAAGCGGGCATCGTTCATCATGACGAACATGGTCTCGAGGCCCCGGTTCGGGGCGCCGACCAGCCAGCCGACCGCGCCGCCGGCATCGCCGAAGGACAGCGTGCAGGTGGGGCTGCCGTGGATGCCCATCTTGTGTTCTATCGAAATGCAGCGCACGTCGTTGCGCGCCCCCGGTTCGCCGTCCTCGCCCGGGATGAACTTCGGCACCAGGAACAGCGACAGGCCGCGCACCCCGGGCGGCGCGTCCGGCATGCGCGCCAGCACCAGATGGACGATGTTGGGCGTCAGCTCGTGCTCGCCGTAGGAGATGAAGATCTTCTGCCCGAAGAGCTTGTAGCTGCCGTCGGCCTGGACTTCGGCACGGCAGCGGGTGGCCGCCAGGTCGGATCCGGCCTGCGGTTCGGTCAGGTTCATGGTGCTGCCCCACTCGCCGCCGACGACCCTGTGCAGCCAGCGCTGCTTCTGCTCGTCGGTGGCTGCGATCAACAGCGCTTCGGCCTGGCCGACGTTCAGTTGCGGCAACATTGCGAACGCCATGTTGGTCGAGAACCACATCTCCCAGACCGGCGTCGATACTGCCTTGGGCAGCTCCTGGCCGCCGAACTCGGTCGGCAACGACAGCCCGATCCAGCCCGCGTCGCGGAACTGGGCATAGGCCTCGCCCCAGCCGTCGGGCGTGTGCACGGTGCCGTCGTCGGCGAGGCGGCAGCCCTGGACGTCGCCATCACGATTGAGCGGCGCCAGCACGCCGGTGGCGAACTTGCCGGCTTCGTCGAGGATCGCCGACACCAGGTCTGCCGATGCATCTTCGCAGCCCGGCAGTTCGGCGATCGCGCCGAGTCCGGCGATCTCATTCAGGATGAAGTTCATGTCCCGCAGCGGGGCTCTGTACTCGCTCATTGGAATGTCCTCGTTGGGCCGCGCTATTCGCAGGCGGCACGGATGTCGGTGGGGATCGGCACCGCCTTGATGCGCAGCGGATCATCCGGATCCATGATGGCGAACACCCGCACTTCGCGTCCCTCGCTCAGCACCGTGTCGCCCCGCCGGGCGACATGACGCATGACGAAGCTCTTGTTGCGCCACTCCTCGACGCTCGATTCGATCTCGATGTCCTCGCCGTAGGTGGCCGAGCTCAGGAATCGCGCGCCAGCATCGACCAGCGGCGCGCCGATGATTCCCCGCTCTGCCATGGTCTGGCGCCAACTCGGCACGCCGCAGGCGGTGAAGAACTCGCGGCTGGCGGTGTCGAACCACTTGAAGTAGTTGGCGAAGAAGACGATCTGCGCGGGATCGCAATCGGAGAAGGCAATGCGCATGCGGTAGATGTGACTGCGGGCCATGGCTGTGATTTCCTCGTCGCGCCGGCTGGTTCAGCGGGCGCTCATGCGGTCGGCGAGCTTGCCCCAGACCGGCTGGAACAATTCCGCATCCATCAGCGTCAGGTCGCGGATGCGCGGCCGAAAACGCATGTGGGCGAGGATGTCGCGTTCGAGATCGACCCCGGGCGCGATCTCGATCAGCTCCAGCCCGTCGGCGTCGAGGCGGAACACCGCCCGCTCGGTGACGTAGAGCACCGGCTGCCCGATGCGCACCGCGTAAGCGCCGCTGAAGGTGATCTGCTCGACCTGCTCGAGAAACTTGCTGTGCCCACCGTCGCGACGGATCGACAACTGTCCGTCTTCGATCGCAATGTCGGCATCGCCGGCGGTGAAGGTGCCGCAGAAGACCACGCGCTTGGCGTTCTGCGTGATGTTGATGAAGCCGCCGCAGCCGACCGGGCGGCCACTGAACTTGCTGACGTTGACGTTGCCGCGGGCATCGCACTGGGCCAGGCCGAGAAAGGCGACGTCGATGCCGCCGCCGTCGTAGAAATCGAACTGGGCCGGCTGTTCGACCACCGCCTCGGCATTGGCGGCGTGGCCGAAATCGTAGCCACCGGCCGGAACGCCGCCGATCGGGCCGGTCTCCAGCGTCAGCGACATCAGATGGTCCACGTGCTCCTCGGCCGCAACGGCAGCGACGCCTTCCGGCATGCCGATGCCGAGGTTCACCACGGCGCCGGCCGACAACGCCATCGCCGCCCGCCGGGCGATGATCTTGCGCGGGTCCAGCGGCATCGCCGGCAAGGCGCCGCGCACCACCCGGATCTCGCCCGAGTAGGCCGGGTTGTAGTAGGTGTTCATGGTCTGCAGGTGGTTCTCGGGCTTCGCCTTGACCAGGTAATCCACCAGGATGCCGGGCACCGCCACCTCGCGCGCGTTGAGGCTGCCGGCGCTGACCACGTGCTCGACCTGGGCGATGACGATGCCGCCGCAGGCGCGAGCGGCCTGTGCTACCGACAGGCTCTCGAGCAGTACCCCTTCGCGCTTCATCGACAGGTTGCCGCGCTCGTCGGCGACCGAGCCGCGAATCAGCGCGACATCGACCTTCGGCGCGCGGAAGAACAGCCAGTCCTCGCCGGCCAGTTCCAGCACCTCGACCAGATCCTCCTCGGCGGCGGCATTGACCTTGCCGCCTTCGACCCGCGGGTCGACGAAGGTGCCGAGTCCGACCTTCGAGATGAATCCCGGGCGACGGCCGGCGATCTCCCGCGGCAGCCTGGCGAGGGCGCCCTGCGGCAGGTTGTAGGCCTCGATGCGCCCGTCCATGACGAGCTTCATCAGCCGGGGTCCGCCGACGCCGAAATGGCCGCCGACGATGCGCTTCAGCAGGCCCTCGTGGGCGAAGTGGTGCACGCCCCGGTCGCGGCCGTTGCCGACGCCGGTGGCGTGGTACAGGGTCAGGTCGCGCGGGTGACCGGTACGCTCGAAGGCGGCGGACACCGCCTTCGCGACTTCCTCGGCGAAGCCGGCGAGGCCCATGCCGGTGCAGTACAGCGTGGCCCCGTTCGGAATCAGGCGCGCGACGTCGGCCGCGTCGATCAGTTGTGCCATGGCGGTTCCGTCCTCAGCGCGGGGCAAGCCGGATCGCGCCGTCGAGGCGGATCGTCTCGCCGTTCAACATGACGTTGTCGACCACCGACAACACCATGCCGGCAAACTCCTCGGGACGCCCCAGCCGTGGCGGGAAAGGCACCGCCTCGCCGAGCGACTTCTGCACCTCGGCCGGCAGTGTATGCATCATCGGCGTCAGGAACAGGCCCGGCGCGATGGTCACGACGCGGATGCCGAAGCGCGACAGCTCGCGCGCCAGCGGCAGCGTCATCGACACGATGCCGCCTTTCGAAGCGGCATAGGCCGCCTGTCCGACCTGCCCGTCGTAGGCCGCCACCGAGGCGGTATTGACGATCACGCCGCGCTCGCCGTCGACTTGCGGCGACCCCTCCGCCATGGCCGCGGCCGCGACGCGGATCATGTTGAAGCTGCCGATCAGGTTGACCTGGACCGAACGACTGAAGGTTTCCAGCGGCATCGGCCCTTCCTTGCCCAGCACCCGTGCCGCGCTGCCGATGCCGGCGCAGTTGATCAGGCCCTGCAGGCCGCCGAAGCGCGACCTGGCCAGTTCCACCGCGGCCACGGCGTCGCCTTCGTCGGCGACGTTGGTGCGGGCAAAGGCCGCGCGCTCGCCGAGTTCGGCGGCCAGCGCCTCGCCCTGCTCCCGGTTGAGATCGGCGATCACCACGCGGGCGCCGCCGGCGTGCAGTGCGCGCACGGTGGCTTCGCCCAGGCCCGAGGCGCCGCCGGTGACGATGAAGCTCATCTCCTGCGTCTTCATTTGCGTGCTCCGTTCAAAGGTTTTCGAGCAGGACGGCCACGCCCTGGCCGCCGCCGGCGCAGGCCGAGGAGACACCGAAGCGCACGCCGTCGGCCTTCAGCTGCCGGGCCACGGTGTGGGTCAGGCGCACGCCCGAGGCACCCAGCGGATGGCCGATCGCGATCGCGCCGCCGCGGCTGTTGGCGCGTTCCGGATCGAAGCCGAGTTCGCGCTGGCAGGCCAGGTACTGGGCACCGAAGGCTTCGTTGATCTCGATGCGCCCGATGTCGTCGAGGCCGATGCCGGCGCGGGCGGCCACCGCGCGGATCGCCGGTGCCGGTCCGATGCCCATGATCTCGGGCGGCACCGCGACCGCGGCGCCGGCGACGATGCGCGCCAGCGGGGTCAGGCCGTTCGCCCGCACCCAGTCGCCATGGGCGACGATCACCGCGGCGGCGCCGTCGACGATCGCCGAGCTGTTGCCGCCGGTCTGCACGCCGCCGAAGGCCGGCTTGAGCTTCTGCAGGGTTTCGAGGCTGGTCGGGCGCACATGGCTGTCGCGGCCGAACGAGGCGAGCCGGTCGGCGAGACGGGTTGCGCGCGGCTGGTAGCCGGCGAGTTCCCAACGGGCGTTCTCGACCGTGCTGA
>JAGRFY010000029.1:27048-64847 GCA_020445765.1 Rhodocyclaceae bacterium | reverse complement strand
CCTGCATCGCCCGGCACCTGCCCGAGATCTACGCGATCGAATTCGCGCGGCGGGACGACGGAGTCGATTGATGCGGGTATTGATCCCGAGCGCGCTGCGCAGCTATACCGGTGAACGGACCTGGGTCGAGGCCGACGGCGCGACCCTCGCCGAATTGCTGTCCGAGCTCGACCACCACTATCCGGGCATCCGCTTTCGCATGGTCGACGAACAGCAGCGGATTCGCCGGCACATTCGCGTGTTCTGCCGCGGCCGGCAGCTGCCGTCGGTCGATGCGGCTTTGGAAGGCGCCGACGAGGTGCTGATCGTCCAGGCGCTGAGCGGCGGCTGAGCCAAGCCACCGGATCATCACGACGGGCGCTGGCTGGCATCACGCGCCGACATGATTCTCCCGCATGTCGGCGCATTGCCATGACCTGTGCTCCGGATGCCTCGACCGCCCCCTGATCCGACCAGCATCCGACAAAACGCGACATTTTGCGTCCTGAAAAATGCGGCCCTTTCGTTGTGCGCGGTCGGGTACGGCGCCTTTAGCGTGATCGGGTCATCGGTCTAACGACGCGCACATCCATGTTCGACATGCAATTTCAATCGGGAGAATTACCATGAATCGTATTGGGTTTTGGATCTGCAGCGGTCTGCTTTCACTTGCCTCGACGGCCAATGCGGCAATCGTCGTTCTCGACTTCGAAGGCGTCGGTGATCTCGCGTCTGTGAACGATTTCTATAACGGCGGCACTGATAGCGTGGGCAATTCCGGAACCAACTACGGAATTGCATTCACCTCGGCATCGCTGGCCATTACCGACGGCGATACCAAGGGGCAGCCGCGCATTGGCAACTTCGCGAACGAACCATCGCCCGACACGGTGCTGTTCTTCCTGACCGGTGATGCAGCGACCATGAATGTCGACGCCGGCTTCGATACCGGATTCTCGTTCTTCTATTCCACCAACTTCAATACGGGATTCGTCCGAGTCTATGACGGACCGAACGGAACCGGCAGCGTGCTCGCCCAGATCGATCTGAGGCTGAACTGGCAGGATGGTGGATGCAGCGGTGATCCGACCGGCGATTTCTGCAATTGGGACCCTATCGGCGTGCGCTTCGATGGCATCGCGCGCTCGGTCGATTTCGGTGGGACCTTGAACCAGGTCGGTTTCGACGACATTACCCTTGGATCGGACGTCGCAGGTGGCGTATCCGTTCCCGTTCCGGGCGTGCCGGCACTGCTCGGTGCAGGAATGGTCGGACTGGTCTGGAGCGGTCGCCGCAGCCGCGGAGATCGCACCGTTCGACGCGCCTGACGGCGTTGCCCGGCCGGCACTGCGCTGCGGCTGCAGTGTCGGCGAGCACGAAACTTGCCATTAACATTCAGCGTAAGCCGAACATGTTACCGTTGCGGCGCACCGCCATCCCGACGCATGTGGCTTTTTATATGTACGCTCATTCGGTAGAGACCGGCTGTGCTCGGCCAATCTGCACGGATTTGGTGCCGGGCGGGCACCGAATCGAGGCGTCGTGGGTGTCAGAAGTTCTGATGCATAGGCGGCAATTGCGTCGATTTATTCGCAAGCATTCAACTCGGCCGGATACTCGATTCATTCAGGGAGGATGTTTACAGTCATGGGTCAGAAGAACAAGAAAAACCGATGCGCGCTGACGGTGCCATTGCTGCTGGCGGCCCTCGCGCTGCCGGCATGCGTGACGACGAAGCCGCTCACCGACATCGTCGACGCAGCGCGAGACACGATCGACCAGGTGCGAGGCAACGGCGGGCAACAGGCCACTGCGGCCACGGATACCACCAACGCTCGGCAGCGGTCGACTGCGACGGTGCAGCCGCCCGCTCCCGCCCTTGCCTACAGCTCGAGTCCGACACGGATGCGCGCAGAGCCGCAACTGGATAAGTTTTTCGCCGACGGAACCGTCAATGGCAAGGAGTTGATCGACGAACTGAAAGCAATCAAGGCCGCGGCCGACAGCAGGCGGACAGAGGAGACCTTTGTTGCGCTGATGGGCGCCATAGATGCGTCGGCGAGCAACTTCGACAGCGTGGATCGATTCGACTGGAAGGCTCTGCTCAAGAATATCGGCATGGCGGGCTTCCGGCAGGTGCGTGGGGCAATCAGCTATGCCGCTCTCGACCATTTCATGGATACGCTGATCCGCGATCCAGAGGCGCTTGCCAAGGAATCGGTGTCTCTGCCCGCGCCTCAAGGTCTGGACCGCGCGCAGATGCAACGTGTGCTCAACATGGCGGCCTTTGTCGTCGGCGCCCGGGTGGCCAACCGTGTTGCCGAGGACGCGGATGACACCTGGCAGAACCTGGAAGGCGAGTACGAAAAGTTGCTCGATCGCCGCGAGAAGGCGGCTCGCCTGCTCGCGGATGCAGTGGATCTCAGGCGCAAGGCGCAGCTGGCCCGAGACGAAGCGCGTATCAGGCAGACCCAACGAGAACTGTCGCGGTGGCTGAGCGACGCGGACATTCGGTTCATAGACGAATTCGGCGCCGGAAAACCGATCAAGCTCGGTGATTTCGCCAATGACTTCGCCATGCAGAACATTGCCCTGGAATACATGCGCCGGCGCGACCCGTCGGCCTATCGCGAATATCGCGCCGACGCGGACGGTCTGATCGGTCGAACCAAGGCCTACGTCCAGACTGCCGGCGGGGCGCTTGCGTTCGGCGGCCTGGTGGCCAGCTTTGCCAACGAAGCGTCGATGTTCATCGACGATCGTGACCTGCGCAAGATCCTGCGCGTCCTGCCGCTCGGCGCGGAGTTCGTCGAAGCGGCGATTCCATTGGCCTACAAGACCTTCAAGGCGGCGCACAGCGGCGTCATCGTCGAATCGTCGAGCTGGAATCCGTTCAACCCTGAAAAGCGGTTTCGCGTACTCTCTTCGGCAGGAAGCGAGGACGTGACGGCGTCTGGTGCATTCGACCTGATCAAGGGATCGGGTCGGCAGAATCTGTTCCGATCGGGGATGTTCTCGGCGTCGGCACGCGGATTTCTACATCGTGTCTACCAGTGCGACCCGGAAACCACGGGGCGCATGCTCGATACCGCGATTCCCGACGCGATGCGGGCGGAATTCGGCGAATCCTTCCTGAACCTGCCGAAAGGGTCCGAGTTTCATTTCGTCAATGCCCTGACCAAGGACGCCTATCCGCGTCGTCGCCAACTGGTCAGCAATATGCTGGTGTCGGACCAGCGCCGCAGCGGCCGCTTCGAGTCGATCGGCGACATGCAGCGCCAGGTCGATGCAAACTACGCCAGTTGGAACGATTCACAGTTGGCCCGACTGATCCTCGCGAACCACCATGGATCGGTCAGCCACGCGCAGATGCAGATCGGCGATTCGATGATTCGGCTGATTCCGACGATCACCGCCGTGTATGAGTATGAGTCGTACGCCGACAGCTGCAGGCGCAGTGCCGGAGGCGCATAGACATGATTCTTCACCAGGCGAAATTGAAAGGGGCGGGACAAATGCTCAGTCGATTGATGTTCCCGGCATTGGCAGCACTGGTGTTGCCCTTGTCCGGATGTCTGACGATGCCACCGATGCTCGGGGGCGAGGTGGCTGCGAGCGCACCAGACGCGGCGACAGGGCCCGAGGTCGGGCCGGTGCAGATGGCATCGGGATTCAATCCGATCCTGCTCGACGTGATCGAAGAGGCGCGACGGGTCGCGATCTACACCCAGATGAACCACATCGGAGATCCGCAGAATGCACAGCTGCTGTTCCCGGTCGAGGTCGCTGCCACGCTGGGACTGACCAACAGTCAGATGAACCGGCGCTTCATGGACGCGCTGCTGGCGACCAAGCGCTTCAAGGTGCTCGACGATGGACCGACCGGGGGCGTCCAGGAAGGTTCGCGGCAACGCTGGGGACGAGAGATGGCCGATATCGTCGTCGATTGCCAGGTGACGGATGCCCGCCAGGAGATCATCGACATCAATCCGTACCGAAAGGTGCGTACCCAGGTGAAGGTGTCGGTACATATGATCAATCGCCGCAACGGCGAAAATCTGTTCGACGGTGATGTTGCAGTCGATGGCGTCTGGGGCGATCTGCAGGGTGAGGGGACATTGCTTGCGCCCAACGTCTCGCTGCAATCGACTGATATGCAGCGACAGCTCGGCAACGACTATGAACGTGCCCTCACCCGCGCATTTACGCTGGCCGTCGAGCGCATCGACCAGCTGGTCAGGCCGGTCGGCCGCGTGACCTTCGCCGACACAGCCGGACTGAGCATGTTTGGCGGCATCCAGCAGGGCTTCCAGGGTGGCGACGACATCGTCGTGTTTCGCGCCCACAAGCGTCGCCTGGCCGACGGTCGCGAAGTGGTGTTCCGCATCGAAGCGCTGGCCGAGGCCCGTTGTCATGGCGTGGGTTCGAGCGTGAGCCAGTGCGACTTGCGTCGTTTGCGCAGCGCTGGCGAACAGATCAAGGACGGCGACTACACGGTGCTGAGCGATGCGTCTGCGCAAGCCGTGCGAAGGAGGTGAACGTGATCGGACTCGTGAGATTCCTGACGCGGGTTGCGTCGTCGGTGTTGGTCGTGGCGCTGTCGACCGCTGTCTGTGTGGCGGCGGTTCCGACCGATCGCATCGTCCTGCTCTACGAGAAGGAACGCGCCGATTCGCCGAATCGGCAGGATGGTGTGGTGCTGGACACCATGCGGGCCCTGCAGCGGCAACTGACCGACAAGCATTATCGAATCTTGCCGGTTCCCGCCGAGGTAACGGTGGCGCTCGATCGAGGACCGGGCGTGATCGTCAGCTTTGCCAGCGACGCGGGCTTGTCGATGGTCTATTCGGTAGACCGATATACGCGGCCGGACGCCGGCGTCGACACGGTTGTCGCGGAGGTCGTCGTGCGCGCTTCGGTGTTCGTCGGCGCGTCACTGCTCTCGATCGAAGAAGGGCGTGGCGAGATTCGATTGCGGGGCACCGAGGCCGCTCGCCGCATCAACGAGCGCAGGGCGATGAAGGCCGCAGCCGAGAGTGCCGCCGAGGAACTGGTGTTGCTCGTTGACGAGCGTCTGAAGGGCCTGACGCCGGAGGAGGTCGAAGCCTATGCAGAGGTCGGACGCGTCGAAGACACGCAGATCTTCGAATTGCCGATGCCGCCACCCGTGCCGGGCGCCGAGCCGTTGGCGCCGCCGGCCCGCACCCATGTGATCATCATCGGTGTTTCCGACTATCGCCAGGCTTCCCAGTTGAGTGGCCGGCCGATCCAGGATCTCGCCGGCGTCGCCACCGACGTCGATGCGATGGAAAGAACCTTTCTCGAGATGGGTGTGGCGCGCGAGAATCTGGTGGTTCTGACGAATCAGCGAGCGACCGCCGATCGAATCCGCACGGAGTTTTCCCAGCTCGCCGAGCGCGCCGGGCCGAACGACCTGATCGTCGCCTACATCTCCGGTCACGGTTTGCAGGTCAACCGGAAGCGGCAGGGCATGTCGATGCCCGCCTTTTACGATTTTTCGCTGAAGGCACCTGAAAGCTCGCCCGACTTCGAGGAATTGCTGTCGCTGATGACCCAGTCCCGTGCCACTCGCCATGCGATGATCATCGACACTTGTCATTCGGGTGGCGCGGCCTCGGTTTTGGACAACGTCGTCGTCACGTCGCGCGGCGCCGAGTTGTCCCGCGCCACCGGGGCGCCGGCACCGCAGTTGCTGACCCGCCAGATTCCGTCGGGCAGCAATGTCGCCGTACTGTCGTCCGCGCGTTACGATGAGGTTGCAATCGACCAGGGCGCAGGCAAGGGTGGTCTATTCACGATGTACCTGACTCGGGGGCTTCTCGACGGAAAAGGAGTCGATACCCTTCGCGACATCGTCGAAAATCGAGTCGCACCAGAGGTGATCGAGAGATCTCGCGATACTTGTCGTCGCTGGGCCAAATCGGGCAGCGGAAATTGTGCAACCGGGCAGCAGACACCGACCTTCGGTTATTCCGGGGCTGGCGACATGATCCGCATGTGAGCTTGTCGCAAGGCTTCAGGGCGGTCTGCGGCGTTCGGCCGCGAAGTGCCGCAGACCGCTAGTCGTGTTGCCAAGCCTGTCGGGGCGTCGTTTCGATCGCATTACCTCGCAGTAGTCTTCGACAAGGTGCTCGCGCGCTCGTGCCGGCTGCCGGCGCGGGCGCGCGCCGACAAACGCACTCCGGTCGTGAAGGGCACCGCAGAAGGCACCGTCATGCCGATCCACGCGATTGGCCGACGGCCGCCCGCCTCCCCTTGTCTTCGCCGCGCTTGCGGGTGACCCAGCGCCCGAAACTTTGGTCGGCGCTGCAGCGGGCATCGGCCGCAGCGCTCCAACGGGGGAAGCTCATTGTGGGGCCGCAGTCGAGCCGTCAGGACCGAAGATCTGCCATCGGCCCCCGTGATCGCGGGTCGCCGAACGAACGCGAGGCCGAATGCCGCGATCGATCGCCGGCTGTCGTCGAGTCCGCGGTCAAATTGGTGGCTGCGCATCCCTTTGGCTGCCGTTGCGTCTCGAGATCCGCTCGCGCTGTCCGGGGCAGCGAAGCGGATCGGATTCTCCACCGTGGCAGCGATCGGTGCTCGAGTACGGACGGTCCGATCACCGACCGCCATGCCCCGCCTCACTCCGTTGGCCTGATCCGAATCGCCACGCGCCCGTCGGCCGGTGCCACGATGCCAAGATCGGCGAGATCTGCGCGTGCCGCGGCTCGGACGGACTCCGGAATCTGCGCGCGCACGAGGCGCTCGTTGCCGATCTCGATGATCTCGGCACGTACGCCATGCGCCGCCAGTGATTGCACAATGGCTTCGGCTTCGCGTATCGGGTTGTCCGACATCATCGAAAACTCCGGTGTGCCGACAGGACCACCCTTGTAGGTATGTTCGCCGGATTCCTGGTCGCCGAGATGCCTGAGCAGCGGAACCGCGAGCACCGCCAGCACCACGGTCGCCACCAGCGCGAGGCGTGATGGCGAGCTCACCGGTGCAGCCAGCCAGCGCCACAAGGCCCCAAGTACGGGCAGTTCGCTCGAGTCGCGCCTGGCGTTCGAGGCGGGGCGGGCGCTTGGGTCGTGTTGCGCCAACCGCGCGAGCAGACGCTGCTGGCGCGCCGAATCGCATTCGGCCTCGAACTCCGCTTCGGCACGCTTCAGATACATGCCGCGCAAAACCGCGGCCTGCCTGGTATCGTCGTCATCGGCCTCCGCGCGGCCGGCCAACACGGCCAGCCAGTGGTCGTCCTGTGAATGACTCTCGTGCTTGGTCATTGGTCTTGCTCCTTGCACTCCGCGAAATACTCGCGGGCGCGTTTTCGCGCCTGGTATGCGCGATCGCGGGCTGCTCCGCGCTGCTTGTCGGTGATCTTGTCGGGATCTGCTCCGTAATAGACGGCGATCTCGCTATCGGTCCAGCCTTCGGCGACGAGCCTGAGAACCTCGGCGCGGGCAGGATCGTCCTGTTCGAATTGCCAGCTTGCTCGCTCGAGGCAGATTCGGACCCAGCTGGGCAACGTGCTGGCCGGGTGAGTCTCCACGACGCTTTTCCACGCGTCGTCATCCATCGCGATCTCGCGACCTTCCCCGCGCTTCTCGGCTGTCCGTTCTCGCAGCCAGTCGACGACCATGTGGCGGGCCAGGGTCCACAACCAAACGCCCGGTCGATCCGGAGGCTTGTCACGGGCATCGTAGATCTTCATCCACAAGTCGTTGACGAGTTCCTCCGCTGTCTGCTGGTCGACCCGGTGCCGGCAGAAATAGCGAAAGACGCGGCGATTCATGCGTTCGTCTAGCTGTCGCAGTGCGGCGCCCACATGCGGATGGCCTCTGCCCATCAACGTGAATATGTCTTTCAGGATGCGCTCTTCACGATCCAGGATGCGATCTGGCGGCGTATGCGTCACCGTGCCCCCTCTCCGGGCTGGTTGATGGTCAGCGAATCGAGTCAGTATTGCTCTCGCCGAATTTCGACCCGTCGGTTTTCTGCGGCGTCTAGCCGTGAGCGATCGACTGGCCTGGCGGATCCGAATCCGTATGCGCTCAATCGTCCAGCCGCGATGCCACGGTCGATCAGGTATTCCCGAGCGGCAATCGCGCGAGCACACGATAGTGGCTGATTGATCGAATCGCTGCCGGTCGCGTCGGTGTGTCCCGCGATCGCGAAGCGTGCGTTGCTCAGCGAGTCGCTCGCCATCGCCATGGCCAGTTGGTCGAGCAGGCGCCGATCCCTCTCACGCAGCCGGTCCGATCCGGTAACGAAATGAAGGTCGAGATCGATTCCCGGGGCAGCTGGATCGTATCCGACGACCACGAGATTTCTGGCGTCCGCGTGATTGGTCCGGCGATGGGAGGCGCACAGATGCGTGGCTGGGTCGGGTGCGTCGGTGCTTGTAAAGCTCAAGCTGCGCGCGACGGGTCCCGGCGGCGGCGACGACAGCGCGGCGATCAGGCTATCCACGCCGGGGATATCATCGGCAGCCGAGGCCGAATGAGCAGCGAGCGTCAGCAGGCAACAAGCGCACGCCCTGGAAACAACCATCTGCAATGCAGTCATTTCTATACCTCGTTAGTCGGTCAGCAACGGAAGACATGTTTCTGTCCCGCGAAGCACGAATCGAGTGCTGCAGGACAGCAATTCTCCGCAATTCGCAACGCGGTGCAAGTGATGGCCGTGGCATTGTTTCGCCTGGGCCGAGCATCGATTCGCATCCGTACCCGAAACGGCGCCGGTTCCGCGCCGACAGAAGGCCGGCGTCGGCACGGCTCGAGCGAGTCTACGCAGATGGATGTCATGGTCGTGTCTGCCCGGTCAGACCGGTCATTGGTGGGTGATGCGGATCGTTGCGACGATGCCGAGCCCGTCGCGCCGCTCGAGGTAGGTCGCGGCTGCCGTGTCTTCGCGGTCCAAAACGATGTCCTTGTCGTTGCCATCGGCCATGCTGAGCAACCAATGCTGCAGCCAGGCCAGTGCGCTGCTCACTTCGGGCGGCGCCAGCACGACATGCAGGAGGTCGACCCCGGCGGCACCTTCCAGGCGCAGCCGAGGCGTGATCCGCCCGAGCCCGGCCTTGAGTCGACCCGACCAGATCGGCTGTGGTGACAGTTCGCCCGACGGGTTGGTGTTGTAGAGTGAAACGGTGGCGTCGCGGGCACTGACGATCCTGACCCGGAAGCGTTCTCCGGTATGGAACTCGTAGCCAGCACCGTGGGGCTCGAGGGTGCCGTCGGGCGATTCGAGCAGGACGCTGACCGTCATCGCATCACAGTGCGGCACTGCAGCGACTGCCTGCGGTAGTGTGCGGTCGATCAGGACATGCTTGCCGTCGGCGTATGCCGACGCCGTTGCCAGGGTCAGGGCGCAGATCAGGCCGAGTACGTTCAATAGTGATTTCATCTGGATTCCTCGCAATTCGTCGTTGCCGCGGCAGGTCGATTCCGGATTGCCGTGGTACTACCAAGGACGTATTGCGGGTGCGCGCGTCAGATCATGTTCGGAGCCGGGTCGGTTGCGATGCGCCAGCGGGCGCCGCTGTGGCTGTCGTTCAGTGGTGTCCCCGATTCAGCCCTTCGCTTGCGCCTGCGCGCCGTTGTCTTCGACAGCGGCGCGCAGGCGGGCAATTTCGCGCCCGCCCTGGCATGGCGACCGTGCGCTCAGGGCGTCGTCGGATCTGTGACTTGCCCGATCAGGACCGGAATGCCGGACTCGTGCAGGAGCACGAACACGAACGGACGGTCGATCACGCAGGGCACCGTGGTCGGCTCGGTCTCGATGACGATCGATTTTGCCTGCACGTTGGCACTGGTTGCGGCGCTCGCTTCGGCACCGGCCTCGTCGACCGAGATCCCTGCCGCATGGAAGACCTCCCCAAGATGGGCGCGGCCGCCCGTCGAGCCGAGCATGGTCGAAAAATCGGCCCGGTCGGTGAATACCGTTTCGACCCCAAGCCCGCGCAAGACCTCCTTCTGCGGCCGTGAGATGGCGTCGACCCGAAAACGCGGCAGGCTCAGCGCGCATGTCGTGGGTGTCAGGTGGGGCTCCCAGGCGGCGATTCCCTCGCCACTGAGCTGCTCGATCAGCGCCTGTGGAGGCTGCAGTTCGGTCGGCACCACCAGCTGCAGACGGTAGGCGCTGGCGAAGGGCAGCTCGAACACCGCAAAGTGAGCGAAGGTAGCCTTGAAGGCCCGCACCTGCGCGCGCATCGTCGGCACCTGCACGGTGGTGCCATCCGCGAGCGAGAAGGGTCGCTCCTCAGTCTGCTGCGGATCGAACGGTGAGGCCCAGGCGCTACGGAAATGCAGCGCGCTGGTCACCAGCATCCGCGTGCTTGCGGGCATCGTTCCTTCAGGAATCAGCGCACCGATTCTGCCTCCGGTCGACCTGGCGACCCAGCCGTTGACCTGCGTGCGTGTGTCGTCACCGGCCGCAAAATCCACGATCTCGGCATCGGCGCCGTAGTACTTGCCGAGACTCGCCAAATAGCCCGGCGATGGCGCCTTGGCGGCTCGCCGGTCGAGCCAGATTCGATTCGCAAAGCGCAGCGGCGACTCACGGCCAGAGGCGGCTTCGAGCGCGGCCAGGGCGGTGTGTGCCATCGACTGGAAGGCGAGTGGCGAAGCGCTGCGCGATGCCAGCAGCGAATTGAGCTCGCGCCGGGCGTCGCCCGTAGTGCCGGCATGAACCATGCCGATTCCCGATGCAAGAGACAGCGGGGAAAGCGCCCGGTTCGGGTCGCCGCCACCATCCGCCCGGTGCAGCATTGCAAGTCCGAAGTCGGCCAGCGCAGCGCCTGCCAGCGTACGCCGGATCTGTGCTCCGGAACGGGTGCTGCCCGACGGCGGCGACGTCACCACAGTGCTGTCGGCAACGGCGCCCTGCATGGCCGACGAGTCGGCCGCCAATGCCGGCAACGAACCCGACGTGCCCAGTCCGATCACGAGCAGCGCGCGATACAGCGGCCCGCCGACAGGCCGGTCAAACATGCGACTGACCGCCATGTTCAGTTCTCCTCGCGGACGTGGATCACCTGGCTGGCACCGTAGCGTCCGCCTCCCGCATTGCTTGCGCCGGTGGCCTCGACCAGCAGATTTCGCGCCTGCTTGCTGTCGGTCGGGGCGCTCGCGAACACGCCCGAGGTGTCCATGAACTTGTCGAAATTGCGGGCGACAGGGGCGACCACCGCCAGCAGGTAGCTGTCGCCGGCCGGGCCGCCGGCGCGCACCCGCCAACTCGCGCGCGGGAATCGGTGTTGACCGGCTTCGATCCGGTTCTCACGGTCATAGCGATTCGGGAACAACAGGTTGAAGGTCTTGCCGTCGCTGCCGACGTGCAGGATGTACAGGTAACCGGGGTGTTCGCTCGAAATCGTGAAGTCCAGTTGATCACGGCCCACCTTCAGGGCAGAACTGGCGAGGTCGAGCCTCACCCCGATGTTGGGGTCGGCGCCGGCGCGGATGTCGCCCAGTGCGCGCGAGGCGTCGATGGCGACCGTGTCGCCGGCTGAAGTGGCGGGCGAAATGATCGGCAGCGCGGCATTGCCGACCAGAGTGATGGTCTGTCGCGCGCCGAGTTCGTTCAGGACGGACTGGGCACACTGACGCAGTTCCTCGCCATCGATGCCGCCGCTGCGATTGCTGTCGGCGAGGGACCGTCCGATGCAGTAGTGCCAGGCGATCGTCGCGGCGCTGCCCTTGCGTGTCGCTGCGGCAACCTCATTGTCGGCGGACGCGCCGACGTAAAGGATCTGGGTCGCTTTCTTCGCCCCGACGATCTCCAGGTTGCGGGCGACCTTGTTGACCGCGTGACCGCATCGATATCCGCTCGCATTGGCGCGCGCAGGCGTCACCTCGCCACTGAAGAATTTCGGTACGCGCTCATCGCCTGCATCGATGCTCTTTGCTGCCGTGCCACCCGAGTAGCAGGAATCGTTGAGCATCACGACCTGGCTCGCCTTGCCGGCGAGATATTCCAGATCGCTTTCCAGCTTCGCATCGAAATACAAGCGATTGTCCGCCGCCACCAGACTTTCGGAACACCGATTTCCAGCGTCGCCTGCTTCGCTCTGGTAGCCATGGCCCGAGTAATAGACGAAAACCTTGTCGCCTTCCGCGATGCGCTCCGCGAGCCCTCTGACGGCACCGCTGAGGCCGCGGAAATCGAGATCCCGGTTCTTCAGATGGACGATGTTCCGGTCCGGTACGCCCATTGCCTGGGCGATCTCGCGAGCATACCGGCCGTCGAAGGCGATTCCCGGTAACTCGTTGCGCGTGCCCGCGTAGTCGAGGGTCAGCAGCAGTGCATGGTTTGCAGCGGCCACCGGCCCGGTGGCCGCCGTGAGGGCGCAAACGACAGCGCTGCACAGCAATTTCGACTTGTCACGAAGGATGTTCATGGGATGCTCCTGGTTTCGAATCGGTCCGAGTATCGAGATGTCGTTGCCTGGCGAGCGGTGCCTGGTCTCCCGAAGGAGACGCAGCGATGGGCATTCCGTCAGATCGTACGGCGCCGGACCAGCCGCGAAATTAAATGGCCGTCATTGCGCGAGAGCTTGATGGGGAATGGCGAGCCACGTCAATCATGCAAAAGTTAGGCTCCCGCTAACGGAATTGAATATGTCCGGCGACGCGGCGTGCGGTTACTCGTCAGTCGCCCTCGTCGATATTGGCCCGGACCGTCGTCTGACGCTTTCCGGCCGCCCTGCGTCTCTGACGGACGACAGCGCGTGTGTGACCAATGCGGGATGCGGCCATGGCCACCCGCCTGCGCTGGAACTTTCCAATCGGGCCAGGGAGAAACCAATGACGACATGCAATGTTTGCAGCGGTACAGGGAGTCTGGCTACCGGTCGCTACGAGAGTTGTTACGGCTGCGGCGGTCGCGGCTACGGCAGCAGTATCGATCAGGCCTGCACGGCTTGCGGCGGCAGCGGCAATTCGACCCGGGAGGTCCGGGACGTCTGCTTTCAATGCTGCGGCGGCGGCATCGTCGATGATCCGACGCCGCCTTCGACGGCCAGGTCCGCGACCCGTCGATCGCCGTCACCGGCGAAATCCGCCACCAAAGCACCAACGGCCAGCTCCGGCAAGACCGGCAAGGCGTCGTCCGGTAGGACCGACCCGTCCGGCACGATCGGCACCATTGCAGTCGTGGCCGCAATCATCGCCGGTGTCGCCGCATTTTCCGGCGGCCAGCCAGCAGCCGAAGCGGTCGGCATTGCGCTTGCGGTACTGATCGCCACCAACATCGTGCTGTTCGTTGCGTATCATCTGCTCCGGATCGCATTCTTCGCGCTGCTGGCAGTGGCTGCGGGAAACATCCTGGGATTCGACTGGGCTCGCGAGCTCGTCAGGACCTTGCTCGGCTGATGTCAGATCCTGGCTGGCCCTGCAGGGCCAGCACGGCAATCAAAATGCCGCCGCTCTTACCCACTTCCTGGGACGTCCCGCGACTGGCACCGTTCGTGATTGCCTTGATGGAACCGCAATGACCGCGGCTGGCCTGGGCTTGGATCGACGGTGCATGGTGGGATGGACCGGGCAGGAATTTCGCCAGGTCGCTGCATTCCTTCCGGAGGTGCGACCGGACCGCGGCGAGCGCACGTGCCGTGCCCAACCGACCTGTCGCGACGCCTTCCGTCAGTCCGAGCCTGCGTCGTCCCGTTACCCAATCCGTTGTTGACGGTATACGGATCGTCGCAACGAGCGGTGCACCATGCATTCCGACCCCCCGATCGATTCGATTCGCCATGGTGATACCAAAGCGTTCGGCCTGCTGATACGCCGCTTCCAAGGGCCAGTGTTCGGCTATCTGGGTCGGCTCGGGCTGTCGCAGGGCGAGGCGGAAGAACTCGCCCAGGAGGCCTTCTTGCGGGCCTGGCGCCATGCCGATCGCTTCGACCCGGCGAGTGCTTCGTTGTCCACCTGGCTATTCACGATCGTTCGCAATCTGGCGTTGAATGCGCTTGCGCGGTCGGAACGCAGGCATCACGTCGCGCTCGACGATGTCGGCGAAACGGCGGATGAGTCGCCCGGTCCGGCGCAGGCCATGGAACTGGCCGAACGCCAGCGGATGTTGCGTGGCGCCTTGTGTCGATTGCCGCCGGTCGATCGCAGCGTGCTGGCACTGAGCTATTTCCGAGAACTCGATTTCGCGGCCATCGCCCGCATCGAAGGTTGCAGCGAAGCGGCTGCCAAGCAGCGACTCTATCGCGCTCGCATCGCCTTGCGACGCCTGCTGGAGAACCGACATGAATGATCCCTTCGATGACCTGCTCGCGCGGGGGCTGCTCGAGCCGCCTGCCGATTTCGTGGACCGGGTGCTGCAGCGCGTCGCACTGCCGCCGGCGGAACCGCGTTGGCGCCGGTGGGCTCGCGACGCAGCGCTGGTCGGTGGCGCGCTGCTGGGCGGTGCCCAGCTGCTGGCCTTTGCGTTCGCGGCATGGACGGCGAGCACTGCATTCTGAACGAGGAGCCTGCGATGACTTACGGACGAACATTCCCGGCCCATTGGCGCGCGGCGCTGATGTCGATGGTCCTGCCCGGCTTCGGCCAACTCGCCAACGGGCGGCCCAATCGGGCGATCTGGCTGTTTCTCGGGTTCGCGCTGGTCTCGGTGCCGCTGATGAGCTGGGTCGCCGTCCGCCTGCCGCAGGGCTGGACACTGCCGGCCTTGGCCGCGAGTCTGGCGGTGGCCCTCGCGATCTGGCTGGCATCGGTCGCCGACGCCTGGCGCGATGCCCGGCGACAGCCCGATCGGCCGCGCCTGCCGTGGCAGACCGGCGGCGTCTACCTGCTGGTCTTCCTGATCTGCAATGCGCTGATACTGCCCGCGCTGGTGAGTCATGTGCGCGAACATTACGTGGCGTCGTGGCGCATCCCGTCGTCGAGCATGGCGCCCGGCATCCTGCGTGGCGATGTGCTGTTCGCGGACATGAGCTACAACTGCCCCGGCTGTGGCCGTGCCGTCGCGCGCGGCGACGTCGGCATCTTCACCTATCCCAATGACCGCACGCTGGTCTACATCAAGCGGGTCGTCGGTCTGCCGGGCGATCGTGTGCGAATCGCCGGACGGCAGGTCTGGGTCAATCAGGTGCCATTGGCCGAAGCCCCGGTTGGCGCTGGCACCGTGACCGAGCGCATCGATGGGCATCGTTGGCTGGTCGAGTGGGACGATGCCGAAGGCGCCGAACTGGCAGTCACGGTGCCGCCGGGAAGCGTGTTCGTGCTCGGCGACAACCGCGGACAAAGCAAGGATTCACGCCACTTCGGCACGGTGCCGCTCAGCGACGTGGTCGGGCGGGCACGTCAGGTCTGGTTTTCGAAGGACCCCGGCGGCAGCGTGCGCTGGTCCAGAGTCGGGCATGCGATCGAGTAGCTTCGAGCATGCCGTCCATCGTTCGGCCGTCGATTGCCGCGGCGCTCGCAAGCGAACTTGTTTCCGGTCAACGCGGGCAGTTGCCGTTCGTGCTCCACTGTAGTCGAGCGCAGATGGAGCGAGGGTTCGGCCCGCTGCCGCGGGTCCGCAGCCTTGAAACCCGCGACTACGGAGGTTGCCATGTTGACGATCGAAGACTGCATCGAACTGTCGGAACTCACCGAGGACGAGATCCTCGCAATTGCCGAGCACGAGCACATTCCCGAGATGGTGGCACTGGAACTGGGCAACTATCTGGTTCACACCGCCGACGGCGAGCGCCGCATCCGGAACATGATCTGCGAAGACATGGATCGCGCCCGGGCCTGCGGCAACCTGCAGCGGGTGGCGTCGCTGAAGCTCGTCCTCAAGCACTACGTCGACACCCACCCGGCCTGAGGCGGCGCATGGCGACGCGCAGTGACGCCATAATGACGCCATGCGTTTCGACGAAACCCTGCGTGAAGGCCGACTGATCAGGCGATACAAGCGCTTTCTGGCCGACGTCGACACCGCGGACGGGGTGGTCATCGCACACTGTCCGAATACCGGCTCGATGCTCGGATGCGCCGAGCCGGGGATGCGCGTGTGGCTGTCCGCGGCGCGCAATCCGGCGCGCAAGCTGGCCTGGACCTGGGAACTGGTCGAGGTCGCGCCGGGACGGCTGGTCGGCGTTCATACCGGTCGCGCCAACGGCCTCGTGCGCGAGGCCGTCGATAGCGGGCGGATTGCCGGCTTGGCGGGCTACCCGAAGATCCGGAGCGAGGTTCGCTATGGCGGCCACAGTCGCATCGATCTGCTGCTCGAAGGGGAGGACCGGCCCCCGTGTTACGTCGAGGTCAAGAATGTCACGGCCGCGGTCGATGGCGACGTCGGCTATTTTCCGGATGCCGTCAGCGAACGCGGCCAGCGTCACCTCCAGGCCTTGTCCGCCGAGGTCGCCGCCGGGCGTCGTGCGGTCATGCTGTTCTGCGTGCAGCGCGCCGACGTGCGCGAGGTGCGGCCAGCCGATCATATCGATCCGGTCTATGGCCGCCGCCTGCGCGCGGCAAATGCCGGCGGTGTCGAATTGATGGCCTTCGGCGCAGACGTATCGCCGAACGAAATCGTGCTAAGTCGCCGGCTGACGGTTTGCCTGCCCTGATCGCCCGCCGCCGGTGGTGATGATGCCGCGGTCGGTCACCACCCAGTGCATCGGTACGTCGTGGGGCTGCGGCAGGGCGCTGGCCACCTCGGCATCGTGGTAGGCGATGCCGGCCACCAGCGGCGCAGGTTCCAGGACGGCCAGCGTGCGGTCGAAGTAGCCCCCGCCATAGCCGATGCGATAGCCCTGGCGATCGAAGGCGTTGACCGGCAGCAGCACCAGTTCGGGGCGCACGGGATCGCCGTGGGCCGGATGCGGAATGCCGTAGCGATCGGTCACCATCTCGCAACCCGGTGTCCAGTGCCGGAACACCATCGGATGACGCGGGGCCACCACCACCGGCAGCGCGGCAATGCGGCCTGCGTCACCCGACAGCCAGGCGGCGGCCCAGGACCTCAGATCCGGCTCGCCGCGATGTGGCCAGCAGAACGCGAGTCGGTGGGCGCCGAGCCGTGCGACCAGCGCATCGAGGTGCGTCGCGATCCACTGGTCCGACGCCAGTCGGACGTCATCGGGCATGGCCATGCGTCGCGCGACGGCGACATCCCGGATGCGTTTTTTGTGGACGGAAACATCGGGAGACTGGGGCACCGGACGTCGCTCGGGTAGGATGATGACGGCTGCAGCAAAGGAAATTCTAAGCCATGAAGCGTGCACTACTGCTGGCTGCCTGGACGGGCCTGCTGGCAGCGACCCCGATGCCCGTCCTGGCGCTGTCGGGCGACGAACGCATCGTCGCGGCACGGGAGGCCATGCGCACCGGCAGGGCCGACGAACTGGAGGCGCTGGCGTCGCGTCGCGATTCACACTTGCTGCAGCGCTATGTCGAATACTGGCTGCTCAGCAATCGACTGGCGCGACGCGACCGGGCGCCGGATGTGGTCGCCCTCGACGGTTTCGTGCGCCGCCACGAGGACAGCGTGCTGGCCGAGCGCTTGCGCGAAGCCTGGATTCGCCGGTCCGCGGACGACGGCGACTGGCCGGCGGTGCTGGCGCGCTTTCGCGACGTGCGCGCCCCCGACCGCGATGTCGAATGCCACTACCTTCACGGGCGCTTGCTGTTGGGCGACCGCAGCGCGGTCGGCCCGGCCCTCGACCTGTGGCGTGACAGCCCGCGCGTGGTCGAAGCCTGCGAACCGGTGTTCAGGCGGCTGGTGACCGACGGCCAGGTCGATCGCGAGGACATCTGGCAGCGACTGCGCTGGGCGCTCTCGCTCGGACGGGCCGGCGACGCCAAGGTGATGGCGGCCTGGCTGGATCCGGCCAGCGCGCCGGATGCGTCGCGGATCGACGCGGCGCTGAAGAAGCCGGTGGCTTTCGTCGATCGACTGCCGGTCAACTTCTCGACCACCCGGACGGGTCGGGAGCTGGCGCTCGCTGCGCTCGCCCGGGTCGCCAGCGACGACGCCGCCCAGGCCCACTTCCGGCTGCAACGCCTGTTCGACCGCTTCAAGTCCAACGAACGTGCCTTTGTCTACGGCATTCTCGGTTGGCGGGGTGCGGAACAGCACCTGCCGGATGCGATCAAGTGGTATCGCGCCGCCGGCGATGCGCCGCTGACCGAGGAACAGCACGCCTGGCGGGTGCGGGCGGCGCTGCGCGCGACCGACTGGAAGGCGGTGCGCAGCGCGATCGAGGCGCTGCCCGAGCGGATGCGTGGCGAACCCGCGTGGATCTACTGGCACGGGCGATCGCTGGCGGCCATGAACGATGATGCCGGTGCCGTCTACCAGTACGCGCGGATTGCCGACGGCGCCGATTTCTACGGCCTGCTGGCTGCCGAGGAACTCGGGCGCAGCTTCGAGCCACCACCGACTCAGCCGGCGCAGCGCCAGGCGGCGCGCGAGCGCGTCCGGTCGGATCAGGGCCTGCAGCGGGCGCTGGCGCTGTTCCGTCTCGACATGCGTACCGAGGGCGTGCGCGAATGGAACTGGGCGCTGCAGGACCAGGACGACGATTTCCTGATCGCGGCGGCCGCATTGGCTGCAGAATCCGGCGTCTATGACCGGGCGATCAACACCGCCGAGCGCGTCAGCCGCCAGCCGGACATGGGCTTGCGCTACCTCGCCCCCTATCGTGAACTGATCGAACCGCAGGCGCGGGCACAGGGACTCGAACTGTCGTGGGTCTACGGTCTGATGCGCCAGGAAAGCCGCTTCGTGCCGGCGGCGCGCTCGAGTGCCGGTGCGCAGGGGCTGATGCAGATCATGCCGGCCACCGGTCGCTGGGTCGCGCGCAAGATCGGGGTCCGGGGCTTCAACGTCAATTGGCTGCGCGAGCCGCAGAACAACGTCATGATCGGTACCCACTACATGCGGATGGTGATGGAGGGCCTCGACCATCATCCGGTGCTCGCGTCGGCGGGCTACAACGCCGGGCCGGGACGTGCGCGCCGCTGGCGCGACCAGAGGCCGCTCGAAGGCGCGATCTACGCCGAGACCATCCCGTTCGACGAGACCCGGCGCTACGTCAAGCAGGTGATGGCCAACGCCGTGGTCTATGGTGCGCTGTTCGAGAGCAAACCGCAGTCGCTGAAGGCGCGATTGGGTACGATTCGTCCGGCACAGTGAATCAATCCAACAGGAGGAGCCAGCAATGAAGCTCGAACAGGTTCTGGTGCTCGGCGGCAGTGGATTCGTCGGCACGTCGCTCGCCAACCGTCTCGCGGATCGCGGTCTGCGGGTGCGGATTCCGACGCGTCGTCGCGCCCGCGCAGGACACCTGCTGCCGCTGCCGACGGTCGACGTGATCGAGGCCGATGTCCACGACGACGCCACCCTCGAGCGCCTGCTCGACGGCGTCGATGCAGTCGTCAATCTGGTGGCGGTGCTGCATTCGCCGAGCGGGAAGCCGTACGGTCCCGCATTCGAGAAGGCGCACGTGGCGCTGCCTCGACGTCTGGTCGCCGCCTGCGCCAGGCAAGGGGTCCGCCGCCTGGTTCACGTCAGCGCCCTCGGTGCCGCCGAGGATGGGCCCTCCGAGTACTTGCGTTCGAAGGCTGCCGGCGAGGCGGCGATCCGCGCGGCCGGTCGCGGGCTCGAATGGACCATCGTCCGTCCGTCGGTGATCTTCGGGCCGGGCGATCGCTTCCTGAACATGTTCGCCGGTCTGCTCCGCTTCATTCCGCTGCTGCCGATCGGTGGCGCCGGTTCGCGGCTGCAGCCGGTGTATGTCGAGGATGTCGCCGAACTGCTGGCAGCCAGCCTGAACATGCCGGAGGCCGTCGGCCAGACCTGGGATGCCGCCGGGCCGCGGGTCTATACCCTCGAACAACTGGTCGAATACGTCGGCGAGGTCAGCGGTCACCGCGGCCTGGTGATCCCGCTGCCCGGTCCGCTGGCCATGATCCAGGCGGCCGTGATGGAGCGGCTGCCGAACGCTCCGCTGAGCCGCGACAACCTGCGTTCGCTGCAGAAGGATTCCGTCGTGCAGGGCGATCCGCTGCCGTTCGGTGCGGCGCCGACACCGCTCGAGGCGATCGCACCCCTGTATCTGTCGGCGCAGCGCCGCCGGGCGTCGTTCTTCGGCGCGGCCCAGCACGGGCGGGAGTTCTGAGCACGGCAGTGGCGGTGAAGGTCTATACCGTCGGCGGCGCCGTTCGCGATCGCATGCTCGGCCTCGAGGTCGAAGACCGCGACTACGTCGTCGTCGGCGCCACGCCCGAGGACATGCTGGCCCGCGGCTTCAAGCCGGTGGGCAAGGATTTTCCGGTGTTCCTGCATCCGGAGACGCACGAGGAATACGCGCTCGCCCGCACCGAGCGCAAGTCCGCACCCGGCTACAAGGGCTTCGTCTTCCACGCCGATCCCGACGTCACGCTGGAACAGGACCTGAGGCGACGCGACCTCACGATCAACGCCATGGCGCTGTCCGAGGACGGCGAACTGGTGGACCCGTGGGGCGGGCGCGCCGACCTCGAACGACGATGGTTGCGCCACGTCAGTCCGGCCTTCGCCGAGGATCCGGTGCGCATCCTGCGCCTTGCCCGCTTCGCCGCAAGATTCCCGGCCTTCGAGGTGGCGCCGGATACCGTCGAACTGTGCCGGCGGATGGTGGTGCAGGGCGAGGTCGATGCCCTGGTCGCCGAGCGCGTGTGGCAGGAGCTCTCCCGCGGACTGGTGGCGCGTGCACCGCAACGCATGTTCGAGGTGCTGCAGGCCTGCGGCGCGTTCGACCGCCTGTTGCCGGAACTGGCCGGCCGCGAGGGCGGCATCGAGGCCCTGGCCCGACTGGACGACACCGACCCGTTGTCCGTCCGCTGGGCCTGCCTGTGGCCGCCGGCGCCGCCGCAGGCCGAGCGGCAGGCGGTGGCGGTGGCCACCCGGTTGCGGCTGCCGAACGACTGCCGCGAACTGTCGGTGCTGGTGCTGCGCGAGTATGGTGCCGTGCTCGCCTTGTCGGCGCGCGATGCCGGCGCGCAATTGGCGCTGATCGAGCGCAGCGACGGCCTGCGGCGGCCGGAGCGCTTCGCCGAACTGCTGCGCGTAGTGCGGATCTGCGCCGGCGACGTGGCCGCCGATCCGAGCGGGTGCCTGCTCCGGGCCTTGGCCGTGGCGCGGGCCGTGGATGCCGGAGCGATCGCCCGCGATGCGCCGATGCGCAGCGAGATTCCGAAGCGGGTCCGCGCGGCGAGGCTCGTCGCGATCGAGCGGGCGATCGACCCGTGAAGCGACGATCGCTGGCATGCGTCGCGCTCGTCGTGGCGTCGTTGCCGGTTGCCGCCCTGACACCGCCGTTCCAGGTCATCCGTGACGGCCTGCAACCGTCGACGGTGCGGTTGACCGGCCGCGACGACCAGGTGCTCGCCGAGGAGTTTCGCCCCTACCAGAACCTGCGGCTCGAATGGACCCCGCTGCGCACCCTGCCGCAGCCGATGCTGCGGACCTTGCTGATGGCCGAGGACCAACGCTTCTTCGAGCATTCCGGGGTGGACTGGCGGGCCTTCGTCGCGGCCCTTTGGCAGAACCTGTGGTCGGAGCGGTTGCGCGGCGCGTCGACGCTGTCGATGCAGATGGCGGGCATGCTCGATCCGGCGCTGTTGCCGCGCGCCGATCATGGCGGGCGGCGGACCATCGGGCAGAAATGGGATCAGGCGCGGGCGGCCGCCGAGCTCGAAGCCAACTGGAGCAAGGAACAGATCCTCGAGGCCTACCTCAATCTGGCGGTCTTCCGAGGCCGGCTGCAAGGCATCGGGGCGGCCGCCTGGGGCCTGTTCCGCAAGGCGCCGGCCGCACTCGACACGGCCGAAGCGGCGATTCTGGCGGTGCTGTTGCGCGCGCCCGATGCGCAGCCGCGGCGCGTCGAACAGCGGGCCTGCCGGCTGCTTCGGCGCATCGCGCAAGATGCCGACTGCGCCCCGCTCGCGACCCTGGTTAGCGGCCTCGACCGGGGCGCGCCGCCACCGCGGCATGCTGCCGCCGCGGCGCTGCTGGCCCGGGTCGCGGGCGGCGGCGGGCAAACCGTGCCGAGCCATGTCGATGGCGGGCTGCAGCATCGGCTGGAATCGCTGTTGGGCACGATTCCGGCCAGTCGTAGGGCGGCGGTGGTGATCGTCGATGAGGGCGCGCGGGTACGGGCCTATGCCGCGCCGGATGCACGGCCCGATCCGCTCGCCGAGCGTCCTCCTGCGGAACTTTCGGAGCGCCTGCTGGCGCTGGCAAGAGCGCTCGAAGCCGGCACTGTCGGTGCCGCCAGTCTGCTCGCCGACGGGCCGCCCGAGGACGATCCTCTGGTGCGATGGCGCAGCTTGCGCGGATGGCTCGACGAGGTCGGCTTCGCGGCGGTGCCGTTCGGACCACTGCTCGAGCGGCACCTGGGCTCGTCGCGCGCCGTGCTCGCCGATGTCGTCGGCGTCGACGGTCCGGCCGACGTTCTCGAGTTGCTCGGCCTGATCGCATCCTTGGCGGGAGACGGCAGCTGGCAGGCGCCCGAGTGGCGCCGCGACCGTGTCGCCGCCGAGCCGCTGCGTGTGCTGCCGGCGGCTGCCGCCTACGTCTGGCGCCGGATGTGGGCGAGCGTGAATGGCCAGGACTGTGCCCGCTGGATGCCGCTGACGATCGCGCCGGCCGGCGCGCTGGTGGCGGCGCGCCTGGGGCGTCACAGCCTGCTGGCGAGCGCCGAAGGCGACGGCGCGGCTGATGTCCTGCGTGCGCTGGTGACGCAACTCGCGAGCAGCGAGATCGGTCAGTGCCCGGCGCAGCCCGTGCCGGCCGGCGTCGTCGCCCGCGAGGTGGCGTTCGACTGGGCAGCGGAGGCGCCCCGTACCGAGTGGGTGATCGCCGGCCACGAAGCCCCGGCCGGTCGCGTGCCACCCGGATTTGCGCGGATCGTGAAACCGGGCGCACGCAGCATTGTTGACGGCCGGGCGGTCGAGACCGACCCGGACTTCCGCATCGAATTCATCGCATGGCCACCGCTGGCGGACTTGCGGTGGCGGCTTGACGGGCGCGAAGTCGGTCGCGGCGGGCGGTTGCGCTGGTCGCCCCGGGCCGGACTCTACCGCCTCGAACTGCTGGCCCCGGATGGCACCGTCGTCGATCGCATCGAGTTCGCTGCACGAGGTCCGCTGTAGCGGGGCGCCGGCGTGCCGATTGCGGTCGGGTCGGCTCGCGATTTTCGCAATGAACTGTGTCGTCGGCGGCGTGCCCGCCGCGCCGGATTGCGCCGCGCAGGCGCCGTCGCACGTGCGCAGTGCCCGATGTGGCGCGTTGCGCGCGGATTCGCGATCACTCCTTGCTATAGTCGCCAAAGCGCATTGCGGACGCAGACATGGTTTCCCTATACACCTGGAGCACGCCGAACGGGCGCAAGGCTTCGATCATGCTCGAAGAGCTCGGCCTCGATTACGAGGTCAGGCCGATCGACATCACCCGGCGCGCCCAATTCTCGCAGGATTTCACGGCGCTCAGCCCGAACAACAAGATTCCCGTGATCGTCGATCCGGATGGCCCTGACGGGCGACCGATCGTGGTCTTCGAGTCCGGCGCAATCCTGATCTACCTGGCCGACAAGTGCGGCCGCCTGCTGCCGCGCGATCCACGCAGTCGCTACGATGTCTTGCAGTGGCTGATGTTCCAGATGGGCGGCGTCGGCCCGATGTTCGGGCAGGTGCACCATTTTCTTCGCTTCGCCGACGAGAAGGTGCCCTATGCCATCAAGCGCTACCGCGCCGAGGCCGAGCGTCTCTACGCCGTGCTCGATCGCCGCCTGGCCCAGCGCGACTGGATTGCCGGCGACGACTATTCGATCGCCGACATCGCCACCTTTCCCTGGGTCGCCCGCCATCTCTGGCAGCAGGTCGACCTTGCCGATTATCCCGCCGTGGCGGCCTGGTTCGATCGCGTCGGTACGCGCCCGGCGGTCCAGCGCGGCATGGAGGTGCCCGCATGAAGCCGAACGATCTTTGCGAACTGGAAGTGTTGAGCCGCCGCCCGCCGGGCGGGGGGGATCCGAGACCGCTGTTGTTCGTGCATGGCGCCTATGCCGGCGCATGGTGCTGGGACGAACACTTCCTCGACTTCTTCGCCGAGCACGGCTTCGAGGCGCATGCACTGTCGCTGTCCGGGCATGGTGGCAGTCCCGACCGCGCGCGGCTCGACAGCTATTCGATCGCGGACTACGTCGACGACGTCGCCCGCATCGTCGCTACCCTGCCTGCCCCGCCGGTGTTGATCGGCCATTCGATGGGCGGCTTCGTCGTCCAGAAGTACCTGGAACGCGCGGACGCAGCCGCTGCCGTGCTGATGTCGTCGGTGCCGCCGCAGGGGCTGATGTCGTCCGCCTGGGGGCTGGCCTGGCGTCGCCCGTCGCTGATGAACCAATTCACCCGGCTGCTCGGTGGCGGGCAGGTGGATGGTCGCAGCCTGCGCGATGCGCTGTTCCATCAGCCGGTCTCGGAGGCGGACCTGAAACGCTATCTACGCGCCTCGCAGCCCGAATCGCATCGCGCGATCTGGGACATGAGCCTGTTTGATCTGCCTCACGTCCATCTCGTCGCACGGGTGCCGATGCTGG
This sequence comes from Rhodocyclaceae bacterium, assembly GCA_020445765.1. Classification (GTDB taxonomy): domain Bacteria; phylum Pseudomonadota; class Gammaproteobacteria; order Burkholderiales; family Rhodocyclaceae; genus Cognatazoarcus. The sequence goes on along the minus strand of JAGRFY010000029.1, from coordinate 40,285 downwards.
TGATCGGCGCGCGCCACGACGAGTTGATCCCGGCGGGCCAGGTACAGATGACCGCACGAAGCTACGGTGTCGAGGCCCACATCATGCCGGAGCTCGGTCACGGCATGATGCTCGAACAGGGGTGGCGCGAGGTGGCCGAACTGATTCGCACGTGGCTTGCCAAGGCGGCGACGTGAGAAATTTGCTTGCAAACCGGCCCTGGCCCGCGCATTGTGAAATAGCACTTATGATTCAATAAGCTGTCGGCAGAGCAAGAAGCAGCAAGGAGTGAGGCAGATGGATTCCGAAAGTGACGATCAGAGAGAGGAAGTGGACGCTGGTCCGCGCTACGACGACGAGATTCTCGACGCCAGCTGGTTGCCTCGGCCAGATGCACCGCTGAAGGTGATCCGGTCGGCTGCGCGCGACGAAGGGCATCCGCCGGTCGAGGACGAGGAGGCCGAGGCCTTCCTCGATGCGATCTATCGCAACCAGGAATAGGACGCGGTCACAGCGCGTGCAGGCGATCGCCGCGCTCGAAGCCGGCTGTCGCCGAGGCGCATTCCCGGCCGATCGCCAGAACCTTGAACAGCTCGCCCATTTCGTGCGGCGCAGTCAGGCGTTGCACCGCCCGGGCAGCGCGGATGTAGTCCGGGCTTTCCTGGGGGCCACGGCGTTCGAGCAGTTCCAGGATTCCGCAGTTCAGCAGGAAGCTCGCCTGGGTCGTGTAGCCGTAGATCTCGAGGCCGGCGTCGTGGGCGGCTTCGGCCACAGCGGTGAAATCGACGAACGCGGTGATGTCGTTGAGGCCCGGCCACAGCAATGGCTGGCCGTGGGCGCGATGCCGGTAGTAGCAAAGTAGTGTGCCGCCGGAACGGCTGGGCAGATAGTATTCGGCTCGCGGATAGCCGTAATCGAGCAGCAGCATCAGCCCGCGCCCGAGGCGTCGCGACCATTCGCGGATCCAGGCGCCGGCGGCCAGATTCAGTTCGGTGACGTATTCGCCCTCCGCCGGGGCGGGCAGCGACAGCGCGCTCGCCGCCTCGAGAACCCGTCCACCGGCCCTGCGGTCGGCCCAGCACAGCTTGCCGTCATGCTCGGCGATGCCGCGCTCGAAGAGGCCGTCCGCGCGACTTGCGACGAGATGCACCGGCATCACGTCGAGCACCTCGTTGGCCACCACGACACCGTCGAATCGATCGGGCAGCCGATCGAGCCAGCGCACCCGTGCCGACAGTGCCGGCACCTGGCGCGCCAGCGTATCGAACTGGCGCTCGCGCAGTTCTCCGGACAGCTCGAGGATGTCGTAGTGCTCGGGCAGGCTGCCCAGTGCGTCGAGGGCGCGCAGCAGATCCGCGGCGAGGAGGCCGGTGCCTGCGCCGACTTCGATCAGCGAGGGGGCGCTGGCGGCCATCGCTGGTGCCAGCGCACGTGCCAGGGTCTGACCGAACAGGGGTGTCAGCTCAGGTGCCGTGACGAAGTCGCCCTCGGGACCGAACTTGCGACTGCCGCCGCTGTAGTAGCCCAGTCCCGGATGGTAGAGCGCCATCGACATGTAGTCTGCAAACGACAGCCAGCCCTCCGCGGCCAGTCGGTCGCGGATCAACTGTAACAACCGATTGCTGTGGTCCAATGCGTCTGCGGACGGTTCCGGCAGGTTCATCGCGATCTTTCGGGCGGTTTGTGAGCGGCGATTGTAGACTGCTGTCGACTTTCGTGACGGTCTTCGAGGAGGCTTGAGCCCGGCTATGGACGACGCGGATCGCACGCCGGTGGTGCTGGTCACCGGCGCCGCCAGGCGGGTCGGAGCGGCCATCGCCCGCCGATTGCACCGAGATGGTGCGCACCTCTGCGTGCATTATCGCGCTGCCGAGGACGACGCCCGAAGCCTGGTGGCGGAGTTCGAACGGCAACGCAGCGGCAGCGCCCATTGCGTTGCGGCCGACCTGCTCGATCTCGATGCGATCGATCGCCTGGTGTCGTCCTGTGTCGCCCGCTTCGGCCGCCTCGACGGGCTGGTCAACAATGCGTCGAGCTTCTTCCCGACAGCGGTCGGTGAAACCACTGCAGACGCCTGGAACGATCTCGTCGGTTCCAATCTGCGGGCCCCGTTCTTCCTCAGCCAGGCAGCGGCGGGGGCACTGAAGGCGAGCCGAGGGGCGATCGTCAACATCGTCGACATCCACGCCGAGCGGCCGCTGGCGGGCTATCCGGTCTATTCGGTGGCAAAGGCCGGGCTTGCCGGCCTGACCCGGGCACTGGCGCTCGAACTGGCACCCGAAGTCCGCGTGAACGGCGTGTCGCCGGGCGCCATCGTGTGGCCGGAGGATGGCCAGTTTACGCCGGACGAGCGCGAACGCATCATCGCCACCAGCCTCCTCAAGCGGGTCGGGTCGCCGCAGGACATCGCGGACGTCGTCGCCTTCCTGCTGTTCGACGCGCCTTACGTCACCGGCCAGATCCTGGCGGTGGACGGCGGTCGCAGCGCCTACCTGTAGGTGCGGCGCCGATGTCCGGAGTCGCGTTCCGGCGGCTTCGTCGTGCCGGTATAATTTCCTTTTTCCTCAGGCTTTTGACGTGAGCACCGGGATTCACCAGACGCAGGCGGAAGTGGCGGATCGCGCCGACCCGTCCAACACCTTCGTTCGACTGCGCAAGAAGATCGAGCGTGCCGCCGGCGAGGCCATCGCCGATTACCGCATGATCGAGGACGGCGATGTCGTCATGGTCTGCGTTTCCGGCGGCAAGGATTCCTTCACGCTACTCAGTACCCTGCTCGCGCTGCGTGAGCGAGCACCGGTCGATTTCCGGGTGATCGCGATGAATCTGGATCAGCGCCAGCCCGGCTTCCCGGCCGATGTCCTGCCGCGCTATTTCGAGTCGATCGGGGTCGAATACCGGATCGTCAGCGAAGATACCTATTCGATCGTGCGCGACAAGATCCCGGAGGGCAAGACCACCTGTTCGCTGTGTTCGCGGCTGCGTCGCGGCATCATCTATCGCACGGCGTCGGAGCTCGGCGCCACCCGCATCGCGCTCGGCCATCACCGCGACGACATGCTCGAGACCTTGTTCCTGAACATGTTCTTCGGCGGCCGCATCAAGGCGATGCCGCCGAAATTGCTGAGCGACGACGGCCGGCACATGGTGATCCGGCCGCTGGCCTACTGTCCGGAGCGGCTGATCTCGCGCTTCGCCGGCGCCATGCGCTATCCGATCATTCCGTGCAACCTGTGCGGCAGCCAGCCCAACGCGCAACGCCAGCAGGTCAAGGCGATGCTCAATCAATGGGCGCGGGATTTCCCGGGCCGCATCGAATCGCTGACGACGGCGATGAAGCACGTGGTGCCATCACACCTGGGCGACCGTGATCTGTTCGATTTCACGCAATTGGCGCAGGGCACGCCGCCGGACGAAGGCGACACCGCCTTCGATCCCCCGGTCATATCTCCGCCGGATCTCGGCCATTCGACGCTCCAGATCGCCTCGCATCGGATCGAAGGCCACTTGCGCGACCCGTCGTGCGAGCCTTGACGACGGCGCAGGGGATCGCCGTGCGCGAATTGCGCGGGTATTATTGCGTCTTGCTCGAGCAGACCGGCGCGGTCGCTGCGGCGCAGGAATGCCGTTGACGGGAGGCAAGGAAGGAATTGGAAACGGGGCAGAGGCGAAATCAATGTGTGCTGTTCGCTGAGCTGGTCGGCGGTGGGCGTGAAGGCGTCACGCTCGGCCTGAGCGAGATAGCCCACGCGGTGGAGCGCTGCGCCAACCGTATCGAGCGGGTCATCGAATCCAATTCCGGTACGATCCTGTTCCGGCGCAGCAATGCCATTGCAGTCGGATTCGCCGACTGCGACACCGCGGTCAAGGCCGCCACCGAAATGGTCGAGCGCCTCGCCGGCATGCTGCCGGTGATGGGCGTGCGCGTGTCGGTCCGCATCGGCGTGCACTACGGAACCGTCGGCGAAGGCAATGCCGGCGTCGAAGAGGTCGCCGCGTTCGCCGAACGGCTGGCCGGCTTCGCCCGCCCCGGCGAAGCGCTTGCCAGCGGCGAGACGGTGATGCTGCTGAGTACCGCGACCCGGCATTTCGCCGGTACCGAGCCGATTGCCGGCGCCCGAGCCGAAGCGTTCGACTGGCCCATCTACCTGCTGGGGCCGCGAACCGGCATGACGACCTCGATGCCGGCGGCTTCGGCGCTGATCTCGCCCAGGCTGCGGATCAAGCACCAGGACGACGTCGTGATCGTCGAGGAACTGCGCCCGATCATCCTGCTCGGCCGCGAGCAGGGCAACGACGTGGTCATCATCGATCCGCGCGCGTCGCGCCAGCACGCGCGTGTCGAGCGGCGGCGCGACGGTTTCGTGCTGGTCGATCAGAGCACCAACGGTACCTACGTGGCCAACGGCGATGATCCGGAGCAGTGTGCGCGCAAGAGCGAGATCGTGCTGACCGGCCAGGGCCGGATCGGCTGTGGCTTCTCGGCCAACGACATCGAGCGCGATTTGGTCTTCTTCGAAGTCATCTGAAGCCGGGGCGCCCGAGCCGGTCAGTCGTCGTCGGTTCGATCCAGCGCCGAACGGTGACGGCCAATGAATTCCTGCATCGAATCGATACCGCGCAGCTGCAGGATGGTCGTGCGTGCGGCGGCTTCGAGCAGTACCGCGATGTTGCGGCCGGGCGCCACCGGCAGCACCACGCTGCGTACCTGAACCCCGAGAATTTCCTCGTAGTCCTGCACGTCCGGAATGCGCAGGCGATCGCCGGTGCCGGGCTGGCGGCGTTCGAGGTGGCAGATCAACTTGAGCCGCATCTTCCGGCGACAGGCGGTCTCGCCGAAGATGGTGCGGATGTTGAGCATGCCGAGGCCGCGCACTTCGATGAAGTCCTTGAGCATTTCCGGCGCCCGCCCTTCGAGCACGGTGGGTGCGATGCGCGCGAACTCGACGATGTCGTCGGCCACCAGTCCGTGGCCGCGAGAGATCAGTTCCAGTGCGAGTTCGGACTTGCCAGCGCCGGAATCGCCGGCGATCAGCACGCCGAGGCCCAGTACGTCCATGAAGACGCCGTGCAGCGAAGCCTTCTCGGCGAGCTGGCGCGACAGATAGAGGCGCAGCAGGTCGATCACGCTGGCGGTCGGCAGAGGCGTCGAAAACAGTGCGATGCCGGCGGCCTCGCAGCCGTCGCGGACGACGCCCGGCACCTCACAGTCGTCGGCCATGATCACTGCCGGCGGCTGAGCGGCAAGAATGGACTCGAAATGGTGGGTGATCTTGCCGTGGGCCTGACGGCGCGCCCAGGCCACTTCGGTGGTGCCCAGGACCTGCAGGCGCTCGGGATGGATCAGGTTGAGGTGGCCGACCAGATCGGCCGGCCACAGCCGCTCGTCGGCGACCGAGATGTCGCGATCGAGCTTGCCGCAGACGTGCTGCAGCCGGAGTTTCTCGCGGGTTGCGTCAAACAGCAGCGCTACGCTGGTCCGGCGCATCGTGGTCGCCCCAGCCAGAGAACAGCGCGTGGATCTCGTCGGTGGTCTCGGCGCTGGTCAATTCGTCGCGAAAGGCGGGATCGCTGAACATCTGGGCCAGTTCGGAGAGCAACTGCAGGTGGTGCTCGTTGGCCTGTTCGGGCACCAGCAGCACGAACAGCAGGCTCACCGGCTTGCCATCGGGCGCGTCGAACTGAACCGGCGTGCTGAGGCGGAAGAAGCCACCGACGGCGTCCTTCAGGCCCTTGATGCGACCGTGGGGAATGGCGATGCCCTGGCCGAGACCGGTGGAGCCCAGGCGTTCGCGGGCGAACAGGCTGTCGAACACGGTGCTGCGGGCAATGCCCTGGTTGTTCTCGAACAGCAGTCCGGCCTGCTCAAACACGCGCTTCTTGCTGCTCGCCTCGAGATCGATGACGACGTTGCCGAGCGGCAACAGTTGGGCAATCAGGTTCATCGGCAAGAATTGAATCGGCGCCTGCTCTGACAGGCGCCGATGCTGAGGCGCCTTTGGCGTAGGCCGGAGAAATCGGCGCCTGTTTGTCGGGGATCGGCCCGGATTATATACCCAAGGCCGTGCCCCGCGTTGTGCGATTTTCAGGGTTCGACGCTTTGGTGCTTCAGGGCCGCGTGGTTATGGTTCTGATTTTTCTGCTTGTACTTCAGGACCTGGCGATCCAGCTTGTCGGTCATCGCATCGATCGCGGCGTACAGATCCTGATCCGAACTCTCGACGAAGATGTCCTTGCCGCGGACATGCACGGTGACCTCGGCCTTCTGCACCAGCTTCTCCACCGAAAGGATCACACCGACGCTGGTGACGTTGTCGAAATGCCGGATGACCCGGTCGAGCTTCGACGTCACGTACTCGCGGATGGCCGGGGTGACCTCAAGATGATGTCCGGTGATGTTCAGGTTCATGATCCTTCCCTTTGTCAGATCGTCTTACGCAAACTGACCGGCGGGATACTGAGTGATTCGCGATACTTGGCGATCGTTCGCCGCGCGACCACGATACCCTGCTGGCCAAGGAGTTCGGCAATCTTGGCGTCCGACAGGGGCTTCTTCCTGTCTTCGGCGTCCACCAGCTGGCGGATGAGCGCACGAATCGCCGTCGACGACGCCGCGCCTCCGCTGTCGGTGGCCACGTGACTGCCGAAAAAATACTTGAGTTCGAAGATGCCCCGCGGCGTGGCCATGTACTTCTGATTGGTGACGCGGGAGATGGTCGATTCATGGAGGTCGAGCGTTTCCGCAATTTCCCTCAGCGTAAGGGGCCGCATGGCCACTTCGCCATGATCGAAGAACTGCCTTTGCTGGTCAACGATCGCCTGAGAGACCCGCAGAATCGTGTCGAAGCGCTGCTGCACGTTCTTCAACAGCCACTTGGCTTCCTGCAGCTGTCCCGCCAGCGACGCTGCCGAGCCGCGGTTCTGCTGGAGGATGCGCGCGTACATCTGATTGATCCGCAGCTTGGGCATTGCGTCGGGGTTGAGGCTCACGGTCCAGCGGTTGCGCAGCTTGCGTACGACGACGTCGGGCACCACGTAGCGCGTGTCGTTCGGCGCAAAGCGGGCACCCGGGCGCGGGTTGAGGCCGAGAATCATCTCGTGGGCCGCGCGCAGATCGTCGTCCTGGCAGTGCAACATCCGCTTGAGGCGATTGAAATCCCGGTTGGCGAGCAGTTCGAGGTGATCGATGACGATCGCCAGCGCCATTTCCCGGGTCGGGCAGGGCGGCAGCGCACGCAACTGCAGCGCCAGGCACTCCTGGGGCGAGCGGGCCCCGATCCCGGGTGGTTCGAGATTCTGGATGTGACAGAGCGCGATCTGCAGGTCCTCGACCTCGATTTCCAGCTCGGCCGGCAACAGTGGCAGCAACTCCTCCAGCGACTGGCTGAGGTAGCCATCGTCGTCGAGCGCCTCGATCATGAAGCGCACCAGCGCGCGGTCGCGATCACTCAGCGGGGTCAGCGCGATCTGGCCATCGAGATGGTCGCGCAGCGATGTGCCCGCGGCCTGCAGCTCCTGGAAGTCGGTGTCGTCGTCGTCGTCACGCTGAGAACCGCTGCCCGGGCTGGTGTTCATCCACTCGCCGAGCTCTTCGTTGTCGCGCGGTTCCTCGCGCGCCGGCTCGGCCGGCGTGTCGCCGGCTTCGGTCGTGCCGGCGCCGTCGCTGCCCACGTCCGGCGCGGTCTCCCGCGTACCGGCCTCGGTCGAGGCCTCGGCCTGCGGCTCGCCTTCGTCGCCACCGTCCTCGCGCTCGAGCATCGGATTGTCACGCAGGGCCTGCTCGATCTCCTGGTTGAGTTCGAGCGTCGATAGCTGCAACAGCCGGATCGACTGCTGCAGTTGGGGCGTGAGCGTGAGGTGCTGGGAGAGCTTGAGCTGGAGGGTGGGTTTCATGGTTCTCTTCTGACCATCAGCTTACATCCTGAAATGCTCGCCGAGGTATACCCGTCGCACCTGCTCGTTCTTGATGATGTCGTCCGGCGTGCCGCTGGCCAGCACCTCGCCCGCGTTGATGATGTAGGCGCGGTCGCAGATACCGAGCGTTTCACGGACGTTGTGGTCGGTGATCAGTACGCCGATCCCCTTGTCCTTGAGGAATCGAATGATCTTCTGGATGTCGAGCACGGCGATCGGATCGACGCCGGCGAAGGGTTCGTCGAGCAGGATCAGCTGTGGCGCGGTGGCCAGCGCGCGGGCGATCTCGCAGCGCCGCCGCTCGCCACCGGACAAGGCCAGCGCGGCGCTGTCGCGCAGATGGGCGATGCCGAGTTCCTCGAGCAGTTCCTCGAGTCGCGCCTCGATCTGGTCGCGGGGCAGCCGCTGCAGTTCGAGCACCGCCTGGATGTTCTCGGAGACCGTGAGCTTGCGGAAGACGCTCATTTCCTGCGGCAGGTAGGACAAGCCCAGCCGCGCCCGGGCATGGATCGGCGAGTGAGTGATGGCCTTGCCGTCGAGATTGATCTCGCCGCCGTCGGCCGTCACCAGGCCGACGATCATGTAGAAGCAGGTGGTCTTGCCGGCGCCGTTGGGGCCGAGCAGGCCGACCACCTCACCGCTGCCGACCTCGAAGCCGACATCGTGCACGACCGTGCGGGACTTGTACTTCTTGCGCAGCCCGGCGACCCTAAGCAGACTCATCGAATCGCCCCTTCAATACGCGGTGGATGACGTCGGTCGAAAAGCCACGATATTGCAGGAAGCGCGCCTGTCGCGCCCATTCGCGGCGATCGCTCGCCGACTCGCCGAAACGAGCCTGCCAGACCCGCCGCGCGCGCTCGAACTCGTCGGCTTCGAGCGCGCCGGCGATTGCCCTCGCCCCGAGTCCGTCGTCGATGCCCCGTTGGCGCAGTTCCCGGCGCAGGCGTTCGCTGCCGAAGCGTGCGCCCCGACTGCGCACGAACTGCTCGGCGAAGCGGCGATCAGACTGGAGGTCGAGGTCGGCCATGCGCGCGACGACCTCGGCAACCTCGTCCGGGGAGCCGTGGGAGGACAGCTTGCGGGTCAGTTCGGCGCGCGAATGATCGCGCTGGGCCAACAGCCTGAGCGCCCGCTGACGCAGTTCCTCCGTCGTCATCTTGCTCCGTTCAAGCCTCGGCCGCGGTGGCCTGGACGGCGGGTAGCGCCGGCATCTCGGGCAACCCGACGGCGGTGCGTACCTTGTTCTCTATCTCGCGTGCCAGATCGGGGTTGCCGCGCAGGAATTCCCGGGTGTTGTCCTTGCCCTGGCCGATCTTGTTGCCGCCGTAGGCGTACCAGGCGCCGGACTTGTCGATGATCTTGTGTTCGACGCCGAGATCGATGATCTCGCCCTCGCGCGAAATGCCTTCGCCGTACAGAATGTCGAAGTGGGCCTCGCGGAACGGCGGAGCCACCTTGTTCTTGACCACCTTGCAGCGCGTCTCCGAACCGACCACCTGATCCGCCCGCTTGATGGCACCGGTGCGGCGGATGTCCATGCGGACCGAGGCGTAGAACTTGAGGGCGTTGCCGCCGGTGGTGGTCTCCGGGTTGCCGAACATCACGCCGATCTTCATGCGGATCTGGTTGATGAAGATCACCAGGGTGTTGGTGCGCTTGATGTTGGCAGTCAGCTTGCGCAGCGCCTGACTCATCAGCCGCGCCTGCAGGCCCGGCAGCTGATCACCCATCTCGCCTTCGATCTCGGCCTTCGGGGTCAGCGCCGCGACCGAATCGATCACGACCACGTCGACGCCGCCGGACCGCACCAGCATGTCGGCGATCTCGAGCGCCTGCTCGCCGGTGTCCGGCTGCGAAATCAGCAGATCGTCCACATTGACGCCGAGCTTGCCCGCGTAGTTCACGTCGAGCGCGTGCTCGGCATCGATGAAGGCGGCTGTGCCGCCGATCTTCTGCATTTCGGCAACCACCTGGAGGGTCAGCGTGGTTTTGCCGGACGACTCGGGGCCGTAGATCTCGACCACGCGGCCACGCGGCAGGCCGCCGAGGCCGAGCGCAATGTCGAGGCCGAGCGAGCCGGTCGACACGGACTGGATGTCCTTCTCGACGCCGCCGTCGCCCATGCGCATGATCGAACCCTTGCCGAACTGCTTCTCGATCTGTGATAGCGCAGCCGCCAGGGCTTTTGCCTTGTTGTCGTCCATGGTTCTCCTCGGATCGTTGTCAGCGATTATGGCACAGACTTTGCGTGCTCGTGCCGGAAGTCATTCGTAGAGGCGTTGCAGGGTGCGCAGTGCGTGCAGTACCGCCTGCCGGCGAACGGCCTGCCGATCGCCCGGAAAGCGCAGGGTCGCGGTATGGACCGGGTCGTCGCGGCGGGTCCATGCGAAGCACACGGTGCCGACCGGACGTTCGCCGGTACCGCCGCCCGGCCCGGCGATGCCGGAGACCGCAAGCACCAGGTCGGCATTGGAGCGCTCGAGGCCGCCGAGCACCATCGCCCGCACGGTCTCTTCGCTGACCGCACCGTGGGTGCGGAGCAGGGCCGGGTCGACCCCCAGCAACTCGACCTTGGCGTCGTTGGAATAGGTCACGAAGCCACGGTCGTACCAATTCGAACTGCCGGCGGTGGCGGTCACCAGTTCGCCGATCCAGCCGCCGGTACAGGACTCGACAGTGCACAGCATGAGGTTGCGGGCGCGCAGGAATTCGCCGGTTTCGAAGGAGAGTTGAGCCAGTTCGGGATCCATACGGGTCAATCCAACAGTCGCTTGAGCAGGGCCAGCACCAGCAGCGTGTAGCCGGCGGCGATGAGATCGTCGAGCATCACGCCAAATCCGCCCTTGACGCGCTGGTCCGCCCAGCGGACCGGGGGCGGCTTGACGATGTCGAAGAAACGGAACAGCACGAAAGCCGCGGCCTGCCACAGCCAGCTTTTCGGCGTCAGTACCAGAATCAGCCAGAAAGGTACCATTTCGTCCCATACGATGGCGCCGTGATCCGATACGCCGAGGTCGCGGCCGGTTCGCTCGGCCACGATCACGCCAAGTCCGAAGAACAGGGCCAGCAGCACCAGCAACGCACCGTCGGCCAGCGCCGTGCCGAACAGCGGGAAGATCGCCCAGGCGGCCAGCGTGCCGGCAGTCCCGGGCGCCTTCGGCGCCAGCCCGCTGCCGAAGCCGCAGGCGACGAAGTGGGCCGGGTGGGCGATCAGGAAGCGGAAGTCTGGACGCATCGATGCGGGCTCATGAGCTGTATATAATATCAGTTGTCGGCCTTTTCGCCAGTGAAATGGCGAAATCCCGTGGGCTGCAGCGGGTGGCAGCGGCCGTCGTCCAGCGCCAGCTCGAGCCGCCCGGTCTCGGCCACTACCGTGCCGATGCGGTGCAGCGGCGTAGCGACGGCATCGCAAAGACTGACGATCCGGCGCCGTGCCGCCACCGGCGCGCAAAACAACAGTTCGTAGTCGTCGCCGCCCCCGAGTAGGGCTTCCCGTGCCCGCCGCGGATCGGCCCCGCTGTCGATCAGGGCCCGCAGCGGCAGCAGGCCGTCGATCAGGCGGGCGCCGACCCCTGAGCGTTCGAGGATGTGCGCGAGATCGCCGAGCAGACCGTCGGAGACATCAAGCATCGCGCTGGCCAGGCCGCGCAGCGCCAGCCCGAGCGCGAGCCGGGGTCGCGGGGCTTCGAGCGCCTCGAGGAATTCCGCCGGCAAGCTGCCGTCCGCCGACGTGCCGTCGAGCACTCGGGCCAGTGCCAGCGCCGCCCGGCCGGGCTGGCCGCTGATCCAGATATCGTCGCCTTCATGCGCGCCGGCGCGGGTGACGGCCTGCCCGGTCGGCACTTCGCCGAGGACCGTCGCACACAGATTGCGCGGGCCGCGGGTGGTGTCGCCACCGATCAATTCGACGCCATGGGCTTCGCAGCAGGCGTGGACGCCGCTGGCGAAGCCGCCGAGCCAGGCCTCGTCGTCATCGGGCAGGCTCACCGCCAGCGTCGCCCAGCGCGGTCGCGCCGCCATCGCCGCCAGGTCGGAGATGCTCACGGCGACGGTCTTCCAGCCGAGCCGGCGCGGATCGGTACCGGCGACGAAATGGGTGCCCTCGACCAGCATGTCGGTACTGACGACGCACTGGTGGCCGGCGGCCAGCCGCAACAGGGCCGCATCGTCGCCGACGCCGAGGTCGGCCGATGGCGTCGGACGCGCGAAATAGCGGCCGATCAGTTCGAATTCCGAAGGCATCGTCGTTTCCGTCCGGAGCAGGGCGCCGCCGCCGTCCTGCGGGGCCGGCAGTTGCCGGAAACCCGGCAGCTTATCGCAGCGACGCTGCGCACGCCCGGCGCAAAATCTGTTTGCCCAAAAGTAAATGATAGAATGATGCTTCCGGCGGCGACGATGCCGCTCCAGACGACGCCATGTCTCGACATTCCCCGGGCCGCGAACGCGGTCCAACCGCGAGCGTCGGTGGCTGCCCTTCCCGGGGCTCGCCGCCCGCGAAATCCGATCCTTGCCCTGCCGCCCAGCTCGACGACCGGACTACTCCGGTCGCGCCCGCCGCATTGTTGCGGGGTGGCAGCCATCGCAACAGGAGTATGCATGTGTGGAATTGCCGGTGAACTGAGATTCGACGGAATGCCCTGCGAGGTCGCCTCGCTGGCCGGCATGACCGAGGCCCAGAGCCGGCGTGGTCCGGACGCCCATGGCCTGCATCTGCAGCCCGGCAGAGGGTTCGGCCACCGACGGCTGAAGATCATGGATCTGTCGGATGCGTCGCAGCAGCCGATGTTCGACCCGCTGCTGGGCGTCGGCATCGTGTTCAACGGTGCGGTCTACAACCATCCGGAGCTGCGCCGGGAACTCGAAGGCAAGGGCTATCGCTTCTATTCCCATGGCGACACCGAGGTGCTGCTGAAGGCCTACCACGCCTGGGGTCCGGATTTCGTCGAACGCCTGAACGGCATGTTCGCGTTCGCCATCTGGGAACGCGATTCCGGGCGCGTCGTGCTCGGCCGGGATCGTCTCGGCATCAAGCCGCTGTACTACGCCGAGGTGCGCGGCGGCTTGCGCTTCGCGTCGTCGCTGCCGGCACTGCTTGCCGGCGGCGGCATCGACACCGACATCGATCCGGTTGCGCTGAACCACTATCTGTCGTTCCACGCGGTGGTGCCGGCGCCCTACACGCTGCTGCGCGGCGTGCGCAAGCTGGCACCGGGTCACCTGATGACGATCGAGGCGGACGGGACCCGCAGCGAGCGCTGCTTCTGGCGTCTCGAGTACGCCCACTCCGAGGCCGAGCAGGGCCGCAGCTTCGACGAGTGGCGCGACATCCTGCTCGATGGCC
>JAGRFY010000029.1:3449-26917 GCA_020445765.1 Rhodocyclaceae bacterium | reverse complement strand
TGCGCACCTACAACGTCGGCTTCGAAGACGTCGGCGGTGAAAAGGGCAATGAGTTCGAATATGCCGATATCGTCGCCCAGCGCTTCGAAACCATCCACGAGCGCATCTTCGTCCCCGAATCGCAGTTGCTCGAGCGGCTGCCGGAGGCGGTGCAGGCGATGAGCGAGCCGATGGTCAGCCACGACTGCATCGGCTTCTACCTGCTGTCCGAGGCGGTCTCACGCCATAGCAAGGTGGTCCAGAGCGGTCAGGGCGCCGACGAGGTGTTCGGCGGCTACCACTGGTACCCGAAGCTGGCCGGCAGCCAGGAGCCGGTCGCCGACTACCTGGCCGCCTTCCGTGATCGCGACCACGCCGAATATCGCGAGGTGGTCAGCGACGATTACCTGGCCGGCGATGCCAGTGCCGAATTCGTCGCTCATCGCTTCGCAGAGACCGGTGCCGACGACCCGGTCGACAAGGCGCTGCGCCTGGATACCACGGTGATGCTGGTGGACGACCCGGTCAAGCGCGTCGACAACATGACCATGGCTTTCGGACTGGAAGCCAGGGTGCCGTTCCTCGACCACGAACTGGTCGAGCTGGCGGCGCGCATTCCGGCCCGCCACAAGCTCGCCGGTGGCGGCAAGGGCATCCTCAAGGAAGCGGCGCGGCAGGTGATCCCGTCGGCGGTGATCGACCGGCCGAAAGGGTATTTCCCGGTGCCTGCGCTGAAATACCTGCAGGGCCGCGTGCTCGAACAGGTACGCGATTCGCTGTCGAGCCGATCGGCCCGCGAGCGCAACCTGTTCCGTCAGCCCTATGTCGACCGGCTGCTGGCCGACCCCGGGGCCCATATCACGCCGTTGCGCGGTTCCAAGCTGTGGCAGCTGGGATTGCTCGAATGGTGGCTGCAAACCCATGTCGGCTGAAACCCAGATGAACCGAAAACTGACATCACGGGCGCTGCGCCTCGAGCGGCGCCCTGGCGTTGGCGGCGAGCCGCGTGCCGACGCCTCAGACGACATGGCCAGCGAGGCCGTCGTCGATTGTGGCTGGGGGCGCCTGATCGCCGGCCAGACCTTCTCGGACCCGGCCGCGATCGCCGCCTGCCTGCTCGAGGAGCGCGCGGGTCAGCGCGACATCGCCTTCTATGTCGACAAGCCCCATGTGGTCGTCGCCCAGGCGCCCCAGCAATTGTTCGTCGACCCGTCCGAAGCCTACCGCCTGTGGTTGTCCGCCTACCGGCCGCAGACTGCGGCACGTCGACCGTTCACATTGCGCCGATGGCGCACCCGCGCCGATCTGGCGGCGGTCAACGCGCTCTATCGCGGGCGCGGCATGGTTTCGGTGGATGCCGCGAGGCTGTGGCGCCGGCGCGCCGACCGCAAGCTGATCTACGCCGTCGCCGAAGACCGGGTCAGCGGCGAGATTCTCGGCGTCGCGATGGGCGTGGACCACGTCGAGGCCTTCGGCGATCCGGGGCAGGGCTCGAGCCTGTGGTCGCTCGCCGTGGCGCGCCAGGCGCCGTACGGCGGCATCGGCGAATCGCTGGTGCGCTACCTCGCGGAGCTCTTCCAGGCCCGTGGCCGCAGCTTCATGGACGTCTCGGTGCTGCACGACAACGCGCAGGCGATCGCCCTGTACGAAAGACTCGGGTTCCAGTGCATCAACGTGTTCGCCGTCAAGCGGCGCAACGCGATCAACGAGCCCTTGTTCACCGGGCCGCTCGACGACAGCGTGTCGGATCTCAACCCCTACGCCCGCATCATCGTCGACGAAGCGCGGCGCCGGGGCATCAACGTCGAGGTGATCGACGCAGCCAACGGCTATTTCCGGCTCGAATTCGGCGGTCGCAGCGTGGTCTGTCGCGAATCCCTGTCCGAACTGACCACCGCGATCGCGATGAGCCGCTGCCAGGACAAGGCGGTCACCCTCAAGCTGCTGGCAGCCGCCGAGCTTTCCGTGCCGGCGCAGATTCCGGCCGACGACGACGAAGCCGTCGCCGAATTCCTCGGGCGCCACGGATCGGTCGTGGTCAAGCCGGCCGACGGCGAGCAGGGCAAGGGCATCGCGGTCGATCTGACCACCCGGGACGAGGTCGTCGACGCGATCGCGGCTGCCCGGACATTCGGCGATCGGGTGGTCGTCGAGCAGTTCTGCGCCGGCCTCGACCTGCGCATCGTCGTGATCGACTTTCGCGTCGTCGCGGCTGCCGTGCGTCGGCCGCCGACGGTGACCGGCGATGGCCGTTCGACCATCGCCCAGCTGATCGAAAAGCAGAGCCGGCGGCGGTCGGCGGCGACCGGCGGCGAGTCGAGCATCCCGGTCGATCGGGAGACTGAACGTTGCCTGGCGGCGCAGGGGCTGACCCTGGACGACGTGCCGGCATCGGAACGGGTGGTCGGCGTGCGCAATACCGCCAACCTGCACACGGGCGGTACCATCCACGACGTCACCGACGATCTCCACCCGGCGCTGGTCGGAGCGGCCGAACGGGCCGCCCGCGCACTCGACATTCCGGTGACCGGGCTGGATTTCCTGGTGCCTGACGTCGCCGGCGACGCTTATGTGATCATCGAGGCCAACGAGCGCCCGGGACTGGCCAATCATGAACCGCAGCCGACCGCCGAGCGCTTCGTCGATCTGCTGTTCCCGCGTTCGCGGGTCGAGCCCTGACCGTTCTCCGCGGGAGAGCGGCTGGGAATCTGGAGGAGGGGGGGCCCGACGCCGTCGGGCTCGATGCAGCCCCGGCCCGGCGTGGATGACCCATCCGGTCCTGAACAACAACGGAGCCGTGCATGAACACGACGCGAGCATTGCCCCCGATCGACTATGCGTTTCTGGAGGAAACGCTGATGCAACTGCTGGCGATTCCGAGTCCGGTCGGCCTGACCGACGCGGTCGTCCGCTACACCGCCGGCCGACTCGAATCCCTCGGCATACCGTACGAGATGACCCGCCGCGGGGCCATTCGCGCAACCATCAAGGGCCGTGAAAGCCGCCCCGCGCGAGCGATCGTCGCCCACCTCGACACCCTCGGCGCGATGGTCCGCGAGATCAAGTCCAACGGCCGTCTCGGCGTCGTGCCGATCGGCCACTGGTCGGCACGCTTCGCTGAAGGCGGGCGGCTGACGATCTACACCGACAACGGCCAGTTGCGGGGCACCTGCCTGCCGCTGAAGACTTCCGGCCACGCCTTCGGTGACGAGATCGACTCCCAGCCGGTGGGCTGGGAACACGTCGAGATCCGCGTGGACATCGAGGCCCGATCGGCGCAGGACCTGGTCGCCGCCGGCATCAACGTCGGCGACTGGATCGCCTTCGATCCGCAGCTCGAGATCCAGCCCGGCGGCTACATCAACTCCCGCTATCTCGACGACAAGGCCGCGGTCGCGGCATTGCTGGCGGCCTGCAAGGCGGTGCGCGAGTCCGGCCGGCTGCCGCCGGTCAATGCGTTCCCGTTGTTCACGATCACCGAAGAAGTCGGCTCGGGCTCGTCGGCGGCGCTGCATGGCGAGATCGCCGAGATGGTGAGCCTCGACATCTCGATCGCGGCGCCAGGGCAGAACACCGACGAGCACGCCGCCACGATCTGCGTTCAGGACATGTCGGGTCCGTTCGACTACCACCTGACCCACAAGCTCATCGCCCTGTCGCAGGAGTACGGCATCAGCCATCGTCGCGACGTCTTCAAGTACTACCGCTCCGACTCCGCGGCTGCGGTCGAGGCCGGCAACGACATCCGCACCGCGTTGATCGGCTTCGGTGCGGACGCCTCCCATGCGCAGGAGCGCACCCACCGCGACGCGCTGGAAGCGCTGGCGCAACTGTCCGCCGCCTACATCCTGTCCGAACCGGTGGCTCGGCGCGACAAGAAGAGCATGGGTTCGCTGGAGGGCTTCACCGAACAGCTCAAGCCCGAGGACATGCTGCCACCGTCGACGCCACTGCCGATCCCCGGCGAATTCCTCGAGGAAGGCGGCCAGGCGGCCGCCGATGCCGCCGAGAGTTCGAGCGAGCGCATGTAGTCGGCCACCGGCGATTAGCGCGCCCGCCAGGGCGCGCTAATCGCCGGCTACTGGCCGCGCTTGCGGCGGGCGGCGTTGACTTCGGTCGCGCGCAGTTCGGCCGCCAGCTTGTCGAGCACGCCGTTGACGAAGCGGTGTCCCTCGCTGCCGCCGAACGATTTCGTCAGCTCGATGGCCTCGTTGATCACCACCCGGTAGGGCACTTCCGGGTGGTGGGCGAGTTCCTGGCTCGCCAGCAGCAGCACCGCGTGCTCGACCGGCGACAGTTCCCCCACCTGGCGGTCGATGTGGCGACCGATCCCGGCGTCATGGCGCTCGGCATTGGCAATGGCACCCCGCAGACGCTCGCGGAACAGGGCCGCGTCGGCCTGCTCGAAATCCGTCGATTGCGCGATGTGCTCCTCGACCGGCGCGAGATCGTTGTGCGACACCAGCCACTGGTAGATGCCCTGTACCGCAAACTCGCGGGCCTTGCGGCGCGCCTGCTGGTTGCTCATGCAAGATCCTTCAGCAGGTTCGCCATCTCGACCGCAGCTTCGGCGCATTCGCGGCCCTTGACCTGCATCCGCGCGATCGCCTGGTCGTCGTTCTCGGTGGTCAGCACGCCGTTGGCGATCGGCACGCCGGCGTCGAGCCCGATACGGGTGATGCCGCTGCCCTGCTCGTTGGCCACCAGTTCGAAGTGATAGGTCTCGCCGCGGACCACCGCGCCGAGGGCGACCAGGGCATCGAAGCGTCCGCTGGCCGCCATCCGCTGCAGCACCAGCGGGATCTCGAGAGCGCCGGGGACGGTCGCCAGCGTGATCGCCTCGGGTGCCACGCCGAGCTGCTGCAGGCGATCGACGCAGGCCGACAGCAGACCCTCGCAGATGTCCTGATTGAAACGGCTCATGACGACGCCGACGGCGAGCCCCCGGCCTTCGAGGCGAGGGGCGATTTCGCGGATGCGGTCGAATCGGGCCATCGATCCTTCCTCGTTCTCGGGCGCCGTGCGCCCTGCCTCATTCGCTTTCGGGCGGAACATAGCCGCATACCTCCAGGCCGAATCCGGCCATGCTCGGAATCTTGCGCGGGCTCGCCATCAGACGCATCTTGCCGATGCCGAGTTCACGCAGTATCTGGGCGCCGACGCCGAACAGCCGGGGATCCCATTTGGTCGCCGGCAGCGGGGCCGACGGATCGTCGGTGAGGGCGGCCACCAGATCCCGCCCGGATTGCGGCCGGTAGAGCATGATCAGTGCGCCGCTGCCCTCGCTCGCGATCGCCGCCAGCGTGGCGTCGACCGAGAAGCTGTGGCGGCCGCTGCCGGGGTCGAGGAAGTCCACCACCGACAGTGGTTCATGGACGCGCACCAGGGTTTCTGTCGCCGCGTCGAGAGCGCCCAGGGTCAGCGCCAGATGCACGTCGCCGCTGGTCTTGTCCTCGAAGGCCGTCAGTTGGAACGGGCCGTGCGGGGTCGTCACCGACTTTCGCGCGACCTGCTCGACCAGGCTCTCGGTGGCGGCGCGGTATTCGATCAGATCGCGGATCGCACCGATCTTGAGGCCGTGCTCGCCGGCGAAGCCCACCAGGTCGGGCAGCCGAGCCATCGTGCCGTCGTCCTTCAGGATCTCGCAGATCACCGCCGCTGGCTCGAGGCCGGCCAGCATCGCCAGATCGCAGCCGGCCTCGGTATGGCCGGCGCGGATCAGTACCCCGCCGTTCTGGGCCATCAGCGGAAAGATGTGGCCCGGCTGGACGATGTCGTTCGGGCGTGCATTGCGGGCCACCGCCGCCTGTACCGTGCGCGCCCGATCCTGGGCGGAGATGCCGGTGGTGACCCCCTCCGCGGCTTCGATCGAGGTGGTGAATGCAGTGCCGTGGGGTGAGCGGTTGTCGCGCACCATCAGGCCCAGCCCGAGCTGCCGGCAGCGTTCCTCGGTCAGGGTCAGGCAGATCAGGCCGCGACCGTGCTTGGCCATGAAGTTGATCGCGGCCGCCGTCACGAACTGGCCGGCCATGACGAGATCGCCTTCGTTCTCCCGGTCTTCCTCGTCCACCAGCACGACCATGCGGCCGGCGCGGATCTCTTCGATGATTTCGCCGATCGGCGCAATGGCGGACAAGGGGTGCTCCTGGGTTCCGGTGGTACGTGTCGAACCCGACAGTGTACCGGCGCGACCGCCGATAGCCTAGTCGCCGCCGTGCCGCCGTTCGTCAGAGGGGAACCGAAACCGACACCAGCAGGCTGCGCCCGCTCGCCGGCAGGCGGTCGACCTCGTGATCCAGCGTTGCCGGCAGGTCGTAGCGGTGATCGAAGGCATTGCGAACGGTCGCGGACCAGCGCACGTTGCCACCGGTTTCGCCGGACCAGGCGAGGTCGGCGACGCCATAGCCGCCGGTGCGGGTGTCCACGGCGGTCCGTCGCCCGCTCTCGTAGCGCGTCGAGACGCCTAGGCGCTGGCGCTTGCCGGTGGGCATGATGGCGCTCGCCTTGAGCAGGTTGCGCGGCGAATTCACCAGCCAGACGCCGCTGTCGGCGTCGCTCGCCCGTTGATGCGAGAGGCTGGCGCGCAACTGCATGCCGGCGGCCCGGTATTCGCCCTCGACTTCGACGCCGTCGATGTCCGCGCCGGATCGATTGTCGAAGCGCAGCAGGCCGTCTTCGCCTTCGCTCTGTTCGATCAGGTCGTCTACCTGGGTGCGGAACAGCGAGAACGCCCATCGCAACCTGCCGCGCAACTGCTCGACCGTGGCCTCCAGCGTGCGCACCCGTTCCGCCTTCAGGGCCGGATTCGCCGCCGAGTAATCCTCGATGAAATAGAACCGTTCGTACGCGTTCGGACTGCGGAAGGCGGTGCCATAGAGCAGCTTGGCGGTGGTGCCGGCATCGCCCTGGCGGATCAGTGCCAGCCGCGGGTTGGTCGAGGTGTCGCCGGTCGCGAGGCGGTCGTGGCGCAGGCCGAGATTGACCAGCCAGCGCTCGCCGAGGCGTACCTCGTCCTGAACGAACACGCCCCACGCCTGCTCGTCCAGGCCGATGTCGAGATAGGTCGCGGGCGGCGACAGATCCCGATTGACCAGGCGGATCGTGCTGTCCCTGAGGAATTCGCCCCACAGCGACACGGTGTGGCCGTCGAAGCGGCGCGTGCGCAACTGGCCTTCCAGCCCGTAGCGCTCACCCAGGTCGAAGTCGTGGTTGACGGTCGGCGGCGGGTAGTCGGTCGGAAAATCGCCGCGGTATTCGTAGCGGTTGTAGAAGGCCTGCAGCGCGCCCTCGGTCAGCGCCGAGATGTTCAGGCTGCGGCGTGCGCTGGCCTGGACGAAGGTGTCGTTCTGCCGCAGGCGCGGGTCGTTGAAGATCGTCCCGAACGGCGCGCTGGGATCGGTCTTGACCCGTTCCCCGGCAACCAGGATGAATCGCCAGTCGCCGCTGTCGGCACGGGCGAACAAGCGGTTGATCGCCTCATTGTCGATGCCGCGTGCGATTCCGTCGGAATCGTCGGAGGCCAGCTCCGCGAAGCGCACGTCGCCGCCGCTGCGATAGCGCCGGCTGATCGACAGCAGCGCGCGCGAACCCGCGCTCGGCGCGCCTTCGATGGTGACCGACGCCGCCCGCTCGCCATGGCTGCCGGCTTCGACCTGCAGTGTGCGCCGACCGAGCGGATCGGGCCGCCGCGTGATCACGTTGAGCAGACCGAAGAAGGCGTTGTTGCCGTAGGCCGCCGAACCGGGGCCGGGCAGGAACTCGACGCGTTCGACCAGCGAGATGTCCACCGGGAACTCATTGCCTACCGGCCCCTGCGAGTACACCGGGTCGGTGATGCGCACGCCGTCGATCATCACCAGCAGCCGGGTGTTGTAGTCGCCCGCCGGCTGCACGCCGCGGGTCCCGATGATCTCGTAACTGCCGTCGTAGCCGGTATACAGCCCGCGGATCGAGCGCACCACGTCGGCCAGATTGCGGTGACCCAGGGCCCGGATCTCGTCGGCGGTGACGATGGTCACGCGAGAGGGCGCTTCGGAGAGCTTCTGAGGGAAGCGGCCGGCCGCGGTCACCATGCGGATCTCGCTCAGTTCGGTCAGATCCATCGACAGCAGGCGCTCCATTTCCTCCTGGTCTGCCGCCGCCCGCGCGCTGCCGAATGCCAGCAGGGCGGCGAGGCCGACTGCGACGAGAAGGTGAGGGCGAGGTCCGTCGGTCACGAATGCAGGGCGAGGATGCTGAGACTGTGCTAACGGCAATGGCGGAAGAATCTGGATGCCGCGGGCGGTGCTGCGACCACCCGGACGGGTGGCGAGGGTTGCCGCCCCGGCTCAGTGCCCGTCCTGCGTCTGCCAGGCCATCATGCGTTCGACGTAGCGAGCGATGATGTCGATTTCCAGGTTCACCCGGTTGCCTGCCGCGAGGCGATTCAAGGTCGTGACCGCAATGGTGTGCGGGATCAGGTTGATCGAGAAATCCGTGCCGTCGACACGATTGACGGTCAGGCTGACGCCGTCCACGGTGATCGAACCCTTGCGCGCAATGTAGCCGGCAAGCGACGCCGGCGCCCGGATCACCAGTTCGTGGCTCTCGCCGATCGGAGTGAAGCGCAGCACTTCGCCGACGCCGTCGACGTGCCCGGTAACGATATGCCCGCCCAGGCGATCGTCCGCCCGCAAGGCCTTCTCGAGATTGACTTCGCCCGGTTGCGACAGGCCGACGGTGCAATCGAGGGTCTCGCGCGAGACGTCGAAACTGGCGCGGTTGCCGTCGATCGCGACGACGGTCAGGCAGACCCCGCTGTTGGCGATGCTGTCGCCGATGGCGACGTCATCGAGGCCGAGGCCGCGGACGTCCACGGTCAGGCGCACGCCGCCTTCGAGTGGCTGCACCGATTCGATTTGGCCGACGGCCGCGACGATTCCGGAGAACATGGCGATACGGGTGGTGGTTGGGACCGGTAGATCTTAGGACAATTCGATGCGCTCGGGGCTGCGCTTCAACCGCCGGCGGTACGGGCCAGCACCGCTTCGAATCGCTCCGCCGGCATGTAGCCGACCACACGGACGCCTTCGATCTCCTCGCCGCCGGGGCGGAAGAACACGATGCCGGGCGGGCCGAAAAGCTCGAAGCGCGCCAGCAGGGCCTTGTCGTCGGCGTTGTTCTCGGTCACGTCCGCCTGCAGCAACAGCATCTTCGCCATGCGCCCGGCGACGGCCGGATCCGAGAAGGTGTAGCGCTCCATCTCCTTGCACGACACGCACCAGTCGGCATAGAAGTCCAGCATCACCGGTCGCGTCGATGCCGCCACTGCGGCGTCGAGCTCGGCCACGCTGCGCACGCGCTGGAAGCGCGGTGGCTGTTCGGCCGCGACCGCGCCGGCGCTGCCGCGCAGGCCGGCGAGCGGTTGCAGCGGATCGCGACCGCCGCCAAGCGCGCCGAGCAGGATCGCGCCGCCGCAAACCAGCAGGATCACGCCGACCGCCTTCCAGAAGCGTTGCCAGCCGTGGGCGTTGTGGGGCAGCGGGTCGATTGCCCGCAGGAAGATGCCGGAGAAGATCAACAGTGCCGCCCAGGCCAGCATCGTCGCCAGCGCCGGCACCACCGGCGAAATCAGCCAGACCGCGACCGCCAGCAGCATCACGCCGAAGGCCTTCTTGACGCCCTCCATCCATGGCCCCACCTTCGGCAGCACCGAGCGCGCAGCGACGCCGACCGCCAGCAGCGGCACGCCCATGCCCAGCGCCATCACGAACAGCGCCAGGCCGCCGAACAGGGCATCGCGCGTCTGCGCGATGTAGAGCAGGGCGCCGGCCAGCGGCGCCGCCACGCAGGGCCCGACGATCAGTGCCGACAGCACGCCCATCACGATCACGCCGCCGAACTGGCCGCCACGCTGGTGGTTGGCGGTCTCCGACAGGCGACTCTGCAATGCGGTCGGCAGCTGCAGTTCGTAGAATCCGAACATCGACAGCGACAGCACCACGAACACCAGCGCGAAGGTGCCGAGCACCCAGGCATTCTGCAGGGCCGCCGACAGCAGCGTACCGGACATGCCGGCGGCGACGCCGGCCAGCGCGTAGGTGACCGCCATGCCGAGGACGTAGGCCAGCGACAGGCTCAAGGCGCGCATGCGGCTGATGCCGGTGCCATGGCCGACAATGATTCCCGACAGGATCGGAATCATCGGAAAGGTGCACGGCGTGAATGCCAGCAGCAGGCCGAAGCCGAAGAACGACAGCAGCACCAGCGGCCCGCTGGCATTTTTCAGCAACGCGGCGATCGAGCCCGACTCGTCGTCGGCGGCCGTGGCGGCGGCCGTCGCCGCTGGCGCTGCCGTTGTGGTCGGCTCGGTGACGTCGCTGCCCCCACCCGAACCGCCGTCGGTGCGTCCGCCCAGCAGCTTGTCGAGCAGGCCACCGCCACCGCCGCTCGAGCCGGTCAGTGAGATGTCGGCGACGTAGTCGGTCGGTGGGTAGCAGATGCCTTCGTCCCAGCAGCCCTGGGCGACGACGGTCAGCTGGAAGCCGGTGACCGCCTCGGATGCCTCGATCGGCAGCGTGAAGCGGACCTGGTCGCGGTAGATCTCGACATCGCCGAAGAATTCGTCGTGCTTCTGCTTGCCGGGCGGCAGCGCCGGCTGGCCGAAAGCGACATCGGGGTGATCCGCCTTGAAGCGGAAGTTGGCCTTGTAGAGGTAGTAATCGTCGTGGATGTCGAATACGACCTCGATCGACCCCGGATCGATCGAGCGGGCCGACATCTTGTACGCTTCTAGCGGGTGCAGCGGGCTCGCCGCTGCAGCCAGTGACGCTGCCAGCAGCATTGCGATCAGTGCGATCAGGCGGACGAAGAGGGATCTTGGGGACATCGGCTCAGGCATCTGACTCGGTTTCGCCCGTCACCCACTGCAGGTAGCCGGGCAGGCCACGTGTCACAGGGACCGCGATGATTTCCGGAAGTTCGTAGGGGTGCGCCGCGAGGATCGCGTCCTCGAGTGCCGCGTAGCTGGCGCCGGTGGTCTTGATCAGCAACGGGACCTCGTCCGCGCACTCGGTCGCGCCCTGCCATCGGTACACCGAGGTGCAGCCTCCGAGCACATTGACGCAGGCTGCCAGTCGCGCCTCGACGAGCTGCCGCGCCAGCGCCTCCCCGGCCTCGCGGTCGGGCAGATTGGTCAGTACCAGCAGGATTTCGGCGTCGGCAGGCATTCCGGTGTCGTACGGATACGCATCTCGACCGATGATTATAATCTGTCACCCGGACCCCGTTCATTGACCCGATGCCCGCTTCCGACAGTGTTCCGCCGCTTGCCACCTCGCCGCTCGGGCGCAAGGTCGATTACAGCAGCTGCTACGCGCCGGAATTGCTGTTTCCGATCGCCCGTGCGCCGAAACGCGCCGAACTCGGGATCGTGCGCAATCCGCCGTTCTACGGCCTCGACCTGTGGAATGCCTACGAACTGTCGTGGCTGAATCCCCACGGCAAGCCGGTCGTCGCGATCGGCAGCTTCCACGTGCCGGCGTGCTCGCCGCGGCTGGTCGAATCCAAGTCGCTGAAGCTCTATCTCAATTCGCTGAATGGCAGCCGTTTCGACAGCCCGGAGGACGTCCGCCAGCGGATCGCCGCCGATCTCACGGCTGCGGTCGGTGCCCGCGTCGGCGTCACCATCGAGCCGCTCTCCGGGCGGTCGCAGCGCCGCCTGGAGCAAATCCCCGGCGACCTGATCGACGACATCGATGTGGACATCGACACCTATCTGCCTCAGCCCGACTTTCTCGGCGCCGACGCCGCGGCAGCGACGGTCGAGGAGACCCTGGTCTCACACCTGCTCAAGTCCAATTGCCTGATCACCGGACAGCCGGACTGGGCGACGCTGGCGGTCCGCTACCGGGGGCGCCCGATCGATCGCGCCGGGCTGCTGCGCTACGTCGTCTCCTATCGCGACCACGACGAGTTTCATGAGCAGTGTGTCGAGCGCATCTTCATGGACATCCGCCGGCGCTGCCGGCCGGAGAGCCTGGCGGTGTGGGCACGGTACACGCGGCGCGGGGGCATCGACATCAACCCGTTCCGCGCCGACGCCGAGGATGCCTCGCCGCCCGGAAATTTCGGCGACATCCGGCAGTAGCCGGGTCGGCAGCCGTATCTTGGTCGACCCGCGGCCCGTTTGGCGACCGTTCCGCTGGCCCGCCGGCGGTTGATCCGGCGAATCAATTCAACAGCTTGGGCCGTCGCTGCCGATATACCGTCAGGTAGGACATGTGACGCGCCCGCGGCCGGGGCGCTTCGCGTAAAGTGATGGAACTCTCGAACGGGAGCGATGGGTGATGGGCACGCGAAATCGGCCGGCAGGCCGGTGGTGGCACGAGCATGAAGGCCTTGGACGCGCGTAGCTTGCGCGATTCGAGCTCGCTCGATGCACGTCTCGAGCACTGCTACCGCCAACTGCCGATCGCGCTGGCGGTGAGCCTGGTCAATGGCGTGATCCTCGTTCTGGCGTTGTGGGGCGCCGTCGATCCGGCCACGATGTTGGCCTGGATGGTGCTGTTGCTGGCGGTCTCCGCCGTTCGCTACGCGAACCTCAAGGCCTTTCGTCGGCGTACCGCCACCGGCACCATCTCCCTCGTGCGCTGGCGCCGTGGCTTCGCCATCGGCGTGCTCGCCGGCGGCGTCGTCTGGGGGCTGTCCGGCGCCTTGCTGTTTCACCCGAATTCCTTTCCGCATCAGGTTTTCCTGGCCTTCGTGCTGGGTGGCATGATGGCCGGCGCGATCCCGGTGCTGTCTGCCCTGGAGCGGGTCTATCCACTGTTCGCGATCCCGGCGATCGTGCCGATCACGGTGCAGATGCTGCTGGTCGGCGACCGCATCCACCTCGTCATGGCGCTGTTGCTGGCGATCTTCGGGGTCGGCATGCTGGCATCGTCGGCCCAGGTGCAACGGGTCTTCCGCGAGTCCGAAGTGTTGCGGAGGGAGCTCTCGAGCTCGCGCGAGATCAGCCACGAACTCGAACGCCTGGTTCGCCTCGACACCCTCACCGGCATCGCCAATCGCCGGCTGTTCGAAGAGGAGCTGTGGAAGGAGTGGCGGCGTGCCGAGCGCGACCGGGGCGTGCTCGCCGTGATCTCGGCGGACATCGACCACTTCAAGGAATACAACGACCGCTACGGCCATCCGGCCGGCGACCGTTGCCTGATCAAGGTCGCCCAGGCCATGGAGCAGGCGCTGTTCCGCCCCGGCGACGTCGTCGCCCGCATCGGCGGCGAGGAATTCGCGTTCGTGCTGCCGGGCACCGGCGCCGACGGTGCCCGGGCCGTCGCCGAGCAGGTGCGCGAACGGGTGGCCGCGCTGAAGCTGCCGCACGAGGCGTCGAATGTCGGCCCGATGGTGACCGTCAGTTTCGGCGTGGCGGCCACCGACCGGGGCCGGGTGACGACCCCGACCGATCTGGTGCGGGCGTCGGATGCGGCCCTCTACGAGGCCAAGCGGCTCGGACGCAACCGGGTCGAGGTCGCGCGCGGCTGAGCGCGCGCTGCGGGCGCCGGCTCAGCCCGGCGGCGCGCTGGCGCGAAAGCTCGGGCGCGACAGCAGGGCCTCGCCATATTCCGCCAATCCGGCGCGTCCGCTGCGCCAGTCGATATCGGGAAAGCGCAGATCGAGATAGCCCAGTGCGCAGCCAGCGGCGACGTCGGCGATCGACAGCTGGCCCCGGTTGAGTCCGTCCGCGGCCTCGAGCCGGCCGGCCAGCGCGTTCACGCCGCGTGCGATCTTGCCGTACTGACGGTCGATGTTGGCCTGGCTGCGCAGTTCCTGCGGACGCGAGCGCTCGAGGAACGCCAGTACCGCGGCATCGATGATGCCGTCCGCCAGCGCCTCGCTCTGGCGCACCGGCAGTGCTGCCTGGCGATCCGCCGGCATCATCTGCGGACTCGGATGCATCACGTCGAGATACTCCGCGATCACCGGCGAATCGAACCAGATGCTGCCGTCGTCGGCGACCAGTGCCGGCACCTTGCCGAGCGGGTTGAAGTCGGGCACGCGGGTGCTGTCGTTCCAGGGGATGTCCTCGACCAGTTCGAACGGCAGCGCCTTCTCGGCCAGAACGACCCGGATCTTGCGAGCGTAGGGGCTGGTCAGCGAACAGATCAGGCGCATCACGGATTCCTCCTGGGGCGGGCCGGCGCCGGCACCGGATCAGAGCGCCTGCCAGTTGCGCGAGATGATCTCGCGGATCACATGCAGCTTGCCATGAAAGAAATGGTCGGCGCCCGGCACCACGACGACCGGCAATTCCTGCGGTCGTGCCCAGTCGAGCACATTGGCCAGCGCCACCGTCTCGTCGAGTTCACCGTGGATCAGCAGGGTTCCCGCCGGGACGTTCTCGGTACTGTAGCTGCGGGCACCGGTGACCTCGCCGGCGGCGGTGCCGACCAGCACGATGCGATCGGGCGGCGTCACGCCGGGGGCCAGGCGGGCGGCCACGCGGGTCTGGACGAAGGCGCCGAACGAGAATCCGCCGAGTCCAATCGGCAGGCTCCCCCAGCGCGATTGGGCCCAGGACAGTACCGCCAGCATGTCTTCGGTCTCGGCGCCGCCGTGGTCGTGCGCCCCGTCGCTGGCGCCGACACCGCGGAAATTCGGCCGCAACGTGGCGAAGCCCAGGTCGCGGAACGCTCGCGCCAGGGTG
Source organism: Rhodocyclaceae bacterium (assembly GCA_020445765.1). Classification (GTDB taxonomy): domain Bacteria; phylum Pseudomonadota; class Gammaproteobacteria; order Burkholderiales; family Rhodocyclaceae; genus Cognatazoarcus. Next base: position 12,255 of record JAGRFY010000029.1, on the reverse strand, counting down.
TGGGCAACCTTGTTGGTGTTGGCACCGCCGAACAGTGGGTGGGGGTGGGCGACGAGGGCGATGCCGCGCACCTCGGCGGGCGCGTCGATGAGCGCCTCGATGTTGCCGTCGGGACCCTTCAGCAAGGCCTTCTCGGTCGGCAGGGGACGGGTCATCGGCAGATCTCCAGGACTCAGGGAAGGCGCAGGCGCTCGACGATCTCGCCCTTGATCAGGTGGCGCTCGATGATCTCGTCGATGTCCTCGGTGTCGACATAGGTGTACCAGACCGCGTCCGGATAGACCACCAGCACCGGGCCGTCGTCACAGCGGTCGAGGCAGCCGGCCTTGTTGATGCGGATGTTGCCCTTGCCCTTGAGCCCGAGCTTGGCGATGCGCTCCTTGGCGTAGGTCTGCATTGCCACTGCATTGTGATCGTTGCAGCAGGTCTCGCCCGCGGCCCTCTGGTTGGTGCAGAAGAACACGTGGTGCTTGAAGTAGCTCATGTCGGGGGGCTCCGTTCTGGACGGGGTCGAAGCCCCGCTTGCGGTCGATTATCGCCGCATTCCGGGGTTCAGTGCGCCCAGCAGGATCAGGTAGGCGAGGGCGAGAAACGGCCACAGGCCGGCAACCAGCTTCGTCGCGCCGTGGAAATTGAGGAAATGGCTCTCGCCGATCAACTGCGGGTAGGACAGCAGATAGGGGTTCTGCGGTGCCAGATTCACCAGCACGGTGGCCGCCAGCAGCGCCATCGCCGCCAGGCCGTGGGCGAGCGGTCGCGGCAGCGACAGGCCGATGAACACCAGCGGCACCGCCGCGATCAGGCCGGCCCGCCATCCCGGGGTGGCCCAGGCGAAGGGCTCGGCAGCGACCAGGAAGCTGGCGCTCGCCAGCGTACTGGCGCCGAGTGCCAGCAGCACCAGCAGCAGAATCCAGCCGAGGCCAGCGTCGCGGGTCATCGCCCGCGCCAGCAGCACGGCCGCCAGCAGATGGCCGGCGGTGATCGCGGCTTCGAGGCGCAGGTATTCCTGCGGGCTGAATGGCAGCGGCGCCGGCAGGTCGAGCAGGCCGCGCAGATCGCCGGTCGAGAATACCGGGCTATCCGGCACCAGCTGCGCGAACAGCCACAGCGCCATCAGGATCAGCCCGGTCTCGCCGAGCGGCCCCGGTACGATGCGGCGGCTGCGCCAGCGGTGGATGCCGCCGTCGTGGGCGAACAGCCGAGGGCCCCACCAGGCGCCGAAGGCGGCGCCGATCAGGCCGCCGAGGGTGTTGAATCCGACGTCGAGGTTGGAGGCCACTCTCGTCGGCAGGAAGTTCTGCAGGGTCTCGAGGCACAGGCTGAGCGCGAAACAGCAGACTACCGTCACCACCATGCAGGCGCCCAGGTTCAGGCGCCGTGGCAGCGCCGGCACCATCAGGAAGCCGAGCGGTACGAAGCCGAGCACATTGAGCACCACGTCGTTGACCCGGTAGTAGCGGGGCCACGGCGCGGTGATGAAATCGAGCGGATGCAGGCCGCTCTCGTGCCAGCCGGCGAACGGGTGCAGACACGCGTAGACCACCAGCAGCGCATAGGCGGCAGCGAGGTGGCGCGGGAGCTCGGTGGTGGAACGGAACACGGCGGGATGCGGCGCGGGCGGGTGATCGGGCTCCCCATTCTAGGGCGAGTTGCCGACCGCCGCGGCAAACGGCCGTGCTTGCAGGGCTGCCGCCCGCCGGCGGCGCGGCCTCAGCCTGGCCGCAGCCCGAAGTGCGACATGGTCGGCCGCAGTGCCGCCCAGTCCACCGCGTCGAGGGTGTTCTTGACCAGCAGACCGAGTTCGGTGTCGCCTTCCATCAGCAGGCGCCGGCCGAAGAACAAGGTGTCCGCGTCCTCCTCGCGCAATGCCAGCGCAAGGAAGTCGCGCAGCGTCGCACTGATCCGGAGATCGTCGGGCTGGCGGTCGAATACCGGCCTGAAGCCGTTCGTGCCGAGTGCGAATCGCAGTGTCAGGCCGGCATCGGTGACCCGCACCCGCAGCCGTTTGCCGGACAGCGGCTCGAGCTGGTCGCGCGGCAGCACGCGGCCCAGCGCCAGGTTCAGGGCGCCGACCAGGGCCAGGGCGGGCGGCAGCTGCGGCAGGCGGCCGACCAGCGCGGCGACCCGGCCCGGTATGGTGAAGGCAGGAAGCTTGCGTTCCATCATCGAATCCTCAGGCGACGTATTCGTCGATGCCGGCGCGGCCGTGCCAGAAGCCGTTGCAGGCCTCGGCGGGCATCAGCGGGCGGCTGGCGTCGAAGGCCTCGCGCGCTGCGCGGCGGCCGCCGAGGGCGTCGGCGAACAGCGCGGCGATCGCTGCCGTGTGCCGGGCCTGTGGGCTGATCCGCAGGACGCCGACGGCAGCGTCGGCCAGCGCCGGCAGATCGCCGAGCAGGTTGTGCACGCGCGCGGACTGGGTCTGGATGCCGTTGATCGTCAGGAAGGGCCGGCCGTCGCGGGTGTCGAGCGCGAGCCCGTCCTCGAATTCGATGCAGCGAAAGCCGCAGTTGTCCTTCTGCAGATTGAAGTGGCGCGCCGTGAAGCAGCGTGCCGAGTAGGCCAGCGGCAGTCTGCCGAAGGCGAAGACCTCGGTCTCGAGGGGCCGGCCGTGCGTCGCCAGCACCTGGGCGAGGGCCTCTCCGGACATCTCGGGCGGTGCCACGAAGCGGCGCGCACCGAGTTCGACCAGCATGCCGAGGGTGTGATCGTTGAAGACATTGAGGCTGGGGCCGGCGATCCAGCCTTCGCTGCCGGCCAGCAGCCGTACCGCCGCCATGTCGTTGGCCTCGACGCGGAAGTGCGACTGTCCGGTAATGCGTCGCAGGGTCTTCAGGTCCGATTCGGACTCGATCAGGGTCCGGCTCGAAATCACCACTTCCTTGCCGGCGGCGGCCAGTCGCCCGCCGATGTCCATCCAGTCGGGCAGGCGCAGTTCGTGGCGCCGCGAGCACACCGTCTCGCCGAGATAGACGATGTCCACTGGCGCTGCTGCGACCTCGTCGTAGAAGTCGAGCACCCGCTTGCGCGTCCAGTAGTAGAGCAGGGGGCCAAGGGCGAGCTTCATCGTGCGTTCCTCGGTCATTTCCATGGGCGATGGTAGGCGCCGAGCGTCTGGCTCTGCCCTTCCGAGACCTGGGCGAGTTCGCGCAGCCAGGCCGCGTCGGGACGGAAGCGGTCGTGCTCGCGCGCCGCCCGGTCGATCGCCTGGCGCCACACCCGGGTGACCTGCCCGACGTAGGCCGGCGAGCGCTGGCGGCCTTCGATCTTGATCGCCGCCACGCCGATGCGGGCGATCTCCGGCAACAGTTCGAGGGTATTGAGGCTGGTCGGCTCCTCAATCGCGTAGTAGGTCTCGCCACCGACGTCGAAGCGGCCCTTGCACAAGGTCGGGTAGCCGGCGCGCTCGTCGGCCGCGAAGCGGTCGATCAGGATGCCGTTGACCCGCGCCTCCATGCCGGCCGTGGTCTGTTGCCAGCGGACGTACTTGCCCGGCGAGCAGGCGCCGTTGCAGTTGGGCGACTCGCCGGTGGCGTATGCCGACAGCGCGCAGCGTCCCTCGACCATCACGCACAGGCCGCCGAAGCCGAACAGTTCGATTTCGACCGGTGTGTGGGCGATCACCTGTTCGACCTGAGCCAGTGACAGCACCCGCGGCAGCACCGCTCGCTGGATGCCGAAATGCTCATGGTAGAAGTTGATCGCCTCGTAGCTGGTCGCCGATCCCTGTACCGACAGGTGCCGGCGAAGCGCCGGATGGGTGCGCATGGCGTAGCGCATCAGGCCCGGGTCGGCCAGGATCAGCGCATCGATGCCGCGTTCGGCGGCGGTGTCGACGGCGGTGGTCCAGCGCGTCCAGTTGTCGCTGCGGGGATAGGTGTTGAGCGCCAGCAGCACTTTGGCGCCGCGGTCGTGGGCATAGGCGATGCCATCGGTCAGCGCCCGGTCGTCGAAGTTCAGGCCGGTGAAGTTGCGGGCGTTGGTGGCGTCCTTGAGGCCGACGTAGACGCAGTCAGCGCCGGCGTCGACGGCGGTCTTGAGGGCCGGCAGGCTGCCGGCGGGGCAGACGAGTTCGATGGCCATGCTCGCAGGCTCTGTGTGCGGTCAAACCCGCGAGCATAATGACCCGTTCGAGACGCGCGCTTGATCCTCGTCAACGATCGCGCAATGCGCGTCGCCGGGGTTCAGCGTGCGGTCGCAGGAACCGCGTGCGCGGTCGTCGGTACCCGGTCATCGCCGCCGGCCGGCATTCGGAACATGAAGGCCAGCAAGAGTCCGATCAAGGCGAGTGAGAGGAACTTGAGCAGTTGCATGGCGGGGACGGCAGAGTCGGGAAACGTCGAACGACTCGATAATATACGTCAAAAGATATAGTCCGGCACGTGACGGTGGCCACGTTCATGGCGGCATTCAGCGTCGATCGGCGTGACTGCGGTCGGCCAGCAGGTGGGCGGCGATCAGGCCGTTGCTCAGCCCGAACACCAGTGCCGCGCTGAAGAACACAGGCGCCAGGTAGAACACGCCATCGTGCGGCACCAGCCACAGCCGGGCCACTGCGAGCTGGCCGCCGATGTGCGCGAAGGCCGCGATCAGGCTGTGGCTGACCGGACCGAACCAGTGGCGCGGCAGGTGCATGGCGGCGGCCAGCGCGAGCAGGCTGGCGACGCTGCCGGCAGCGCTGAGGAAGAAGCCGGGGGCGAGGAACTGGCCGAGCAGCAGGCTGCCGGCGAGCACCCGCAGCAGCGACACCCAGGCGGCGTCGCGCCAGCCGTAGCGCCACAGCACGATCAGGGTCACGATGTTGGCCAGCCCGGGTTTGACCCCCGGCAGCGGCATCGGAATCGCCGCTTCGGCCACGGTCAGCGCGATCGCGGCGGCCGCCAGCCGGGCGATGCGGCTGTCGTCGCGGGTGACGGTGAGTTCAGTAGCTGAGCGAGTCATGGCTGTTGCCGCCGCCGTTCAGCGACAGCGAGACCTGATTCGGAGCGCAGATCGCGACCGCACCGCCGCGGCTGATCCAGCCCTGGCGCACGCAGTACTGACGCGGTCCGGGGTCCGCAACGACCCGTGCACGCCCCGGCTCGACCTCGATCCGGGTCTGCCCGAGCGGCCCATCGACGGTGAGTTCGGCCGCGCGATCGAGCGGTAGTTCGGCGACGATCTGGCCGCCGGCGCGCACGATCGCCCGGTCCGGCTGCTCGCCGCGCCACAGCAGCACGAAGCTTGCCGCGCAGGCTGCGGCCGCCGCCGCCAGCACCAACAGATCGCCTGCCCGCAGGTAGCGCAGCCAGGCAGTCAGTCGCGGGCGGGCCATCGTCGGCCGCTCCCCGCCGCGCCGCCGCGGGACGTCACGCCGCTCAGACCGCGGTGCCGGCCCGCGGCGGCAGCGACGCCGCGACCTCGCTGCGCAGCGACCGGTGCCGGACCAGCACGTTGGCGGTCGGTCGGAAGCGGGCAGCCAGCCATTCCGCCAGGTAGACCGAGCGATGCTGGCCGCCGGTGCAGCCGATCGCGACGGTCAGGTAGCTGCGGTTGTCACGCACATAGCTCGGCAGCCAGGACGCCAGGAAGCGGTAGATGTCCTCGGCCATGCGGCCGACCTCCGGCACCTTCTCGAGAAACTGAACGACCGGCAGATCCTTGCCGGTCAGCGCGCGCAGCTTCGGATCGTAGTGGGGGTTGGGCAGGCAGCGCACGTCGAACACCAGGTCGGCGTCGACCGGAATGCCGTACTTGAAGCCGAAGGACTGGAACATCAGCGTCAGGCCCTCGGCTGCCTTCAGGTCGAGGAAGTTCTTGATCCAGCCACGCAGCGTGTTGGCCGCCTGGTCGCTGGTGTCGATGCGGTGGCCGAGCTCGGCCACTTCGGCCAGCGCTTCGCGCTCGCGGTGGATGGCCTCGGCCAGCGACACCCCTTCGTCGGCCAGCGGATGGCGCCGCCGGGTTTCCGAGAATCGCTGGATCAGCGTGTCGTCGCGTGATTCGAGGAAGATGAAGCGCAGGTCGTCGACGATGCCGCGCAACTGCTCGAGTTCGCGCGGCAGCGCCGCGATGCTGGCGCCGGAGCGCACGTCCACCGCCACCGCCGCCCGGCCGAAGCCGCCGCTGCGCAGGTGCGCGATCAGCTGCGGCAGCAGGGTCGCCGGCAGATTGTCGACGCAGTAGAAGCCGGCGTCCTCGAGCGCCTTCAGGGCGACCGACTTGCCGGAGCCGGACAGGCCGCTGATCAGCACCAGTTGCATGAGACGCCTCGCGCGGTTTCGCTATTCAGTCGTTGTACCAAAGGCGCGGGCGTCGCGCCAGCCGGCCTAGTTTGCATGCAGCATGCCGTGGTCGATGCGGGCGACGCCGGCACGGACCAGTTCCTGCGCGATCCGCGCCGCCAGACGTTCGGGTTCCAGGCGCAGGTAGCGACGGTTGATGTCACGGTAGATCGACACCTCGTCGAGATAGGCCGGCAGCGCGTCGAGGGCGATGCTGCGACATTCCATCAGGCTGAAGCTGAGCAACGCCCGGATCGCATTGCGGGCCATCCGTTCGGCGTCGTCGTCGAAGGCGTCGAGCCTCGCGAATGCGCGCGCCAGAGCGTCATCGACCTCGGCAAACGGTGCCCCGTGGCCCGGCAGCACGGCATCGAGCGGCAGCCGGGCGATCGCTTCGAGGGTGGCCCGGGTGGCCGCCAGCCCGGGATCGGTGCCGAGCAGCTCCGGAAACTGCACACCGAAACCGTCGCGCCACAGGGCATCGCCGGAGATCAGCAGGCGGTGCTGCTCGCAATGGAACATCAGCGCATGCATGTCGTGGCCCGGCGCCGCCAGCGCGGACCATTCGCAGCCGCCGAAGGCCAGGCGGTCGCCGGCGCCGACGGTGTCGTCATGGCGGAAGCGGTCGCACTGCTGGTCGGCCGAACGCAACAACAGGGCGGTTTCGTCCCAGGCCTCGACGATCGGGGCGATCCCGGCAGGCACCGTGATGCGGCAGCCGTACGCCGCCTGCACCGCCGCGTTGCAGCCGATATGGTCCGAATGGCCGTGGGTATTGACCAGGCGCGCGAGGCGACGGCCGTCGAGCGCCTGGCGTACCAGCTCGACGGTCTGCGCGGCGTGGGTGACGTAGCCGCTGTCGATCATCGTCGCAACCTCGCCGTCGAGCCCGATGACGTTGTTGGCCGACAGCCACCCCCGCTCGAGGACGATCAGCGACGACGGCAGGCGCGGCGCACTCATCGCTTGCCGCAACCGTCGCTCGACGGCGCGGTCCGGAATCGAGGCTTCATCGAATGTCCGTGTCAGACCGTCCGAAAGATCATCTTGTCGTGACCGACGACGATCTCGTCGCCGTCGTACAGTTGGACCGGGTCGCTGCCCAGGGGTTTGCCGTTCAGCAGCAGCGGCCGGCCGCTGACCTGGGTCAGAAAGCAGCCCAGCGGACGCCGGTTGATCACGCCCAGCGAGCGCCCTTCGCGACCCACCGGCTGCAGCACGCCGTCGATCAGGCGCTCGTTGCCGGCCGACGGGCCCGTGGCGGAGACCAGCTTGCCCTTCGGGAAGCGCGCCCGGGTGGCTCGCGTCGAAGCCGCGGCCGAGTCCAGTTCGGCCGCCACCACCTGGGTGTTGGCAGGCGACACCCGCGGTTCGAGCGGCCGGATGATCTGGGTGCGGTCGAAGCCGACGCCGACCGAGGCCGCGTTCATGTACTTGATCCGGTACGGGCCGATGAAGACGACGTCGTTGTGCTCGAGCAGGTGGCGGGTGACGCGACGGCCATTGACCAGGGTGCCGTTGGTGCTCGACAGGTCTTCGAGGAAGTGGTCGTTCACGACCGTCGTGATCGACGCGTGGCGACCGCTGACCTCGCCGTCGTCCATCACCAGGTCGCAGTCGGCGTTGCGCCCGAGCACCACCTGGTCTTCCTTGACCACCCGTTGCTCGATGATCTGCCCGTCCAGGCTGACGACGATCTTGGCCATGGTCTCAGTGCCTCGTGCCGAGCAGCGAACGCAGCCATCCGGTCAGCCGGCCGAACGCGCCGCTGGCCTCGGGCTCCTTCTTCACTGCGGGTTTTTCGCTGGCGGCCGGCGGGCCGGCCAGCGCCACCGTGATGTTGTCGTAGCCGCCGTTGTCGCGGGCGATCATCACCAGTTGCTCGACCGCCAGCGCCAGGTTGCTGCGTAGCGCCCGCAGCGCCAGTTCGATGTCGCGCCCGTCCACCATGTCGTTGAGTCCGTCGGTGCACAGCAGGAAGACGTCGTCGGGCATGCACGGCACCGTGGACACCACCACCGGCGGCGACTCGCCGTGGCCCAGCGCGTGCGACACCAGATGGCGGTTGTGGCTCGACGCGATCGCGTCCTCGCCGATCACGCCGAGGTCGCGCACCTGCTGGGTCAGGCTGTGATCGCGGGTCAGCAGGCGCAGCTTGCCGGCGCTGAGGCGATAGATCCGGGAATCGCCGAGGTGGGCGATCGACGCCTGCTCGCCGTGGAACAGCAGACAGGCCACGGTACTGCCCATGCCCTTCAGCTGCTCCTGGCCGGCCGCGCGTTCGGTGATCGCCTGATTGGCCTGCTGCATCGCCTCGGCGAGCAGGGCTTCGGCGTCGGTGGCGCCGGACGGCGGTGCGTCGGCGAGCGCGCGGCGGACCCGGGCGACGATGCCGTCGACGGCGAGGCGCGCCGCGATCTCGCCGGCGTTGTGGCCGCCCATGCCGTCGGCCACCACCATCAGGCCGAGCTCGGGGAGCGCCGCGACCGCGTCCTCGTTCAGCGAGCGCACGCAGCCCGGGTCGCTGAGGCTGGTCATTTCGAAGC
>JAGRFY010000029.1:2742-3311 GCA_020445765.1 Rhodocyclaceae bacterium | reverse complement strand
CGGTGCGACTGGCATATCATTGTCAATGGTGGAAATGCCTTTGATGCAGCGCAACACCTACATGTCGAGTCCGCCCGTTTCCGACAGCAGCGGCGAACGCCGTCCCCGGAGCCCGGGCCACATCGGGCGATATCGGGTGACCGCGACGCTGGGCAAGGGCGCGATGGGCACGGTCTATCGCGCGGAAGATCCGTTGATCGAGCGCAGCGTCGCGCTCAAGGTCCTGAGCCTCGACCTGTCGCCGGACGAACGCGCGACCTTCCGCGACCATTTCTTCAGCGAGGGCAAGTCGGCCGGCGGCCTCAACCACCCGAACATCGTCACCGTCTATGACATCGGCGAGAGCGAGGGGGTGCCCTACATCGCGATGGAGTTCGTCGAGGGCCTGAGCCTGCGCGAGACCCTCGACATGGGCACGGTGATGCCGGTGCGTCGCGTCGTCGATATCGGCCTGGCAATGTGCCGCGGGCTCGATTTCGCTCACGGCCAGGGCGTCGTGCACCGTGACATCAAGCCGGCCAACGTGATGATTAGCCGCAGCGGCCTGGTCAAGATCATGGATTTCGGCA
>JAGRFY010000029.1:0-2594 GCA_020445765.1 Rhodocyclaceae bacterium | reverse complement strand
CGGCCGCAATCCGTTCGAGGCCGACAGCATCGGCGATGTCGTCGACAAGGTGCTGCACCTCGAACCGCCGACGGCGCGAGAGCTCAATCCGGACGTCCCGCGCGAGCTCGATCTGCTGCTGCTGCGGGTGATGCAGAAGGATCCGTCGCGCCGCTTCGAATCCGCCAGCGAAATGGCCAAGGTGCTGCGTCACCTGCGCCGCGAACTGCGCGCCGAGGCCCCGGCCGGCAATACCCGGCGTGCCGCCACGGCCGGCAACCACGGCGCCACCGTGGTGGTGCCGGCGTCCGGCACATCGGCGCGTGCGAAGGCGGGTCGCCATCAGAACCTGATGCTCGGCGCGCTGGTGGTCGTCGTCGCGACCACGCTCTACCTCCTGTTCGGCGGCGCCGCCGCGCCACTGCCGGCGGTGCCCGCCGCCACCGTGGCGATGCTGCCGCCGGTGGCCGAATCGCCGGCGCAACGGCTGGCCGATGTCGATGTCTTCGCGCCCCCGATCCTGCAGTTGCCGACCGTGGACGAGGTGCCGCCGCAGATCCTGCTCGAGCAGGCGCCGCCCGCGGTCGCACGCAGCGGCAGCCGGTCCGCCGGCGCCACGGCCGCCGCCACCGCAGCGTCGACCGGCGATGCCACGCTGCGGCTGTCGGTGTTGCCGTGGGGCGAAGTCTTCGTCAATGGCCGGGCGGTCGGCTACTCGCCGCCGCTGACCCGCCTGCGGCTGCCCGCCGGCCGCCACCGGATCGAGATCCGCAACCTCGATTTCACGCCCTTCGTCGCCGACGTGCAGCTAAAATCCGGGGGCGTGCAATCCCTTCGTCATCGCTTCGACCCATGATCTCCCGCTTCGGCCGCGTCGCCGGCACCGTGTTGTGCATCCTGCTGCTGTCGGCCTGCGCCACCCGCCAGGGGGCAGCGCCGGTGGTCGATCACGGTCGCAACTGGCAGAGTGCGCAGCTGGCGCTGGAGCAGGGGCGGCAGCGCTACGAACAGGGCCGCTACGAGCAGGCCCTGCTGTGGCTCGAAGAAGCGCTGACCCTCGGCCTGCGCAACCCCGAGGACACCGTCGAGGCGCACAAGCTCGCGGCCTTCATCGCCTGCGTGCAGTCGCGCCCGGGCGATTGTCGCCGCCACTTCACCGAGCTGCTGGCGATCGACCCCGACTTCGAACTGGCCCGAGCCGAAGTCGGCCACCCGATGTGGGGCCCGGTATTCAGCGAGGTCAAGCGCACCGCCACCGTCCGCTGAAGCCGGCCCCACGCCTGCGAGGAGACCTTGCGATGGATCCGGTCGTGCATTTCGAACTGCCCTACGACGACGCCGACCGCGTCGTGCGCTTCTACGGCGCGGTGTTCGGCTGGAAGCTGCAGCCGCTCGGCGCCGAGATGAACCATTACATCCTCGCCACCACCGCCGAGGCCGACGTCCGCGACGACGCGCCGGCCGGCGCGATCAACGGCGGCCTGTTCCCGCGGAAGCCGGACTGGCCGGCCCAGCAGCCGTCTGTGGTGATCGGCGTCGCCGACATCCGCGCGACCCTGGGCCGGATCGACGACGCCGGCGGTCGGGTGCTCGGAGAGCCGATGACCATCCCCGGCGTCGGCGAGTACGTCGCCTTCCTCGACACGGAAGGCAATCGCGGCAGCGTGCTGCAGGCGGCGGCGGGCGACGTTCCGGCCGGCTAGCGGCGTCGGCCGTAGCCGGCACCAAGCCCTCGCTGCGCGGTCCGGCCCGGCAAGGGCGAGCCCGCCCGCTGGCGAAGCCCGGCGCCCTGTGCTAACCATCGGATGAAGCGCGCCTCGCGGCCACGGCCCGCACGGCGCGGCAACCCGACGTCTGCGCTCGCGCTCGGCGAGCCGTATCAAAGGGGCCAATCGTGAATCCCACCGCATGGCTGCTGTCGCTCACGGCGATCGCCCTGGTGGCTTCGACCGCGGCCGCGGACGACGCCCTTGATGCGTCCGGCGGGGCCCGGGCGGTGGCCGACTGGGCGAGCTACGGCCGCGACTTCGCCAACCAGCGCTTTTCGCCGCTCGGCCAGATCGACCGCCGCAACGTGCGCCGGCTGGTGCCGCGCTGGATCTACCAGACCGGCACCTCGGCCTCGTTGCAGGCGACGCCGCTGGTGGTCGATGGCGTGCTCTACCTGTCGATGCCGTTCGACCACGTCGCCGCGATCGATGCCGCGACGGGGCGCGAGCTGTGGCGCTACGAACACCGGCGCAGGACCGGCAAGATGTGCTGTGGCCCGGCCAGCCGGGGCGTCGCGGTGGCCGCCGGCAAGGTCTTCATCGGCACCGTCGATGCCCGCCTGATCGCGCTCGACGCGGCCTCCGGCGAGCCGGTATGGGACGTGCCGCTGGCCAGCGATGCCGGCCCGACCGAGGCCGTCGAGCAACTCGACGCCGGCAATGCGCTGCGCACCCAGGCGGCCACCGGCACCACCGGTGTCGGCGCCAACATGGCGCCGCTGGTGGTGGACGACAAGGTCGTCATCGGCATCACCGGCGTCGGCTACGGCCTGCACCTCGAAGCGCAGACGCCGGATGCCCCGGTCGGCGCGGTGGTCGGATTCGCCGGCAGCTACGGCCGGCCGG
>JAGRFY010000143.1 GCA_020445765.1 Rhodocyclaceae bacterium | reverse complement strand
GCGGCAGGCATCGTCATGGTCGATCGCCTCCTGACCGGCATTCCCGGTGGGTGCTCGGGTGGCGCCTGTCCGCGCCGCTCGTCGCGAGGGTTCATATTGCGGAATCCAGGCCACGTGGCAGATGCCCGGTTCCGTTGAAGCTGCGCAATCCGCAGCGCCCGTCCGAATACAGCACTTCGGTCAGGGATGCGTTGCCGATGACCCGGACCAGCGCGGTCCACTGCGCGTCGGGCAATCCCAATACGTCGCACACGAGGGCGCTGATGACGCCCGCCGAACTCACCGCGACGACCCGCTGCCCGCCCGCCGCATCACTCGCGGTCGTCAACTCGTCGAGCCAGCGCCTGACGCGCAGCCGGAACGCCCGATAGGACTCGCGGCCGGCGATCTCGGCCTCGCCGCGAGCCCAGGCCTGGTAGGCGGCTTCGTAGCAGCGCAGCTGCTCGGCCCTGGGGGGCGCCTCGGGGCCCCGCATCGGCCGGCCGAAGAGGATGGCGGCGGCGTCGAGGATTTCCTCGCCTTCGGCAAACTCGTCGAGTCCTTCGTCCAGCCGGAGGCCGGCCGTACGAGCGCCGTTGAGCGCAAACCCGGCTGCCGTGTCGGCCTGCCGCCGACGCGGTCCGTGGCGCACCGGGCCCCATTTCGTCGAGGTTGCGCTGGCCCAGTCACCCAGCGCCCGCGCCTGGGCAAAGCCGCGCTCCGACAACTGGTCGTAGCGATCGTGCGCGAACGAGGCCTGGCCGTGGCGGACCAGCGTCAGCAGGCTCATCGCGCCGCTTTCGGCAGCACCTTGGGATTGCTCTCGGCGAGCCGGCGGAGCCCCTGCTCGCGCAACTGCTCGACGAGCGCGCTGCGCCGAGCCTGACCCGGATCGCCGTACCCGGCCCGGATCAAACCCGCCAGTCGCCGATTGGCTTCGGCCAGCGTCACCTGCTCGTCGTCGAGCAAAGCCTGCAGCTCGCCCAGCTCGACACGCTCCGGCTCGTCGCCATTGGCCAACTGGCGCTCGGCGATCGACATCGCATTAAGTGCCATCAACAGCGCGTGCTTGCGCTCGGCCGGCAGCGCCGGCAATACCTGGTCGCGCAGCAGACGGCGCGCGCAGGCCAACAGGGCGTCGCCCTTGGGATGTTCGCGCATCAGTCGTTCTCCGTCATGTTCAGGATCTCCCATTCGAGCTCAGGCACGATGTGGCCGGTCAGCGCCAGCAACAGCGAATCCTCCTCGCCCGAGCAGAAGCGCTCAGCCTGCTGGACCGCGATCACCGCCCAGTTCACATGGGCCATCACCTCCCAGTAGCGCACAGCGTCGCGATCCAGCGCGCGGCCCGACTCCTGCTCGTAGCCGCGATAGAAATCCTCGCGCGCACCGATGCCGCCAGCCTCGGCGTCGAGCTTGCCGAAGCGCCAGCACTGGGCGCAGAACCAGCCGATGTCCTCGAGCGGATCGCTCCAGCCGGCGAACTCCCAGTCGAGAATGCCCGTCAGCCCCTGCTCGTCGACCATGTAGTTGCCGGTACGGAAATCGCGGTGAGCCAGTGTCACCAGACCTCGCGGCGGCGCATGGCGCTCGAGCCAGCGCAGGCCCCATTCGATCGCCGGGTAGGCAGTATGGTGGGCGTCGAGGAACGCACGATGGTGGGCGATCCAGTGCTGCGCCGGCGACTCGTCGTAGCGGGTCAGGAAGTCCAGCGACGGCTGCGGTGGGCGCACCGAATGGATACGTGCGAGTTCGCGCCCGAGCCGTTCGGCCAGTTGAACCCGATCGCCGCCATAGCGGCCGTCCTTGACCAGCAGGTGGCCGGCGGCGGTGCCGCCGATGCGCCGCATCAGGAAAAAGGGACGGCCGATGACCGACGGATCGTCGCACAGCCACAGCGGCTCGGGCACCGTCACGCCGGCCTCGAACACGGTCTTCAGCAGGGCGAATTCCTGCGCTCTGCCGTGACTGATCGCGACGCCGGCGGTCGGCGAGTCGCAGCGCAGCACGCACTCGTAGTGCCCTGCCTGCGCCCCGCCATCCACTACCAGGTCCACCAGCCAGTTCTCCTGCACGGCGCCACCGGACAGCTGGCGCGCTTCGGAAATCACGACCGAAGCCGCGCCGGTCGCATCGGCGACGAAGGCTTCGACCGCTCGACGTGTGTTGTCGTCCATGGCCGTTCTCACAGTCCGCTGACCAGGTGCGCGCGATCGACCGCGACGCAGGCCCCGGACATCGCGCCGCCGGCTGGCGATGCCAGCAACAGCAGCGGCCCGTCGAGATCCGCGGGCTCGCAGAAGCGGCGGCTCGGAATGCGCATGCGCAGCTTGTCACCGGCCTCGCTGGTCAGGAAATCCCGGTTCAGGTCGGTGATGACGTAGCCCGGCAGCAAGGCATTGACGCGAATCTCGTGGCGCGCGAGTTCGAGCGCCATGGTCTTCGTCAGCTGCAGTACGCCGGCCTTCGAAATCGCATAGGGGGCGACGCCGCCACCGACGCGCTCACCGAGGATCGACGCCAGGTTGATGATGCTGCCGCCCTTGCCGGCGGCCACCATGCGGCGTGCGGCCTCGGTCGCCACCAGCCAGCAGCCCTTCAGGTTGGGATCGATGACGCCGTCCCAATCGCTTTCGGTCTGGTCCAGCAACGGCTTGGTCACGGTCCGGCCGGCATTGTTGACGATGATGTCCGGCACGCCGGCGAGGGCGCAGGCCTGGTCGAACGCGGCAACGACGCCGGCTGCATCGCTGACGTCCATCGCGACCCCATGCGCGCGACCGCCGGCGGCGCGGATCCCGCCGACCACCGCGTCGAAATCGTCGCCGCCACGGGAACTGACGATGACCTCGGCACCGGCCCGGGCGAGCAGCCCGGCGAAGTGCCGGCCGAGCCCGCCGGCGCCGCCGGTCACCAGCGCGATCCTGCCCTCGAGCGAGAACAACTCGCCGATCGATTGCGTATTCATTGGCTGTTCGCTCCCTTGCTTTCGCCATGCGCGCCGCGCCCCGCGACGAGCTTCTTGCCGAGGCTGTAGCGGTGCACTTCGCTCGGGCCGTCGTAGATCCTGAAGGCGCGCATGTCGGCGAAGATCCGCGGCAGGATGGTCTCGTGGGTGACGCCCTGGCCACCGAGGATCTGCACGCTGCGATCGACCACCCGCCACTCCGCTTCCGAGCACACCACCTTGGCGCGGCTCGACTCGAAGTTGCAGCGCTGCCCCTGATCCAGCATCCACGCGGTATGCCAGATGTGCAGGCGCGCGGTTTGCAGGTCCATCTCGTTGTCGGCAAGCATGAAGCTGACGCCTTCGTGTTCGCCGAGGATGCGGCCGAAGGCCTGGCGGCGGCGCGAATATTCGAGCGCGGTGTCGTGGGCGCGCCGTGCCTGGCCGAGCCAGCGCATGCAGTGCGTCAGGCGCGCCGGTGCCAGCCGGACCTGGGCATAGCGGAACCCTTTGCCGATCTCGCCCAGCACGTCGCTGGCCGGCACCCGCAGATTGTCGAAGCGCAGCACGCCGTGGCCACCGGTGAAGCAGGTGTCGAGCGCGTCCATCGTGCGGACCAGCTCGATGCCCGGGCGATCCATGTCGGACAGGAACATCGTCGCCGAGCCGTCTTCCATCTTGGCCATGATGATCGCGAATGACGCGCCTTCGGCACCGGTGATGAACCACTTGCTGCCGTTGATGACGTAGTCGTCGCCGTCACGGACCGCGGTGGTCGCCAGCAGCGAAGGATCGGCACCGGCCCCCGGCGGCGGCTCGGTCATTGCGAAGCACGAGCGGGTGTGGCCTTGAACCAGCGGCTTCAGCCAGCGCTCTTTCTGCTGCTCCGACGCAACCACCTCCATCAGGTGGATGTTGCCTTCGTCGGGCGCGTGGATGTTCAGTGCGGTGGGGCCCAGGGTCGAATAGCCGGCTTCCTCGAAGACGATCGCCTTCTCGACGTGCGACAGGCCCAGGCCACCCATTTCCCGCGACGCATGCGGCGTCAGCAGACCTGCCGCCCGCGCCAGTCCGACCAATTCACGACGCAAGGGTTCGCTCGGTCCATGGGGCGTCTGGCGCGGATCTCTTTCGAGCGGGATCACCGCATCGGCGATGAACTGCCTGACTTTGGCCTGCAGTTCCTGCAGCTCGGGGCTCAGTGAAAAATCCATTGTTGCTCCTTTAGGTTCGGCGGTTTCGGAATATCGCTCGCGCGAACTGGCCTGCGATGTCCGGCGACGTCGGCATGGAATGCCGGCGCTCGACGGGAGACTGTCGGCCCGCCAGGCGCTTTCCGATCCCTCTTTTTAGTATTCAGTATTCATCTCGTGCGGTTTATTGTATTCCGTATTCAAAGATTGTCAAGCCCGTCCCCGCCGCCGCCTCCGAGGTGATCGCCCGTTCGCGGGCGATCACCTGCGCTTGCCGGTACCCGCGTCGGGCGGTCGCTCCGCTGCTGAGGGCCAGCGAGCTCATTTCGGAATTCGCCCTCATCGGCCCGACCTGAGTCTCCGCCAGACCGTGGAACGGCTGACACCGAGGCGCTTGGCGGCCTCGCCGAGATTGCCCCCGCATTCCTCCACGATCTTCCTGACATGCGCGATCTCGATCGCCTTGCCGACGTGGCGCAGGTCGGCCGGCCGCTCGGCCGGTGGCGGGCTCTCGAACAACTCGGGCAGCAGTTCCCGGATCAGCGGCACGTCGTCGACCGACTGGTCGTCGGGAAACGGGCCGAGAAGCAGTGCGCGCTCCAGGATGCTCTGCAGTTCCCGTACGTTGCCGGGCCAGTGGTACGCCTGCAGCCGCGGCATCAATGCGGCCACGATGCCGTCGACCGATGAGCTTGCGTGTCCGCGCCGATTCAAAATTGACCAGGGGTGCAGATTGAATTTTGACCAGGGGCGATAGCTGCCTGTCATGACGGCAGCTGTGGATAAGTGTTTCGCTTCAGTGCCCTGTTGGTCCTCCTTTTCTGCGGCTTGAGTTGGACTGGTTTCGCCGTGTCCGCCGCGAAGGGCGTAGCCCGAAGCGGCGGACACGGCGACGGCGTGCTTAGCCGGGTACGGGCTCGTGCCGGGCGATCTCGCGAGAACGGATTCGCGCCTTGGCGACTCCCGTACTGTGCTGGAAGCGGTAGG
>JAGRFY010000142.1 GCA_020445765.1 Rhodocyclaceae bacterium | reverse complement strand
GGTGAGCACGGTTCGCTGCGCTCCGTATCCGACGAGGGGCCGGCCTTGGGGCGGCCCGGCGGCCGGCCCGGGATCACCTACAAGATCCTCTACAACGACGCCGTCGCGATGACCGGCGGCCAGCCCCACGACGGGCCGCTCGACGTGCCGACCATCGCCCGCCAGATCGCCGCCGAGGGTGTGCACACCATCGTCGTCGTCACCGACGGTACGCCCCGCGCCTACGGCCCGGCCGACCTGCCCCACGGCACGCCGATGCGCCACCGCGACGAACTCGACGCGGTCCAGCGCGAACTGCGCGAGGTGCCGGGCGTCAGCGCGCTGATCTACGACCAGACCTGCGCCGCCGAGAAGCGTCGCCGGCGCAAGCGCGGCAAGTTGCCGGATCCGGCGGTGCGCGCAGTGATCAACGATCACGTCTGCGAGGGCTGCGGCGATTGCAGCGAAAAATCGAACTGCATGTCGGTGACCGCCGTCGATACCGAGTTCGGCCGCAAGCGCACGATCGACCAGTCCGCCTGCAACAAGGATCTCGCCTGCGTGAACGGCTTCTGCCCGAGCTTCGTCACGATCGAGGGCGGCCGCCTGCGAAAGGCTGCTACCGCCACCGCAGTCGACGATGTCTTCGCCACCCTGCCCGAACCGATCCTGCCGAGCACGGCCCGGCCTTGGGAGATCCTGATCACCGGCGTCGGCGGTAGCGGCGTCGTCACCATCGGTGCCCTGCTTGGCATGGCCGCCCACCTGGAAGGCAAGGGCGTGTCGATCCTCGACATGGCCGGCCTGGCGCAGAAGGGCGGCGCCGTGTGGTCCCACGTCAAGATCGCCGACCGGGCCGATCAGATCCACGCCGCCCGGGTCGCCGCCGGTGACGCCAATGCGATAATCGGCTGCGACCTCGTGGTCAGTGCCGGTGACGAGTCCCTCGCCAAGATGCGCAACGAGTTCACCCGCGTCGTGATCAACGACGATCGCAGCAACACCAGCGAGTTCGTCCGCGGCTTCGCCGCCCAGGCGCGCAGCGGTGACGTCGCCGCTCATCCGGATCCCCAGTTTCCGAGCGGCTCGATGCAGGCGCAGATCGTCGATGCGGTCGGTGCCGCGAACGTCGAATTCGTCGAGGCCTCACGGCTTGCCACCAGCTTGTTGGGCGACGCCATCGCCACCAACCTGTTCATGCTGGGCTACGCCTGGCAGCGCGGCCTGGTACCGATCGGGCGTGATGCGCTGATGCAGGCGATCGAACTGAACGGCACGGCGGTGGACGCCAGCAAGCTTGCCGTCCAGTGGGGCCGCCGGGCCGCCTTCGATCCGGCCCAGGTCGCCAGCGCAGCGCAGCCGGCGCTTGGACAGCCGGAACACCACCGCCTGTCCGAGTCGTTCGACGAACTCGTCGAGCGCCGTGCCGGTCACCTAGTCGCGTACCAGGACGAAGCCTATGCCCGACGCTACCTGAAGCTGGTCGCCCGCGTGCGCGATGCCGAGGCGCGATTGCCGGGCGACCGCAGCGGCCTCGCCGACGCGGTGGCCCGCGGCTACCACAAGCTGCTCGCCTACAAGGACGAGTACGAAGTGGCCCGGCTCTATACGGCCACCGATTTCCTGGCTCGCGTCGGTGATCAGTTCGAGGGCGACTACAAGCTGGTGTTCCATCTCGCACCGCCGCTCCTGGCCTCACGCGACCCGCACACCGGCGAGCCGAGGAAGCGCCGCTACGGACCCTGGATGCTGACGGCGATGCGCCTGCTGGCAAAGGCCCGCCGTCTGCGCGGCGGCCGCTTCGATCCGTTCGCAGGAAGCGCCGACCGCAGGCTGGACCGGGCGCTGATCGCCGAATACGAGGCCGTCGTCACCGAGATCCTCGAACGGCTCGATGCCGGCAACCACGCGACAGCGGTCGCGCTCGCCTCGCAACCGGACGGCATCCGCGGCTTCGGCCACGTGCGCGAGCGCCACGTCGCTGCGACCCGGCGACATCGCGAGCGGTTGCTGGCGCGTCTGCGCCGGCCACCGGTTGCCGCAGACGCGGATGCGCCGTCGCCACGCAGGACCATCACGCTCGTCGCCGGCTGATCCGGCACGGGCAACCGACACGGCAGCCGCCGACCCCGGCGGTCGCCGCGAGCCACACGCACCCGACCGCCGCCACCCGCGGACCGACGATGCGGTGACCCACCTTCGACCAGTAAGGAGCAACACCGATGAGCGTTTTCACCCAGCAGGACTTTGCCGACCACGAACAGGTGGTCTTCTGCAGCGACGACAAGACCGGCCTCAAGGCCATCATCGCCATCCACAACACGAACCTCGGCCCGGCCCTCGGCGGTTGCCGGATGTGGCCGTACGCCAGCGAGGACGAGGCCATCCGCGACGTGCTGCGGCTGTCGCGCGGGATGACCTACAAATCGGCCCTGGCCGGCCTCAAGCTCGGCGGCGGCAAATCGGTGGTGATCGGCAACCCCCGCACCGACAAGACCCCGGCGCTGCTCGATTCGCTGGCCCGGGCGATCGATCGCCTCGGCGGCCGCTACATCGCCGCCGAGGACTCCGGCACCGGCGTGCCGGACATGAAGCGCATGCGCAAGCTCACGCCCTTCGTCGCCGGCGTCGAGGAAAAGCCCTCCGACGATGGCATGCGCAGCGGCGATCCTTCGCCGTCGACTGCCTATGGCACCTTCGTCGGCATTCGTGCGGCCGTGCGCGAACGGCTCGGGCGCGACTCGCTGGAGGGCCTCAAGGTCGCAGTCCAGGGGATCGGCAACGTCGGTTACGACCTTGCCCGCCGGCTGCACGAGGCCGGCGCCGATCTGTGGCTCAGCGATATCGACTCGCGAGCGCTGGCCCGCGCGGAGGCCGAATTCGGCGCGACGGTGGTCGCCGCCGACGAGATCTTCGCGCTCGACGTGGACGTTTTCGCCCCCTGCGCGCTCGGCGCCGTGATCAACGACCGGACGCTGCCCCAGTTGAAGGCCAGCATCGTCGCCGGTGCCGCCAACAACCAGCTCGCCGAACCGCGCCACGGCCTGGCGCTGATGAACCGGGGCATTCTCTATGCCCCCGACTACGTCATCAATGCCGGCGGCATCATCGACGTCTATTACGAGCACGCGGGGCTCGACGCCGGGCGCAGCGAACTGATCGCCCACATCGACCGCATCGACGACAACCTGACCGAGATCTTCGCGCGCTCGCGCCGCGAGGAGCGCCCCACCGGCGAAGTTGCCGACGCGATCGCCGAGGAACGATTCAAGGGCTGAGCGATTCAGGGACAAGACGGCCCCCGGCGGATTCCTCCGCCGGGGGCCCAAATCGCGCTCCGCCGATCGCAGAGACCGCGACCCTTCAGCGACCGCCGCCGCGGCCCTGACCCATGCCGCCTCCACCCATCATCGGCTGATCGGGCAGCGTGACGCCGCGTTCCTGCGCCCGCTGCTGCATCAACCGGTGATGCTCCTCACGAATCTGCTCGCGCTCCTGCTCGGTCCTGGCCGCACGCATGCGGGCCATCTGCTCGGCCTGCTCCTGCTCGGTCATCAACTGGCGCCCATAGAGCGGCGCTGCGGGCGGGTCCGCCGCGAACACCGGGGCCGATACCGCAGCCGCCAATGCCAACGCAGCGACCAACTGGAATTTCGAATGTCTGCGTGTCATTTGGATCTCCTCGGCGACTCGAGGTCGCCCGACACTGTCGTAACCGCCACTGGCTCCGCTTGCTGCGGTGCTCTGGGTCGCGACCATCATCTCTCCCACTTCCAGGATAGTGCGCCGCACAAGGCCTGCATGCTGCCTGCGAAGAACTCTTGATCCTGCTCAAAGGCGCGGTATACGGGGCCAATTCGTGCGCAATCGGCTCGTTGGACGGTCGCGCACCGGCAGCCGGCCGGATGCATTGCACAATGCCCGCAGATCGCGTATGCGGCCATCGCCCTGTTTCACGAACGAAGCGGCACGACGCACCTTCGGCTACGATGGCGACGGCATCGAAATCGGCAGCTCGCCGCCGGCCTTACCCGTGTCCGATGAAAGCGATGAGCTCGAGCGCCCAAAGGCGTACTCCCGTATGGATCTGGCTGGTGGTCGCGATCGCGCTGGGCCTGGTGTGGCTGCGCACCGAGGTGGTCGCGCTGTCGGTGGTGTCGTCGGATTCGATGATCCCGGCACTGCTACCGGGTGACCGCCTGATCGTCGATCGCCGTGCGGCCGGGCGCCTGCCCCGGCGTGGCGACGTGGTGGTGTTCAGCTATCCGGGCGAGCCCGGGCGCATTTACGTCAAGCGCGTCATCGGCCTGCCCGGCGAGACCGTCACCTACCACGCCGACCGCCTGGCCATCGACGGCCGGCCAGCCAGCTACCTGCCGCAACCGGACTATCGCTTTCGCAGCGGCGAGGGGCCGTTCGGGACATCCGAGGCAAACGCCTTCATCGAGGCATTCGACGGCAGCGGCCAGCTCATCCTCGAGCGGCCGGAACCCTTGCACGCGCCGGGTTCGGTCTGGCACGTGCCGCCGGGCCATGTGTTCCTGCTCGGCGACAATCGCGACGCCAGCAACGACAGCCGCTTTCTCGGCGCCGTCGCGACGGACGACATCGAGGGCCGCGCCTACCGCGTGCTTTGGTCGCGGGACGAGGCCGTCGGCCGGATGCGCTGGTCGCGCAGCTGGCAGGCCGTGGAGTGACTGGCGAGGCGCGATTCCGTGGCGAGCACGCCGCGGTACAG
Source organism: Rhodocyclaceae bacterium (assembly GCA_020445765.1). Classification (GTDB taxonomy): domain Bacteria; phylum Pseudomonadota; class Gammaproteobacteria; order Burkholderiales; family Rhodocyclaceae; genus Cognatazoarcus. The sequence continues at coordinate 22,592 of JAGRFY010000142.1, read as the reverse complement.
GCCGAGCATGCGATCGACCGACTCGTCGAACGGGAAACGCTGTCGGAAGGCTTCGCGCGCGCCGCAGCCGAGTTGCTGCCAGCGTGCGGGCTCGCGGCGCAGGGTCGCGAACACGGACGCCAGCGCCGCCGGATTGCTCGGCGGCACCAGCATGCCCGAAACGCCATGCTCGACCACCCACGACAGCCCCGATCCGGGGATGTCGCTGGCCACCACCGGCGTGCCACGGGCCATTGCCTCGAGCGCGACCAGGCCGAAAGCCTCTTCGCGACCGGTCGACGGCAGGCACAGGCAGTCAGCAGCGCCCATCAGCGCGCTCAATCGGTCCGGCGACTGGTAATCCAGCAAAAAGACCCGGTCGTGCAGCATCTGTCGGCGCACCGGCTCCGCGAGCGCGGCTGCGGTGCCCGGGCCGACCACGACGAGACTGACGTCGGGCTGGCGGGCAACGGCTGCCAGCAGATCGGAGAGCCCCTTGTAATAGCTCGGCCGGCCGACGAACAGCACGCGGCCGCGCCCGGGTCGCCACTGCGAGCAAGCCCAGGCAATCGATTCCGGGTCGGGTGCGCGTTCGGGGGGATGGAGTCCGAGCGGGATCACATGCGCCTTGTGCAGCCAGGGTTTCAAGGTCGTGCTGGCGCCCAGATAGTTCGCGGAGGTGGCGACGATCGCCGCACTGCGCGCCAGCAGGCGGGATTCGAACCAGGCGTAGCCGCGATAGGCGACCCGCAACAGGCGATGCGAGGCGCCGGCGACGTCAGCGTGCCAGTGCAGCAGCCAGGGCACCCGCGATGCCGCTTTCGATGCGAGCAGCCACAAGGCCGACAGATTGGGCACATGAATGTGCAGCAGATCCGGTTCGAAATCCGCGATCGCACGATCCGCGGTAGCCAGGAAGGCGGGACTCAGCGGCGCGAACAGCAGCCGTCCGTGACTGGGCACGACGGTACAGCGGGGATCCGGTCGGGCGGGATGGCCGCCGCCATGCACCAGTGCGTGCGTGATCACGCCACGCGAGTCCGATGCCGCCATCAACTGCCCGAGATAGCCTTCGATGCCGCCGGCACTGGACGGCAGGTGTTTGCCGATGTGGAGGATGCGCATTCAGGACTCCGCCAACACGGCGCCGAGGCGCTCGGCAAAGGCCGCCTGCGAAAACCGCCGTGCCCGGGCCTCGCACGCGACGCGCATCGACAGCGCCCGCGCCGGCGTCATTTCGCGGATCGCGCAGACCACCTCGTCGAGCTCGGGCTCGGCAGACAGCAGGGTCGCGGTCGAGCCGTCGACCAGGGTCTCCAGCAGCCCGCCCGCGCCGGCGCCGATCACCGGCTTGCCGGCGGCCATCGACTCTACCGGGGACAATCCGAAATCCTCATCGACTGCGAGATAAAGGGTCGCGATCGCGCCACCGATCAGATCGATCAGCCGTCGCTCGGACACCTCGCCCAGCACCTCGATATTGTGCGCACCGGCGGCGAGCGCGCGCAGCACGGATTCCTGATCGCCTGTCGACACCACCACCAGGCGCTTGTCCGGCATCGCCCGGAATGCACGAATGCACAGATCGACGCGCTTGAGTCGATCCAGCCGCGCGGTGGACAGGTAGTAGTCGCGCTGGCCAAGCCAGCAAAAACGTTCGACCTCGCAGGGCGGGTAGACGACGGTGGCGTCCAAGCCGAGATACCTCCGAATGCGCTGCTTCACGGCTTCCGAATTGCACAGCACCCGCTGCATCGCGTGCATCGAGTCGATGAAGCGCGGTTCGAACCACTTGATGAAGCCGGCGAGCAGCGGTCGCTGCCAGGCGGCGAGCCGCCCCATGAAGTCTTCGCGCTGATCATAGACGAAGCGTGGCGGTGTATGGCAATAGGCGATGTTGCGCCCCGCCCCGCCCCGCAACAACGCGAGCGGTGCATAGGAACCGCTGTAGAAGGCGCGATCGTAGCCCTGCAGAAATCCGGTTCGCTCGATGAAGGCGCGTGCCACCTGCCACTGGCGCAGCAGCGGCATGCTCGGCCCACAGCCGAGGTCGATCGTCCGAACGGGCGCACCATCGCGGAAATATGGGTGGTCGCCGGTACGAAAGGCGAACGCAAGCGCGCTACCCAGCGTCTGCGCCAGGGCCAGACTGGTGCGTCCGCCGCCGTCGGCGGTTGCGAAATAGTCGTGCAGGACGATGCTGTCGGTCACGGTAGGGGAGAATTCACCTGGCAGTCGGCGCTCGTGTCGCTCGCCGCTCTCTGCCTCGATGGTCGGGCCCCGGAACGGGTCGGATCACGGCTTCGGGCACCGCCCTCGCACAGGCTAGCGCCGAGCCCGCGCGCCGGCAACCGAAGCTCGCCGCCTCGGACCCGACGAGCCGCCTGCACGCGGCGGGGCTGTCCCAGCTGCGCCCCGATCTTCAGTAGAATCGGAGTCCGCCGCGCACAGCCCGTACAGTGATGCCCGATCGCAACATCGTCTTGACGGGAATTCCGAGGTCGGGCACGACGCTCGCCGTAACGCTGCTGAACCAGCGGCCCGACACGCTCGCGCTGTCCGAGCCGATGGATATCGACGCACTCGGGCGATGCCCGTCGCAGAAGGCGCGCATTGCGCAGATTCAGGAATTCTTTGCCGACATCCGGGCGTTGGTGGCCGCGCGCGGCAGGATTCCTCAGCGAACGGTGGCCGGCGAAGAGACCAACTATTTCGGCGGGTCGCAGGCTGGCGGCCGGAAATCGACGATCACGGGCTCGACCCTGGTCGAATTGGACCGCCCCCTGTCCGCACGACACGTCTGCGTGATCAAGCATCCGAACGCCTTCACCGCGCTGTTGGGCGAACTGGTCGAGGCCTTCGAATGCCTGGCGATCGTCCGCAACCCGGTATCCGTCCTGGCGTCCTGGCATTCGCTGGACGCCCCGCTGGCATCTGGCCATGCGCCGATGGCGGAGCACTTCGACCAGCGTCTCCGCATCGAGCTGGGGGATTCCGTCGATACGCTGGATCGCCAGCTCCGGCTGTTGGCATGGTACTTCGATCAGTATCGCCGCCATCTGCCGCGGGCGCGCATCGTCCGCTACGAGGACATCGTCTCGTCCGGAGGCCACGCGCTGCTGAGCGCGCTGGACGGCCGAGCTGCGGCCGACGCCGCCGGAACGCCAGCCGCGACGACGCTGCACAGCCGCAACGCGAGCGAACTCTACGATCGTCGCTTCATGCGACGGCTCGGCGACGCACTGGCGTCGCGACCGCGGCACCCGCTCTGGCATTTCTACACCCCCGCCGAGATTCGTCGGATCAGCCATGCCGCAACACTCGCACCAAACTGATCGCGCGGTGTGGTTCTACCGCGACTATCGGGGATTCTCGGGTGGACACCTGGTGCACGCCTGGTATTACCGGTTCACGCGGGAGGCGCCGGGATTCGAACCGATTCTGTGCTTCAGCGCACAAAGCCTGCCAGGTGCCGACAATCCGTGGGCGATCGACCCGCAACACAGCCGACGCCGCTGGCTGCCGTCGAGCGGAGACGTCTGCTTCGTCGCCGGGCTCGACTGGCAGCATGTCGCTCCGAGGGGTGGTATCGATGCGCAAAATCCCGTGATCAACCTGATCCAGGGTTTCGGCCATGCCGAAACCGGCGATCCCCGCTGGCGGTTCCTGGACCGGCGCGCGATCAGGCTGTGCGTATCGGCCGGGGTCGCCGACGCGATCCGGGCGACCGGCCGCGTCGAAGGGCCGGTGCTGGTGATCGAGAACGGCACCGACATCGAACGTCTGCCCGACACCGAGTTCGACGACAAGGTCGAGCGCGACGTCGCCGATTCGATCCTGATCGTCGGCTACAAGAACGCCGCCCTGGCCGGCGCGGTTGCCGAGCAAATCGCTCGCCACGGGATCGAATGCCATCTCGTCGGCGAACAGATGCCGAGGCAGGCGTTTCTCGACCACTTGCGGGGCGCGACGATGGTGGTCTGCTGCCCGCTGCCGGAGGAGGGCTTCTACCTGCCCGCGCTGGAAGCCATGGCCCTCGGTTGCGCGGTCGTGGTCCCCGTCGCCGGCGGCAACGCGGCCTACTGCCGCGATGGCGACAACTGCGCGATCTGCGATTACGATCCGTCCAGCATCGTGGCGGGCGTCCTTCGCTTGCGCTCGCTGCCGCCCGATCGCAAGCGACAGCTGCTTTGCAGCGCCCGCGACACCGCAACGTCGCGGCAGCCGGACCGCATCCGCGAGAAGTACCTCGACGTACTGCGAAACATCGACCGGATCTGGTGAAACGACATCGTGCACGGCAATCCGCTGATCGATTTCATGATCATTGGCGCACAGAAGTGCGGCACGACAGCCCTGAGCGAGATGCTCGGCGGCCATCCCGATCTGTGCATGTCGTCGATCAAGGAAAACCATGTCTTCGACGACGTCGATTTCGATCCGGCGTGGAGTACGCGCGAGATCGACGCGCGCTACGCCCCGTTCTTCGTTCACGCCACGCCCGCGCAGTTGAAGGGGGAAGCGACCCCGATCTATCTGTACTGGAGTGAGACGATCGCGCATCTCCATCGCTACAACCCGCGATTGAAGTTGATCGTGATCCTGCGCGACCCGCTGGAGCGCGCCCTGTCGCAACACCGCATGGAGCGGCGCCGGGGCTTCGAGACCCGCGCCGCCTGGAGCGCCTTCCTGCTGGAACCGCTGCGGCTGCTCAGGGAGAAGGACAGACGCGGCCGGCACTCTGCGTACCGCTTTCATTCCTACCTGTCGCGAGGGTTCTACGGCAGGCAGCTCTGTCGGGTGCTCGAAATCTTCCCGCAGGAGCAGTTGCTCGTCGTGCACAACCGGGATCTCAGGGTGCGGCCACGCCAGGTGCTGGCGCAGGTGTGCGCGCACCTGGGTGTATCCGCGGAACGCTTTGTCGGGGATTTCGAGCCGGCGCCAGCGGAAGTGTTCACGGCGCGAGGGCTCCACTATCGGCTGCTCGGCGCCGCGCTCTATGGCCGCGACAAGCGCCGGTTGCGGAAGCTGCTAGACGACCTCGGAAAAGTAGCGCCGCAGACGGTCGAACGCCAGCCAGCCGAGCGCCGCAAGCAGCAAGGCGACGACGAAGTAGATCGTCAGCGCCCACCAGTCGGGGGCGACACCGAGCAGCAACACATTCCTCAGTGACTCGACGATGACGGTCAGTGGATTGAGGGCCAGGAGATCGCGGTAGGCCTCGGGCACCGCCGACAGCGGATAAAAAATCGGCGACAGGAACAGCAGGGCGCTGCTGACCAGCATCATGCCGTGCGTGATGTCCCGGACGAAGACGCCGAGCGCCGACAGCAGCCAGATCGCTCCGAGCAGGAACACCGCCGCGGGCAGCAGGATCAGCGGCAGCAGCAATGCCGTCGCCTGCAGGCCGTGCCCCAGGGCCAGTTGAAAGACCAGCAGCACCGACACGCTGACCCCGGCATGGACCAGGGCGCTGCTCAGGACCTGAAGCGCCAGGATCTCCAGCGGAAATCTGACCTTGGTGACGTAGTTCGGATTTTCCAGGATGACCGCCGGTGCGCGACCGAGGCATTCGGAAAACAGGGAGTGCACGATCAGCCCGGCAAACAGGAACAGCGCAAAATCGGCGCCGCCGTCCCGTGCCGCGTCCCAGCGCAGCCTGAACACCCCCTGCAGCACCACGGTATAGATCGCCAGCATGAACACCGGGTGTCCGAACGACCACAGCAGGCCCAGCCAGGAGCCCCGGTAGCGACCCTGGACGTCGCGCCTGACCAGTTGCCAGAGCAGTTCCCGCTGGCGCCACAGGCTCGACCACGGGGCCGGCGGCGCGTTGCCGCCGACCCCGTCTGCGTTCGATTGCTGGGCGGGCTCAGTCTTGTCCATCGGCGATCCAGCGGGTCTCCATCGGCAGCGGGAACAGGCCCAGGAAATCCTCCCGCGAGTCGCGCGTGACCTCGAACGAGAGCATTTCGTCATGGCGCCACTGCATCGAGATCGCGTGCAGCGACGATGCATCCGCGACGCGCAGGCGAACCCGGTAGATGCCCTTCTGCAGCGCCGCCCGGATGCGTACATCGAGGGCCACGGTCTTGTGCAGGTAATGTCGCGGCAACGAGACGACGCGGCCGGCCAGATGCAGGCCCTTGCCGTCCAGAATGTCGACGAAGACCCGCGGATGCGCCATCTCGGCGCCGACGAAGATCTCGAACAGGAAATTCATCTCCTCGCCGAAATCGACGGTCAGATGCCGACAGCGGCCGCCGGCGGACGCCTCGACGACCCGTATCCCGTCGCTGCCGACGAAGTGCGTGTCGCGCTCGACCAGACCGGCCGATCCGCGCTGCGACGACAGGCGTTCCTGGTGAGCGTCGAAGATGTAGCGCCGCGTCACCTCTTCGGTCTCCCCGGCCACGACCATCCGTCCCTTCCTCAGGTAGATCGCGCGGTTGCAGAACGCGCGCACCATCTGCATGTCGTGGCTGACGAAGAGCAAGGTGGTACCTCGATTCAGGATTTCCTCGATGATCGAGATGGCCTTCGCCTGGAACGAGGCGTCGCCGACCGCGAGCGCTTCGTCGACGATCAGGATCGCAGGATCGACATGCACCTGCACCGCGAAGGCGAGGCGCGCGACCATGCCGGTACTGTAGGTCTTGATCGGGTGATCGATGAAATCTTCCAGCTCGGCGAAGTCGACGATCGCATCGAAGCGGGCGCGCAGGCGTTGCTGCGGAATACCGAGGATGGCGCCGTTGAGGTAGATGTTCTCGCGCCCGGTGAATTCCGGATTGAAGCCGCTGCCGAGTTCGAGCAGGGCAGCGGTCCTGCCATTGACGCGGACCTGGCCGGCGCTCGGCTGCACCAGTCCGGCGACGATTTTCAGCAGCGTGCTCTTGCCGCTGCCGTTCGGACCGACGATCCCGAGCGCATCGCCGCGGGCAAGCTCGATCGACACGTCGTCCAAGGCCGTGTATTCGTCGCAGCCGCGTTCGGCGCGACGGGCGATCGCATCGAGTGCCCGGCGCCGCAAGCCGTTCGGGGCACCGGCGATGCGTTGCAGACGGGGATGCAGCCAGCGCAGCGCCGGCACATAGAGGCGATCGCCGGGGCTGTTCCAGACCCGGTAGGTCTTGACGACCCGTTCGACTCGAATGGCGGCATCGGCCCCGGTGGTCATGTTCTGCGCCCTATGCGCCGCAGTCAGCAAGCACGATATCCTGGCCCAGGATCTCGGCCGCTCGCCGCTTGTCGAAACACCGATTGAACGCGAGTCGCCCCTGCTCGCGCTGACGCAGCCAGTCCGGATGCGACCGGTAGAGGGCGGTCAGGCGCTGGGCGAACGCGTCCGCGCCGTCGGCGATGGCCAGATAGTTTTCGGCATCGGGCAGTCCTTCGGCGCCGATCGGGGTCGTGACCACCGGCAGTTGCCATTGCATCGCCTCGAGGATCTTGCCCTTGATGCCGGCACCGAAGCGCAGCGGCACGACGGCGAGCCGGGACCGCCGGTAGAGGCCCTCGAGCTCCGCGTCCGACACGTTCTCGTGAATGCTCGCCGCGGATCCTGCAAGCCGCCGCACGCCCTCGGTGATGTTCGAACCGGCGACCCGCAGGGTACAGTCGGGCAGCGAACGCCGGACCAGCGGCAGGATCTCGCGCACGAACCATTCGAGGGCATCGACGTTCGGTGGATGTCCGAAGCCGCCGACGAAGAGCAGGCCATGCCGGCCGTCGAAATCGTCGTCGGCCTTTGCGACGCCGTCGGTCAGGTAGAGCGGAATGGTGCGGACGACGCTTGCCGGGAAGTGCCGCCGGATCTCGCGGGCTTCGGCATCGGATGCGGTGTAGATGACATCGCAGCCTTCGAACAACTCGAACTCGAGTGCGCGCCAGCGTGCCGCCTCGGCGTCGAGCCGATGCGAACCCTGCAGCTCGGCCTGGCGTGTCGCCCGCAGGAAATGCAGGTCGTGACCGAAGTAGAGGACCTTGGCGCGGCTGAACTTGCGGATCGCGCCGAGGTATTTCGACGCGATCTGAGGCCGGTGCAGGTAAGCGTAGTCGATGTCGGGGCCCTGCTCCCGCAGCCAGTCCAGCCAGTTGCGGCGATACCAGGCGCCGTGCAGCACCTCGACGCCGAGTTGCTGCAGGCTGTCCGTGTAGCCGGCATGACGGAGAAAGTCGTCACCGATGAACTTGACCCGCAGGCCGCGCTCGACGAACCACTTGACGTACTGAAAGGTCGATCGCGAGCCGGCGTCGCGATCCTGGCGGGGGATGCGATGGTCGACGACGAGCATCGTGCCCACCTTCGAAGGGCGCTCGCGGGCCACGTGCAGGGGCCCACCCGGCGGCAGGTGCGCGCGCTCGAGCACCGCGCGCCATTTGCCGGCGAATACGTCGCGATTGCGCGCCTGGTAGCGCTTGATGCCGACCACCGGGTCCTTGCCGTGCGATATCCCTTCGAGATGGACGACCACCGAACGCGGCTGGTAGAGCACGCGGAAGCCGAGCGCCCGGGCACTGAATGCGAGATCGACGTCCTCGTAGTAGGCCGGCGCATAGCGGGCATCGAAGCCGCCGATGCGCCGCCACAGTTCGGCGCGCACGCACAGGCAGGCACCGGACACGTAATCGACGTCGCGGACGTAATCGTATTCGGCGCGTCGCGGATCGCCACCGCGACCGTAGTTCCAGGCGCTGCCATCGCGCCATACGATGCCACCGGCTTCCTGCTGCCTGCCGTTCGGGTAGATCAGCCGGGGGCCGACGATGCCGATGTCCGGATGCCGCTCGCCCAGTTCGAGCAGGCCCGCGAGCCAGCCCTCCGCGACCCGGGTATCGTTGTTGAGCAGGACCAGCCAGCGACCGCCTGCCGTCGCGCACGCCCGGTTGCAGGTGTGCAGGAATCCGGCATTGGTCGGGTTGCGCACGACGCGCGCGTTGACCACCGCTCGTTCGATGTCGATGGTGGCATCGGTCGACGCGTCGTCGGCGATGATCACCTCGTAATCGATGCCCGCGCTGTTCTTGAGCACGGCCTCGAGGCAGTCAAGCGTCGTCTGGTAGTGATTGTGGGCCGGGACGACGATGCTGACGGTCGGACGGTCGCTCGGCGGCGGGAAGCGCAAGGGCAACTCGATCGGACCATCGGCGGTCGAGGCCTCGACGTCCCCGGCACTTGCGTCGTACAGGTCGAGGTAGTAATTGACGATGCACTCGCGCGTCTCGGCCGGCTGCCGAAACAGCGTGACGTACAGGTTCTTCAGTCTCGCCACGCTCAGCAGGCCGAGCGTCTGTCTTGGATGGCGCAGCGCCGCTGTCAACAGGGGCGCGAGCAGTTGCCAGCGCGAGACCACATCGGCGCCGGATTGATCGATGTCGTCGCCCGCATCGTGCGTCATGCTTGCTCGCGGGGGTCGAGCCATGGCCATCGGCAAGCCGCCGCCGCACCATGCTTCGGTGCAAGCTGCCGCTTCAGTATAATTTGCACGCTTCCAGCCAGGCGCTTACCAGCCAATCCGTGGTTCCTCTCGTCATCCTGCCGGCGCACAACGAGGACCAGACCATCGGTCTGCTCGTCGATGAGATCGTCACCCGCGTCGGCTGGCCGGTGGTCGTCGTCGACGACGCCAGCAGCGATCAGACCGCTGCCATCGCCGCCAGGGCCGGCGCCCATGTCATTTCGCTGGCGGTGCGGCTTGGCGCGTGGGGTTCGGTGCAGACCGGGATCCACTATGCCGGCAGCCGTGGCTTCGACTACGTGGTGACGATGGACGCCGATGGCCAACATGACGTGATGTCGCTCGCCAGCGTCTTTCAGCCGGTTGCTACCGGCAGCACCGATGTCGCCATCGGCGCGTGTCCGCAACGGGTGAGTGGATTGAAGCGCTTCACCTGGCATCTGTTCCGGAGCATCACCGGCTTGAAGATCGAAGATTTGACTTCTGGCCTTCGGGCATACAATCGCAAGTCGCTCGACGTCCTCGAATCCCCCGAGGCGACCCTGCTCGAATACCAGGATATCGGCGTGCTGCTGCTGTTGCGATTCGCCGGCTGCAGCATCACCGAGGTGGCGGTCGACATGCAACCGCGTCGCAATGGACGGTCGCGGGTGTTCCCGACCTTCGCCAGCGTCCTCTACTACGTCATGTACACCTTGCTGATCTGTGTCGGGAAACGGAAAGCGCAATGATCTCATATCAATGGGCCTCGGCCGGAATCGGCATCATCATCGCCGGAACCATACTGCTGCTGGTGATGCGGGATCGGCTGCACAGTCGCTACGCCCTGTGGTGGTTGCCGGTGGCGGTGATCATCTGCGTGCTCGGGATCTCGCCCGACATCAACAATGCGATCGGCTCGACGCTGGGCATCAGCTACCCACCGGTGTTGCCGTTGATCGTCGCCAGCGTGCTGATGATCGTCAAGATCCTGCTGATGGATCTCAATGCGTCGCGGATGGAGCGCGTGCTGCAACGCCTCGTTCAACGGATCGCGATCCTCGAATCGGATTCGGACGAGCGGCGCGATCGTCGGCGCGTCGTTGACTGATCGCATCCTTCGTCACCGCGCGCATGTGCGAGCGTCCTTGCCGGCGCTGCTGCTTTGTCTGTTCGTCCTGTCGCTGGCAGTGCCCGGCAGTGCCCGGTTCGGGCCGTTCGCGCTGGCGGCGGCGGCCCTGTTTCGCGGCGCCGGCCCGGCGTCCGGGGGCCGCAGCGGCAGGCGAGACGGGCTGAACCTGGCGCTGGCGGGATTCCTGGCGGTCAGCGTCGCATCGATCGTGATGGCCGGCGACCTGGACCGCGCCGTCGATACCTCGCTGGTGCTGCTGCCCGCCGCGCTGTTGTACTACCTGGCTCGCTATCGTTGCGCGTGGCGGCATTTGCGCTGGATCGGCGGGAGCTTCGCGATGACCGCATTGCTGCTCGGCTGCATCGCGCTGGCGGTTGCCTGGTCGGAAAGCGATCCGGATCCCAGCCATCTGATGTCGACGATGCCGCTGACCTATTTTTCGGTGCCCAACGACCTGACATTGATCGCCCTCTGCGTCCCACTGGCGATCGCCGGCCTGTCACGACTTCCGGCGCGATGGCGGGTGTGGCCCCTGATTGCGTGGCTGCTCCCCGGACTCGTCGCGATCGTCGTCTATCGAAGCAATGCTGCGCTGCTTGGGCTGGCAATCGGGCTTGCGGCGATGGCACTGCTGACCCGCAACCTGCGCATGGGCGCCGCGCTGGCGTCGCTATTGGCGGCCGTGCTGGTGGTCGACGGCCTCACCGGCTTCTCACTGCTCGGCAAGTTCGCGCAACTCACGGTATGGGGCAACCGCTTGCCACTCTGGCAAGCGGCCTGGCAGATGTTCCTCGACGCGCCGCTGCTCGGCCAGGGCCCCGGCGCCTTCTCGGTGATGTACGACGCCTATGCGTCGACCGTCGACCTGCCGCCGTGGGTACACCTGGACCCCCGGCATGCCCCCTGGGCCCACAGCCTGTACCTCGAGCTGCTCGCCGAACGCGGGATTCTCGGTTTGCTCGCGGCGCTGGCGGCCTTCGCATCGGCGGCGCGCATCCTGTGGTCCGCCGGATTCGGGAACGAGGCCGTGGGCACCTGGCGGGCCGCCCTCCTGGCCGCGCTGCTCGCCTTCCTGTCGGTGGGCGCGTTCGACACCAGCCTGCTGCGGCTGTGGAACCTCATCTTCCTGTCCTACCTGCTGGCATGCGCCGGCCGACTGCGCGACGAGGCACCCGACGCCTCGCGCCAGGTCGCCGGGCCGGAACTGCCCATGCCGTAAGCACCCTGTCGACCATGGTCTCGCGCCGGCCGCGATGCCGAGCCAAGTCATTGTCTAAATATCTTTTTTCGGCACGGCGTCGACCGCTGGGCAGCGTCGGCAATGCCTTCGCGACGCGATCCCGTTCGAGCGGCCTGCGATCTTTACAAACTTTGCGACCGAACCTAGACTGAGGCTGGAATTTTTCATTGCGGCAATGGTCGGTCGCTGCCGCCGCTGCCCTTCGCGACGAACGAGCCATTTGGGGTTAACGGTGAATCAGATCAAGCGTGCCGGTTGCCAGGCAATCGTGCTGTCCGCAGCACTCGGAACCATTGCGACCACCCTGCATCCCGATTGGCGGCAACTGGTCGCAGAGTCCTACAAGTCGGCCGTCGAACGGGCCGAAGAGGCCGGCAAGCGACAGAAGGAAGACGTCGAAGACCGCCTCGAGGAGCTGAAGAAGGAGAAAAAGGAGAAGAAGGACTCCGGCGGCTCGGCCGGCGAGACCAGCCCCTTGGCCCCGGCCGGCATGTTCGTCAATGCGACCTACTCCGAGATCGATCGCGATACGCGGCGGGAGCCCGGCTACGAGGCCAAGATCAAGGCGCTGACGGTCGGCGGCGACATGTACCTGCGCAACAACCTGCTCGTGGGCGTGGCGGTCACCGTCAACCGCGACGACACGACCTATGTCGACAGGCTTGGCGACCTCGACACCGACGCCGTCGCGGTGGGTCTGTACGGAACCTACAATCCGACCGACACCACCTTCATCGACATGATCGCCGGCTACGGCTGGCTCGATTACGACGGCCGGCGCAACGTGCCCAACGACGTGGCGGAAGCCAGCTATGACGGTCGGCGCCTTAATTTCGGCGTGACCTTCGGCAAGGATTGGTACAGCGGCCGCTATTCCTACGGTCCGCGGTTCAAGTACACCTATTCGAAGACGAAGATCGACAGCTTCACCGAAACCGCCGCCAATCTCAACAATGCCCTCGACATCGAAGGTTACGACGTGGAGTCGAACCTGGCCGAGATCGGCGTGACCGGCGCGACCGTCTTCAGCCAGACCTGGGGCGTGCTGAGTACGCAGGCGAGCCTCTTCTACCAGCACGAGTTCAGCAACGACGCCCAGCTGATCCACCTGACCAATGTCGGCACCGGCACACCGTCGACCTTCCTGACCGATGACCCGGACAGGGATGTCTTTCTCGGCAGCCTGGGGGTCGTCGCCATCCGCGAGCAGGGCTTCCAGATCTACGGCAACGTCGAGAAATTGTTCGGCCACAGTTACATGGACCGCTGGACCATCAACGGTGGCGTAAGGATCGAATTCTGATCGCGGCGCCGACGCGGACGGCGAGTCCGGCGCTCCCTGACCGGGCTCGAGCGCGTCGCTGACGGGCGATGTCCCGCACGGCCGGACGCCGTGCCGCACGGAGCGCGGGCCGCGCCGCAGGGCCGACGATCCAGCCGCCCGCCGGCCGACCAGCGCCGGCGAGTCCGGCCCGCGGCGGCCAGATCCTGTATCTTCCGGGCGGCGGCCATGCACCGACTCGTCGGACCACGTCCCCCAGCTTGGGCTCGTTCATGCATCTGCCGGCGAAAAACGGGCTGTGTTCGGTCGCTCCGGGTGGTCGTTCGGGCGGTCCGACCGTCGCTTGCGAAATGGTGTGGTTGAACAAGAGTTGGCAGATGCAGGGTCTCGAAAGGCAAGGCTTTCAGGAAATCGGTGCCGGCAGTGTCCGGGCGGAGCATCCGCGGGTGGCCGTCATTGCACACATCTTCTACGAGTACCTGTGGCCCGAAATCTGCGAGTCCCTGGCCAACATACCGACCGCTTTCGATCTGTACGTCAACATCGTCCACGGTGACGACAGCGAAGGCCTGCGACGCAGGATACAGGCGCGGCATCCGTCGGCCAGGTTCTCCGTCTCTGCGAACAGGGGCTATGACATCGGTGGCCTGTTCGCATCCCTGAAGCTGATCGATCTCGAGCGCTACGATCTGATATGCAAGGTGCACACCAAACGCGCCGCGCATCTGATGTACGGCGAACAATGGCGTCGATCGATGCTGCAGAGCCTGCTCGGGAGCCCGGAGACGGTACGACGCATCTGGGACCGGTTTTCGGGCGATGCGACCCTGGGCATGGTCGGCGACGCCAGGTACCGGTTTGGCGCAGAACTGATCTGCCACAACGCGCCCCAATACAGCCGTCTCTGCAAGGCGCTGGGCATCGAGCCCGACATCGACAACCTGAGTTTCTTCGGTGGGACGATGTTCTGGTGCCGGCCCGCCATCATGGCAAGGCTGCGCGACCTCGGACTCGAGGTGGAAGACTTCGAGCGTCCGCCGGCGAAGGGCGAGAACGACCTGCGCGACGGCCAGATGGCCCACGCGATCGAGCGCTTGCTCGGCCGCATCTGCACGGCGGAGGGATTCAGCCTGGGCACGGCCAATCGACTCGACTTCTTCACGTCCTGCGATCGAGGATCGGCAGCGCAGGCCCGATGGCTCGCCGAGGCGATCAACCGCTACGAGGGCGACGCCGATTGCATCGTTCTGGAAGGCGGCGATCGGCCGGTGCCGCAACTGCTGCTGGAGCAACTCGAGGCCGGCGTCGACTTCGCCGTGTACCTCGCCCCCGGCAGCCAATGCTTCGCCGATCCCCGCCGGATCGTCAATGCGTTGGCCGATTGCAACGTCATCGTCATCGACGATCATTACGCCGCATCGCAGCGGCCGACGCTGGTTGCGGTCAGGGCCTGCGCGGAGACGCTGGCGTACCTGCGGCGCTCGCGTGCCGGTTTTGCACCGCTGGCGATTCCCGGCGTCCGATTTCTGAAGCCCGAACAGATCGGATTCGGCCATTCGGCGGCCTCACTGCCGACGACCCGGGAGATCACGATCGATGACCATGGCAGGCTGTTCTTCGATGGCGGACCGTGTCTGCTTTTCCGGTGGCCCGAAGACGAGAGCGGCGCGCACCACGAAGTGTTGACGGCAGGCCGCCATACCCGCGGACTGCGATTCCTGCTCAAGGCATATCACCACCGCGCGACTGCGCTCGGCGACGAAGCCTCGCAGCCACGCCGCCCGTTGTGGCAGTTGCCGACACGCTTGCGGCAGCGTTTCCGCGACTACCGCGAGGATCTCGGTCTCGGTCTGAAACTGCTCAGGCGCGAAGGCGGCAGACAGTTCGTGATCCGGAGCTACTGGTACCTGCGCGGCCGTCATTTGCCCCATGAACTGAAGCAAGACGCCGACACTGCACGATGAAGCTGATGTCGTCGATCAAGCGACTGTGGGGCTCGCGCCGGCGCGGCGAGGACCGGGCGGGCGCGACCGGCGCGAGCCCGGACGAGGAGTTGCTGGCGCACAGTCCGTATTTCGACAAGATCTACTATCTGGAGACCAATCCGGATGTCGCTCGCGCCGGCGTGTCGCCGATTGCGCACTTCCTGGCATCGGGGGCACGGGAAGGACGCAACCCGTCACCCAGTTTCGACACCACGTTCTATGTCGATCACTACCCGGACGTGGCGGTCTCGGGCATGAATCCGCTGATGCACTTCCTGCGCCACGGTCGCCACGAGGGACGCATCACGACACGTCCGCCGTCGGTATCAACGAGCCGTATCGACCATACGGAAGACGCGATCGCGGACTGGCGCAGGCGCAACGGCACCCGGCCGGGCGTGACCGAGACGCTCTTCGGCTGCGCCGATGGCCGCCCGTGCGAGGAAGTCGTGCATGTCTTTTCGTCGATCACCAGCAGCTATCTGCCGAAGGCCCGGGTACTCGCGAAAAGCGTCAAGCGCCAGCACCCCAACTGGCCGTTCATCATCGTCCTGGTCGACGATCCGCCGCCGGACCTTTGCCTCGAGCGGGAGCCTTTCGACCGCATCCTGATGCCCGCAGAGCTGGGGATCAGCGATTGGAAATCGTGGGCATTCCGCCACCGCGTGGTCGAAATCTGCACCGCCTGCAAGGGCCCTGCAGCATGGCAGTTGTTCGAGCAGGGCGTCGACAAGCTGATCTATCTCGATCCGGACACGGCCGTGATGAATTCGCTGCGTCCACTGGCCGAACTGCTCGACCGTCACCCGGTGATCCTGACACCGCATCTGCTCACCGCGGAGCCGGATCTCGACGCGATCCGCGACAACGAGATCAACATCCTGAAGCATGGCGTCTACAACCTTGGATTCTTCGCCGTGCGCAACCAGGGCCAGGGTCGCGACTTCGTGTCGTGGTGGCGGACGCGGCTCGAGCATCACTGCTACGTCGATTACGCCAACGGGCTGTTCACCGACCAGCGCTGGTGCGACCTGGCGCCGGCCCTGTTCGATCGCCTGTTGATCCTCCGCGATCCGGGCTACAACGTGGCGAGCTGGAACATTGCCCATCGCCCGCTCGCCATCGACCCGGTTGCCGGCATCACGGCGCGCGGAGCACCGCTGCGCTTCTATCATTTCACCGGCTACGACTCCGGCCTCGGTGTCGATGCGCTAAGCCGGCTGTGCGCGCCCGATTCGTCGGTATGGGCCCTGTGGGAATGGTATGCCGGCGCGCTGCAACGGAACGGGCAGCAGGAAGAAGGCCGGATGCCGTGGCGTCTTGCCACTTTCGACGACGGGCGACTCATCACTGACGAGATGCGTCTGCTCTATCGCGTGCGCCAGGACATCCAGCAGGTGTACCCGGATCCCTATTCGACCAGCGGCGCGGACGGCGGCTACGCGCGCTGGTGGGACGACTACGGCCCCGGGCGGGCCGTCAGGAAAGGCGGTTCCGCAACCAGCGCAGGCCGGTGACCCGATAGATCCTTGCCGCCACTGTGTAGAGCGGCTGCACCATCCGTTGCAGGTCCGCGAGGTCGTCCCGCAAACGGCGGTTTTCAGCCGACAGTTGCTCGGCGACCACCCTATCGGCAGCCGCGCTGTCGCGCTGCATCGCGATGACGCTCGCGAGTTGGGCGTAGATCTGCCGGTGACCTTCGTCCAGTTGCCTGGCATGCGCCTGCAGCACCGACAGCCGATGGTCCATGCCATTTGCCTGTTCGGCCAGGACGGCGAGCCGATGATCGACAGTTTGCGAGGCTTCTGCCTGCACGGCGAGCCGATGTTCGACCCCCCTGGCCGACTCCTTCAGCACCGAGAGCCCGAATTCCAGCGTCTTCGAAGTGTCCTGCACGACGGACAGACGGTAGTCGAACCCCTTCGACAATTCGATCTGCCCGGCAAGCCGGTGATCGATGCCCCTGGCCAACTCCTGCACCTGCGCGAGGGTGAATGCCAGCGACTTCGATGCATCCTGCAATACGGACACCTCGTAGCCCAGTCCCTTCGCCGCGCCCTGCAGGACGTCGAGCGCGTGGCCTGCGCTCTTCGCCTGCTCGGCCAGCACCTGGGTGCGATGCTCGGCCTGCTGCGACATCGCCTTCAGCACGTCGGCCAGATGGTGGGTCGAGCCATTGACGGCCTCGGTCAACGCCGCGCTCAGACGCTCGCCGGCTGCCAGACGCTCATCGACGCGCACCGCGTCCCGCTTCAGCTCGCCCAGATAGAGCAGCACGCCACGGCTCAACTGCCCGGCATCGACGGCCTTGCGCAGCTCCCTGTCCTGCCAGACCTGGAAGGTAAGCAGCGGGCCGGAATAGCGGTAGGTCTTGGTGTTGTCATAGGTGCCGTCATCGCTGGCTTCGCGCTGGTGGTAGCAGGCCAGCGTTTCCCGCAGCAGGCCGATCTCGCCACGCAGCACGAAGCGGGTGTTGAACTCCCAGTCTTCCCAGAGATCGAGCCGCTCGTCGTAGCGCCCGCAGGCGAGGCCGGTGGCGCGGTCGAAGACGAAGCACACCGGCGGGAACGGATTGCCCGCCATCAGGGTCACGACCGGAACCGAATCGCCGCCGGCCGGCATCGGGTAGGCCTCGCGCCCGACTTCGACGATCTCGTCGCCGACCTGCCGTTCCAGCACGACTTCGCAGCCGGTGACCACTCCCTTGAAGCGGTCGCGATTGTCTTCCAGGAAATCCACGGCCTTCGCCAGGAAGCCGGGATGCCAGCTGTCGTCGTCGTCGAGCCACACGATGTATCGGGAATCGACGGCCGCCACGCCGGCATTGGCGGCGGCGGCGCGCCCCTTCGACTGCGGATGATGGACGAGTACCGCCGCGACGCCGGACTCCCGCGCCCGCGCGACTGTCTCCTCGACCGGCTGCAGCGCGCCGCCGTCGTTCACCACGACCCAGATGAAGTCCCTGAAAGTCTGGTCCTGCAATGTGCGCAGGACCCGCGCGAGCGTTAACGGCCGATCTCGGGTGCGCGTGACGACGGCCACGCAGGCATAGGTTTCGTCGGACGAGTCCATCAAGTGCGCATCCCGGTTGACGTCGATAGGATTGCCCGCGGGCGCAGGCCGCCGGTCGCCGGTCGAAGGCAGCACCCTGTCCGGATCGTTGCCGAGGACGCTGCGGGCGGTCTCGACCACCGCGCCGAGTCGATTCAGGTCGGCCTGCGCGTGATGCCGCAGCACACCGAACCGTGCAAGCCTTTCATACAAGGCCAGGCAGCATTGTTCAAGGCCCCTGGTTGCTACGGCATCGTCCCGCTCGGCGGCGCGGTGATGACGGAGTGCCGGTGTCAGAAAAGTCTGCAGGTGATGATCCAGCGACGCTTCCAAGCCCTCGCCGTCCAGCTGCAAGCGACTCGCCAGTGCCCGGAGGCAGCGGGACGGCTCGTCGATCAGGTCATCGAAATCGACCACTGGCGCGCGCTGCGCGATGACCAGCCCGGCGGCCGGCAGCATGTGCTGCAACCACAATCGCCAGGCATCGGTGGATTCGAGCCCGTCGCGGCATGCCAACGACCGAGCCACCGCGCGCGGATGGCGCAGGCAGACGACGAAGCGGGCGTCATGGCCGGCCGATCGGGCCACGTCCATCCAGAACGGCAACTGCCTGGCGACCCGCGGATTCTTGAATGCCCACTGCCGCACCTGCGAAAACCGGCGTGCGATGATCCGAACCGCGTCGTCCCTGAGCTCGAGGTATCGCTCGGGGCGCGCCACGGCAGGGTCCGTCGCGGAAATCGAGTGCCATGTCGCGTTGCCGGCGGCGAGCAGTCGATCGCAGATCGTCGACAGCGCGAGATCCTCGAAATATCCCCGTCGATTGAATTCGACCGGCTCGGCCAGGAGTTCGTCGCCCAGCGCGACCCCCATTGCGCCGAGCGAGGCCGCGACCGCCGACGTACCCGAACGGTGCATGCCCACCACGAAATACACCGTGGGCCGCAACCCTGCGTGGGCGCGACCGGTCACGGCGCGTGCCGTACGCCGCGCCAGGCCGAATCCGGCCCGGTTGCGTTCGGCGCCGCCAGGCGCAGCACGCAGCCTGCGCACGGCCGACGCGAGCTTGCCGCGCCAGCCCGCTCCACATCGCTTGAGGAACGACGCCGAGGCAGCGCATCACGGCAGTCGTTGGTCATTCCCAGTCGACTTCCACCGCCATCAGATAGCCCGCGCCATACACCGTCTTGATCATCCTGGCGTGCACCGGATTCTCCTCGAATCGTCGGCGCAGCCGCGACACCCTTAGGTCGATGCTGCGATCGAGGGCGGAGACTTCCCGTCCGGCCAGCAGTTGTTCGCGCGACAGGATCTGGTTGGGCCGTTCGAGAAAGGCCGTCAGCAACTGCGCCTCGGCCAGCGACAGGCTGTCCTCCCGACCGTCCGGCGACACCAGTAGATGGGTTCCGAGCTCGAAACGCCAGCCGCCGAAACAGGCGGCGCGCACGGCCATCGTCGCGGCATCGGGCGCCGGCGGCATGTAGCGGCGCAGGATGCTGCGGACCCGGGCAATCAGTTCCCGCGGCTCGAATGGCTTCAGCATGTAGTCGTCGGCCCCGAGTTCGAGGCCCATGACCCGGTCGTGGGTATCGCTGCGACCGGTGACGATCAGCAGGCCGAAGCGGTGGCGGGCCCGCAGCTGTTGCAGCACTTCCATGCCGTCCATGTCCGGCAGGCCGAGATCGAGCACGGCCAGTTGCGGTACCTGAAGCTTCAGATTGCGCAGGAACTCACCCCCCGAGGTGAACACGTCGTAGCGATAGCCGAAATTGTCCAGCGTGTTGCCGATCAGGCGGGCCACCGCCGGTTCGTCCTCGACGACGTGGATCAGTTCTTTCTGCTTCTCGGCCATTCCTCCCCCCGGAACCGCGACGCGTCCGCTGCACCACCGGGAACGAGCGCGGCTGCGGCAACGCTAGCCTACCAGCGCTCGCAACGCTTCCGCGAGTTGCTCGCGGCTGAACGGCTTGTCCAGCAGCGGCGCACGGCCTTCGCCGGCCACGCCGGGGTCGCCCTGCTCGGCGTAGCCGCTCATCAGCAGGACCGGCACTTCGGGCCTGAACCGCCGGACGAATCGCGCGAGCGCACGACCGTCCATGCCGCCCGGCATCACGACGTCCGACAATACCAGCGAAATCGCCGGTATGGTCTCGATCATGTCGGCCGCCTCGCTGCCGTTCTCGGCTTCGAGCACCGAACAGCCGAGCGCAGCCAACTGGTTGCGCACCACCTTGCGCACCTCCGGATCGTCCTCGACCAGCAGCACGACGCGACCGCACAGGCTTGCGCCCGCGGCAGCCGACTCCGCGTGCCGGCCATGCCCGGCATTTGCCGCCAATTGCGGGCGCGGCAGCAACAACGCCACCGTGGTGCCCAGCGCCTGCCGGCTGCGGATGCGGACACCGCCGCCGGATTGCTTGATGAAGCCATACACCATGGCCATGCCGAGGCCACTTCCCATGCCGAACTTCTTGGTCGTAAAGAAGGGTTCGAACACGCGGGCGAGCGTCTTCGGATCCATGCCGGTACCGTTGTCGGTCACTGCGATCCGGACATATTCGCCGGGCTCGACCTCGAGATCGGCGGCGGCCGCGCCCTCGATCTGCTCGACGGCGCTGTCGACCACCAGCGAGCCACCGTCGGGCATCGCATCCTTGGCATTGAGCACGAGATTGAGCAGCGCACTTTCGAGTTGATGGGGATCGGCCTCGACCGTCAGGTCGCCGTCGGATGACGAGGTCAGCAGCGCGATGCTGCCGGGCAGCGAGCGACGGATCAGCTTGGCCATGCTCAGCACCAGCTCATTGACGTCGACCGGGCACGGATCCATCGGCTGCTGCCGCGAGAAGGCCAGCAGGCGCTTGATCAGTTCGGCGCCGCGACCAGCGGCCTCGAGCGCCGGATCGACGTACTCCTCGACCAGTGCGCTGTCCGGCAGGCCATCGCGCAATCCCGACAGATTGCCCATGACGACGGTCAGCATGTTGTTGAAGTCGTGGGCCAGACCACCGGTGAGCTGGCCGATCGCCTCGAGCTTTTGCGCCTGGGCCAGCGCGAAATGGGTGCGGCGCTGCTCGGTGACATCGACCGCATGGACGTAGCAGCCCTGCACCTTGCCGTCAGGACCGATATCGGGCAGCAGCGTGCTGCGCGCATAGACGGTGGCGCCGGTCGGCGCGACCAGCGGATATTCGTAGGTCACCTTCTCGCCGGTCAATGCACGCCGCACGTGCTCCTCGACCAGCGCGAACACGGCGGGCCCGACCACCTCGCGAATCGGCCGGTCGACGATGCTCTCGGCGGTCCAGCCGAACCAGCGCGCGTAGCGCTTGTTGGCATAGCGGTAGGTCCAGCCGTGGTCGAAATAGGCGATATGGGCAGGGATCGTGTCGGTGATCTGGCGCAGGCGCCCTTCCGAGTGCTGCAGCGCGGCGGTGATGTTCCGGTTGGCCTCGATCGCTGCGGTCAATCCGGCATTGGCCCGGGTGAGTTCGGCCGTGCGGTGCTGGATGTGATCCTCGAGTTCGGCCTGGTGGCGGGTCAGCTTCTCGCGCTGGCGCTCCTGCTCGGTGACGTCCGAATACAGCGTGATGAAGCCGCGGTGGGGCAACGGAAAACCCCGGATCGACAGCAGCCGCCCGTTCGGCCGCAGGCGCAGGGTCTCGTGCACCGTGAACGCCCGCGCCGCGGCAACCCGCGCGGCAACCTGTTGGTCGGGATCGCCCGGGCCGTACTCGCCGCGTTCCGCGTTGTAGCGAATGAACTGTTCGAAATGGGTCCCCGGTTTCGCCAGTTCGTCCGGGAAATCGAGCAATTCGAGAAACGTGCGGTTGCAGGCGATCAGGCGCAACTCGCTGTCGATCACGGTGACGCCCTGATCGAGCAGGTCCAGGCAGGCCGCCATCATTTCGCGATACAGGCGATCGCTGACCTGCATCTCCTGGACCTGCGGAAGTCCTGAATTCTGGCTGCCAGCGGCGTCTGGGTTCATCGCATCCGTTCCGTTGGAGATGTGCGCGCCGCTTGCCGGCGCGTCGCGAAGTCGGCTTCAGGGGGCGATCGTCTTGCCGCTGGCGACGGCCGCGCCGCCCCGGATCCAGCCATGGATTCTAGCCAGCCGTTCGGCGGCCCGAGGCCGTCGGACAAAATTCAGTACATTTCCGCGCAACTTGCGACAAAATTGTTTGCGAATCTCCAACTGCGCCGTATTCCGCCGGCAGGCGCCAGCGAACACGGGAGAAGAGATCAGTGGTCGGGTGCTGGCACCACGGCCGCAATACACAAACGAGAAGGAGTCGAGGGTGACTGGCAACAAATACGACCAGGGCCTGGATCGCAATCCGGCCAACTATGTTTCGCTTTCCCCGCTGAGCTACCTGGAGCGTTCCGCCCAGGTCTATCCGGACTACCCCAGCGTCATCCACGGCGCGCGGCGCTTCACCTGGGCCGAAACCTACGCCCGCTGCCGGCGACTGGCGAGCGC
>JAGRFY010000028.1 GCA_020445765.1 Rhodocyclaceae bacterium | reverse complement strand
CCCGATCGAACCACCATTGGCTCTCCGCCGGCATCATCGTCACCTGGGCGCGCCAGCGATGACCCGGCATCTGCTGTTGCTCGTCGCGGCCGAGTCGAACGACCCCCTGGTGCGGATCGAGATCGGCAATCGCGCGCAGCAGGCGGCTCTTGCCGGCGCCCGACGGGCCCGACAGGCAGACGATCTCGCCCGGTGCGACCTCGAGATCGATCGGCCCGACCGGGCCGACAGTGAGTGCGCCGAGCGCCAGCGTCATCGCAGGCGGCGCTTCTGGAACGGATGGTTCGGGTGCTTCACCGGCCATGGTCGTCATGCTTGGTTACGATCGACCCGATGATAGCGCGGCAGGCGTCAACGGCCCGGCAGCGCAAGCGCCCCGATCCGATCGATGACCATCGCCCGATCCGGCAGCGATGCCTCGTCGCCCGCACGGTACTTGCCGGTGCGCACCAGGCAGCCCTGCAGTCCGGCCGCGATCGCGCCGGCGACGTCGGCCGCCACGTCGTCGCCGACCATCAGGCAATCGGCCGCCGCCTGGCCGGTGTCGGCAACCACCAGCTTGAAGAAATCCGCGCTCGGCTTGCCCATGATCACCGCATCGATGCCGGCTGCCCACTCCAGCCCGCGAATGAAGGCCCCGGTGTCGAGCATGATGCCGTCCTCGTCCATGAAATAGCGGTTGAGACCGATCCCGATCAGTGGCGCGCCGTCATGCAGCAGCCGGAAAGCGCGATTGAGGTTGCGATAGTTCAAGTCGTCGCGGGCGTCGCCCAGCAGCACGCAATCGGGGTCGGACTGCGGCACGTCGTCGAATTCGGCTCGAATCGCCGGATGCACCAGGCAAAAGGGCCTGAGCCCCCTGGCGACGACGTAGTCGTGGGCGGCCCGGGGGGCCGTGAACAACTCTTCGTGCGCCACCTCGAAGCCCATCTGGCGCATCTCGTCGGCGATCGCCACCGCCGGCTTGCTCGCGGTATTGGTCACGAAGCGCAGCGGAACGCCACACCGCCTGACGCGGCGCATGAAATCGAGCGCGCCGTCGATCGGCCGCCGGCCGTCGAACAACACACCCGACAGATCGAGCAACAACGCCTGCCAGCCTGCCACCATGCCGCCGTGTCCGTTCGCGTCGAAGACCGGCATATTCTGGAGCCGTACCATCAGGATTGCGAGCACCGGAACGCCAATGCGCCTGTCGAGGGTGCGTCGGCGGGCATGCGCGACATGCGGGCATCAGCCGCTGTCGAACCGCACCTGCTGCAGGGCGCCCCCGCGAGCCGCGCCGACCAACCGGCACCGCCCGTGGCGATGGCCAAAACGTCGTTACCGGGACGGCCGCGACAGCCGCTCGATCATCGCCTTGACTTCCGGCCGTGCGAAGAAGATGCGCAGTTCGTCGAGATCCGCCGAATTCGCAGCCTGCGCGAGGGCCGCAGGTCCGCGGCCGGTGAAGGTCGAATCCACCGGCTGCGACGCGCGGCAGACTGCCTCGAGGCATTTCGAGAGGTGCTGCGGGTCGACGCCAAGGCGTTCGAGCAGCTTGCCGCCAGCGCCGTCCGACAACACGCATTTCAGCAGATCGCACCATGGATGCCGCGCTCGCTCCGGTCTGCGCGGACGCGGTGTGTCGGCGCCGACTGCGACGCCGATGGTTCGCAGTTCCTCGCGTGCGAAGGGCTCGCCTCGGCGCGTCCTGCCGCGAGCCAGAAACCGAACCTGATAGACACCCGCCCGGGAGAGTGTCACGACGTGGTCGAACTCGCCCGGGGCGGTTTCCTGCAGCGCGAATCGGACAGTCGTTCCGTCAGGACGCTGAAGTTCGACCTGCACACTGGCGCGGTGACCCACGGGCAGGCCGGATTCGACCAGGCGTGCTTGCAGCGACGCCGACGCACCTGGTTCGTGACTGTCCGCCGACACCGAAACCGCCAGGCGCAGATTGGATTTCGCATGCACACACAGGTTGTACGGAATGCCATGAATCGCCGTGCTGGTCGGCCAGCGATTGGCCTGGCTGTCGCGCAGCTTCGAGACGTACTTCTTGAAATCGGATGCATCGACCGTCAGTACCGCGTGCCAGGTGCCCTCATGGGCACCGCCGCCGACCGCAATCGGCAATGCCGCCCGATACATGTGCAGCGTATCCGACGTCGCGTAGGTCACGCCCGGTAGCGTGCCGGCGATGGCCGGCGTGATGATTCGTCCATCGGGCGCTTCGAGATGGAAGTCGATGGCCCAGGGGTCGGACGACAGCAGGATCACGTCAGACTGGGTGTCGGCGTTCGTCAAGCCGAACGGAATCCGGTGCTTGTCGCCGGGCCGCAGCCTGCTTTCCGGATCGACCACGACCGCGGTGTTGGCGACGCCGGCGAGAACCTGCAGAAAGTACTTGCTCAATCGGAACTGGTCATCGATATCGAGATCCCCGGTCATCACCAAATAGCCACCGGAACTGCTGGTCAGCGCATCCAGAATTGCCACATCCAGTTGATCGGCGCGGCCGAGTCCGATCGCGAAGATGCGTTCGCCGAGCAGACCCGCGACATCGCTGATGTACTGCGACGCATTCTCGTGACCGTCGGTAAACACGATCATTGCCTTGTGGTCGTAGCCGGCGACCGGATCGATGGTGGCGTGGGCCAGGTCGATGCCGTCCCCGATCGAGGTCGCACCGCCGTCTTCGTCATGGAGGTTGATGGCATTGAGTGCCTGCGCGCGGCCGGCGCCGAACATCAGCGGCCCCGCCGCCGTGACCGGCATCACCGGATAGGCGTCGTGATCGAATTCGACGATGCCGATACCATCGTCGTCACCCATCGCGTGCACGAAGTGCGGCGCAGCCCACTTGAGCACGTCGAGCCGGCTCTCGCCGGGGATTCCCGAACTCGAGGCCATGCTGCCGGACTTGTCGAGGACAAGCATCGACGCGACCCTCGGCTTTGCGATCGTGTTCGCGCTGATCGGGATGATCCACTCCTCACTGGTCTCTTCGCAGCGGATCGTTACGCTGCCGGCCGCCGCGGCGCCGGCACTGGTACCGGTGTAGGAGATCCAGACATAGGCCAGCGCCGGCAGCCCCGAGGCATAGGGCTCGACAACGCTGGCGCCGAGCGGCGTCCCAAAGTCCGCGCCCGGTCCGGCCACGATCTCGAGCGTGACGTCCTCGCACGCACGTACTGAAAAGACGGCCGCCCGCACCGTCTCGGTACCTTCCGGTATGTCGTTGAACAGGATCGGCGCGCCGGGCGACGGCGAGTCGAGTTCGACCGATACCGGCAAGGTGTCGTAACAGGGGGGCTGCACGACCGTCGGATGCCTGGAACTCCTGAACACGATCTCGTTGCCGGGATCGGCCGGATCCCACGGCGGGATCGGATCACCGAAATGGACGGTCCCCGACCAGGGCTCGAGGTACTCGGTGATTTCGGGGTCGTCCGTTTCGCTGCCATAGACCTGGTCGGGATCGAGCCGCCACTCCTGTCCCGGCTGCATCTGCCACATTGCCCAGAGCCGATCGATGTTCGAATGCAATAGGAACACGAACGGATCCTCGAACGCCGAGTGCGACGCCTGGATCGTGCTGCCCACCCCGAAGTAGCTGTGAACGGCGTTGTGATTTGGAGAAGCTTCCAGGACGTTCCTGAAATGTGCCCACTGGGCCGCTTGTGCGAGGTGGTCGGCAGACGTGACGATATCGTCGTCTGAATCGACGCCCGGCGCGCCCGGATCGATGTTGCGCGTGATCTCCTGCGGCGGATCGACCGGGTCACCGGTGTCGTCGCGACTGCCAGCAAGTACGCCGCCATTGTCGAATCCGTCGAAGGGCGCATCCGCACGACCGCTCGAATTGCCGAAGGTGGACGCGGCAAACAGGTTCACGGTGCCGCCGACGCCGTCGGATGCGGTGCGTGGATCCTCGGTCCAGTCCCAGTAATGCAGTGCGACTGACGGGTCGACCTCCTGCAGCATCGCCTCGAAGCGATTCAGCAGTTCCCGGTGCCACGGAAGGAACGATGGTCCGCCATGGACATGGGTGCCCTGGTGGATCTGATCCTGCTTGTCCCAGTACGAAACGCCGTCGGCAAAGATGCGGGACGAGTCGAGTTGAACGATCGCATTGATGAACGCGTCGCGTTCGACTTGCGAAAGGTGCGCGACGTTGCGGCGAACGGGCTTCATGGTGACTTCCTCCATCGGGCTGGCGACAAGGTGACAGGTGGTGACGGCTGGCCGCGGCCGAGCTGCAGGGCGCCACGGATCACCACTGGATCGGTCCCGCCTGCACGCTAGAGCGGCAGTCCTCGGAATCCTGATCGCATCTTCGCGGCAGGCCACCCTCCGCGATATGACGTGGGGCACCGCCATCGGGTGAACCCGTTCACTTGCTTGGCGATGACGGCCCGTTTCCGGATCCGCCGCGCATCCGTCTACAGCTGCCGCCACGCGTCGGTCGACACGGCTTGACCGGGCACCGCGGCGATCACTAGCATGGTCACGCCCCTGCGCGCTGGCGGGGCCACCGACAAGACCGGCAGACCGGTCGACAGGAGACACCCGGCGACATGAGTGCAGACGAACGGCTGCAGGACTGGCGCGCCCTGGCGTTGCGCGTAGAGGCGGAAGTGGGCAAGGCGGTGATCGGCCAGGAAGCGGTGATCCGGCTGATCAACGTGGCCTTGTTCGCGCGTGGCCATGTCCTGCTCGAAGGGGACGTCGGCGTCGGCAAGACGACCCTGCTGCGCGCCTTCTCGCGGGCGATCGGCGGAGACTTCGAACGGGTCGAGGGGACCGTCGACCTGCTGCCCGGCGATCTTGTCTATCACACCTACGTCGATGCCGGCGGCAAGCCCCGGATCGATCCGGGGCCGCTGCTGCGCCACCGCGACCGGCTCGTGACCTTCTTCTTCAACGAGATCAATCGGGCGCGCCCTCAGGTGCAGTCGCTGCTGCTGCGTGCGATGGCCGAGCGCAGCGTCAGCGCCTTCAACGAGACCTTCGAATTCCCGCACATGACGGTGTTCGCCGACCGCAACCGGGTCGAGAAGGAGGAGACCTTCGAACTCGCGTCGGCGGCCCGCGACCGCTTCATGTTCGAACTGCGGATGCCGACCCCGGACGATTTCGCGATCCGCCGCGCGCTGGTGTTCGAGCCACGTTTTCACGACGTCGAAGCCCTGCTCGGGTCCGTCGCCGCCGGCCTGCTGCCTTGGCAGCAGTTGAACGATGTGGCCGCGGAGGTCCAGCGCTGCGTCCGGGCCAGTGGGTCACTGGAGCGCTACGTCGTCGATCTGTGGGACGCGACCCGTGACCCGGCCCGCTTCGGCATCCGCATCGACGGCGTCGACATGGCGCATCTGGTGCTCGCCGGCGCCAGCCCGAGAGCGATGATGACGCTGACCCGCGCCGCCCGCGTCGTCGCCTGGCTGTCCGGACGCGACTACCTGACGCCGGAAGACGTCCGATCGGTGATGCCCTCGGCGTTGGTGCATCGGATCTTCTTCACGCCGGTGTACGAGCTGAGGCGCGCAGCCATTGCCGATCGCCTGATGGACGCCATGCTCGAACAGGTCGCGACCCCGCGGTGAGCGCGACCCACGACTTCCAGTATCGCGTCGGTGCCAGAGTCGGCGGCTTTCGACCGGGCGCCCACGCCGGCCTGACCCTCGGCGCCGGCGACGACTTCGTGGCCCACGCCAGCCTGTTCGCGCGCCCCGATCCACGACGCATCGACCTGCGGGCGAGCCTGCGGGATCCGCTGGGCGAATGGCTGGTGCGCCTGGCTCGCCAGCGCAGCCATATTCCGGTGTGTGCGCTGATCGACCTGTCTGCATCGATGGGGTTCGGCACGCCGTCCCGCAAGCTCGACCTGGCGGCCGATTTCGTCGCAGCGCTGGGACGCGCAGCCACCGCGGCAGGCGATCCCCTGTCGCTGTCGGCATTCGACGACGCCGAGCGTCCGGAACTGCGGCTCGCGCCGAGTCGCCAGCCCGCCCTGGTGGCGCAGTATGCAGAGCAGTTGCGCACGGCCGAGTGCCGTTCTGCCGGTCATGGCGGCCTGATCGATGCGCTGGCGCCGCTCGCCGGCCGCCAGGCGCAGGTGTTCCTGGTCTCCGACTTTCATCGCCATGACGCCGAACTCGATACCGCGCTCGACCTGCTCGGCCGCGCCCGGGTCACCCCGATCGTGATCTGGAGCCCGAGCGAGACCGAACCGCCCGCCGGTGACGGACTGCTCCGCCTGCGCGATCTCGAGAACGGGCGCCTGCGCGAATTGTGGCTCCGACCCGAGCTGCGGCGACGCTGGCGCGCGGCGGTCGCCGAGCGGCGCCGAGCGCTGGACCTGCGCTTCCAGGCGCGCGGCATTCGCGCCTTCTACATGTCCGACCCGTTCGTCGGCGACGCCCTGACCCGCCATTTTCTGGAGGGTGCGTGAGCGCGCCCGCACGACCGCCCGATGGCGGTGCTCGTGGCCCCGACCCGGCGCGGCGCGTCGATCGCGACCGACCGAATCGCCGCCATCGAGGGATCGTCCGATGAGGCGGCTGGCGGCATCGGTACTGATGTGGCTGCCGGCCCTGCACGCGATCGCCGAGCTGACCCCGTTTCCGGCAACGGTCGCCCCGATTCGCGCATTCGGCCACCAGCTCGGTGACGTGGTCGAGCAGCGCGTCCGCCTCGAGGCCGACGGCGGACCGTTCGCCGTCGCCGAAATGCCGGCGCTCGGCCGGGTCGGCAACTGGTTTGCGCGTCGCAGCGTAGCGCAGGTCGACGACATCGACGGTCACGGCTGGCTGGTGCTCCGCTATCAGTTGATCAACGCGCCGCCGCAACTCCAGGTGGTGACACTGCCGGGCCTCACCCTCGACGCCGCCGGCGGCGGACCGGGCCTGAAGATCGCGGCAGTGCCGCTGTCGATCGCGCCGATCAGCCGCCGCGACGCGTTCACCGAAAGCGGCCTCGGCGAGTTGCGTCCGGATCGGCGGCCAGCGGCGCCGGCGCCCGGACCACTGGCGGCACGGCTGCGCTGGACCCTGACGGCACTGGCGCTGGTGCTGGCCGGCTGGTCGGGCTGGTGGCTGTGGCGCATCCGGCGCGATCGGGCCACCCTGCCCTTCGCTCGCGCGTGGGTTGCGATGCGCCGATGCACCGACGGCGACGCCGCGGGCTGGCTTGCCCTGCACCGGGCCATCGACGCCAGCGCCGGCGGCGTCGTCGACCGCTCGAGTATCGAACGACTTTTTGCGCTGCGCCCCGAATTCCGGTTGCTGGCCGACGATATCGAGCGCTTCTATCGACTGTCTGCCGAGCGCTTCTTTGCCGACCGGGCGGGCACCGACGAGTTCTCCCCGCGCCGGCTGTGCCGTGCGCTGATGCAGATCGAACGGCGCCACTCACGATGATCGCCGGGGTCGACTTCCTGCGCCCGGAATGGCTGGCCCTGATGCCGCTGGCGACCCTGCCGTTGTGGGCCCGCGGCACCGAGGCCAGCGGCTATCCCGATGTCGGCTGGCTGCCCGAGGATCGTCTCGGGCGCCTGGTCGGGCTCGCGCTGCGCGTACTCTCGGCGCTGGCGATCGCGGCCGTGGTGCTCGCCCTGGCGGCACCCGGGCGCCCCCAGAGCCTGGCGCTGCGCACCGGGCGCGGTGCCGAGGTGCTGCTGCTGATCGATCGCAGTCGCAGCATGGACGAGCGCATGCTGCCGAGCGACTGGCGGGAACTCAGCGCCTACGATATCCGCCATCAGACCCAGTCGCGCGGACCGGTGAAATCGCAGGCTGCCCGCACGCTGCTCGGCGAGTTCGTCGCGCGGCGCCCCGACGACCGCTTTGCCGTCAGCTTCTTCTCTGCCAGCGCGCTTCACGTCGTGCCCTTCACCCAGCACGACGAAGTCGTCCAGGCCGGCATCACCGCCGGCGGCGTCCATCGCGGGTTGTCGGAAACCGATGTCGGGCGCGCGCTGATTTCATCGGTCGCACGCTTCGAGAATCGGGCCTACACCGGGAGCCGGATCATTCTGCTGGTCTCGGACGGCGGTGCACGGCTCGACGAGGACACCCGTCTGGCGATCCGTGCCGGCTTCGAACGGCAGCGGGTGGCGCTCTACTGGATCTACCTGAAGGGATTCGGGCGGCCCGATCTCGAACAGGCCGGCGAGGCCGGCGAAGCGATTCCGGAAGTCGCCCTGCACCGATTCTTCGAAACCCTGCCGACGCCGTACCGGGCGTATCAGGCCGAGAGCCCGGAAGACCTTGCAGCGGCTGTCGAAGACGTCGGCCGGCAGCAGAACCATCCGCTCGACTTCGAGGAGCGGATTCCGCGGCAGGACTACAGTCGCGGCATCATCGCCGCGGCACTGCTGCTGGTGGCGATCCTGCTGGCAGCGGGTCGCTGGCAACTGCGGGGCCTGCGTTGAATCCGGTGGCCGTGCCGTCGCGCCGTCGACGCTGCCGACGAGGCCGGCGCACCAGGAGCGCGATCGCCTTCGTCCAGGCCCGGGCACCGCGTATGGCGGTACCGACGACCGTCGCGTCGCGCCTGTGGGCTCCGCCGGCCGGGCCCAGCCAGCTCCTGCCGGGGGTGCCCGCTTGAAGCGCCGCAGCATCCACCTCGCCTTCGCCTCGGCCGCCGCCACGCTGGCCGTGTTGGCGGCCGTCCAGGCGACGCACTGGCGGCAGGTGGATC
This sequence comes from Rhodocyclaceae bacterium, assembly GCA_020445765.1. GTDB lineage: Bacteria > Pseudomonadota > Gammaproteobacteria > Burkholderiales > Rhodocyclaceae > Cognatazoarcus. Next base: position 95,309 of record JAGRFY010000028.1, on the reverse strand, counting down.
GACTGGCGAACACAATCGCCAGGCCCACCGCGGGCGCCCTGCCGCCATCGCCCGAATCCACCATGCTCGCAGCCATGGCCCGCGCCGCCGCGGGCGACTACGACGGTGCCCTGCTCGCCTACAAGGCCCTGATCGTCGGTCAGCCGGGCCCGCTGCAACGCACCGCGCTGTTCAACCTCGGCAATCTCCACCTGCGCGAGGGGCTACGCCGCCGCCAACGCTCGGCAGACGATGCCCTGCCGTATCTCGAACTCGCCAAGGAGAGCTATCGCGACCTGCTGCGACTCGATGCCGGCGATTGGGATGCGCGCTACAACCTGGAGCGGGCACTGTGGCTGGCACCCGAGGAAGCGCGCCAGGAAATGGAAGCCGCCGCACCGGTGCCGAGCGAGCGGGCGATCACAACGATGCGCGGCGGCAAGGGGGCCTTGCCGTGAACCGCCTGCGATCGCGCGGCACCGAGCGATTGTTGCTCGCCGGCGGCCTGCTCGCCCTGGCCCTGTCGATGCCGCCGCTGCCTTGGCCGCGCGCCAGCTTCGACTATCTGGCGGTGTTCGACATCACGCAAAGCATGGGCGTCGCGGATTACCGCCTGCACGACAAGCCGCTATCGCGCCTCGCGTTCGCGCGCCGCGCCCTGGCCACGGCCTTGACCGAGCTGCCCTGCGGATCGAAGGTCGGTCTGGCCGCATTCACCGGTTACCGCAGCTTGACGCTGCTCGCCCCGGTCGACGTCTGCGATCACTACGGCGATCTGCTGTCGACGCTCGAGCAGGTCGACGACCGCATGCGCTGGGCCGAGGCAAGCGAGGTCGCCAAGGGGCTCTACTGGGCGCTGCGGGCCGCCCGTGACGTCGGCGGCGAGCCACAGTTGCTGTTCTTCAGCGACGGTCACGAATCACCTCCGCTGCAAGGCACGGTGCCGGCGTTGTTCGGCGACATTCGCCAGGGAGAGATCCGCGGCATGGTGATCGGCACCGGCGGCGACGTGCCGCGCCCGATACCGAAACAGGACACCCCCGGTCGCTTCAACGGCTTCTGGCATGCCGACGAAGTCGTCCAGAACGCGGATGCAGCGCCGCACGACGAGCACCTGTCGGCGCTGCGCGAAAACCACCTGCAAGCGCTCGCGGCCCGCACCGGGCTCGACTACCTCAGACTGGAAAGCGTCGCCGGCCTGTCCCGTGCGATGCGCTCGGGCACCAGGGCAAGACGCCGCGAAGTGCCGACCGATTTCAGCTGGGTCGCCCTGGGGCTGGCGCTGGCGCTGCTGTGCGCCGCACCGCTCCGCACCTTGATCGCGGGCCGCAGCACGGCAGCTCCAGGCCAGTAGCAGAGCCAGCTGCCCGAGCGTAGTTTCGGTCGCGCGATTGGCCTCCTGGCCACCAGACGCTTCTCAGAGATCGTGTTCGAGGCGGCCGGCAAGACCCTGACCGGCTTTCCGACGACAGCTGATGGAGACGGTGAACATCCAGCGAGGATGGCCAACCGGCGAGCCGCTCGAAAATGGCCGATGCCAATCCTCGTCAACCGCCGTATCGGGCCAGGAAATCGGCTTCGGTCAGCATCGCCGTCCGGCTGGCGAACGCATGGTAGCCGGGCTTGCGATCGACGAAGATCTGCTCCTCGAGCACGAAGTCCTCCGCGGCGTCGAACAGGCCGGGGGGGCATCAGGAACTGCCCGGTCGCCTTCAGCCGGAAGAAGAGATGGCTACCACAACGCTTGCAGAAGCCGCGCTCGGCCCAGTCCGACGAGGCATGGTTGCCGATGCGATCGGCCCCTTCGAACGAGACTTCGGTGCCGCAATCGACGGCCAGCAGCGGACCGCCACTCCAGCTACGGCACATGCCGCAGTGGCAGAAGCCGACCCGCCTCGAAACAGCCTGTGCGAGCACGCGCACGTCGCCGCACAGGCAATGTCCCGACAGCCTTCTCGATTCGTCCATGGCGACCTCCTTGCGTGCGAAGCACAACGCTCAGGCCGGTTCGAGCACCGGCTGGCAGCGTACCTCGGTCCGCACCGAATTGGCGATGAAGCACTCTTCGTGGGCTTCCTCGTGCATCGCCGCCAGTAGCTGCGGATCGGGCGAGTCACCGTCGAAACCCACCTGGGGTCGCAGCGTCACGACGGTGATCGCCAGTCGCCCCCGATCGTCCCGCCCCATCAGGCCGGTGGCGGCGTCGCGATAGGCGTCGACACGAAAACCACGACGTGCGGCGATCGACAGGAACCATAGCATGTGGCAACTGGCCAGGGCCGCCACGAAAGCTTCCTCCGGATCGACGCCGAGTTCGTCGGAATACGGCACCGGCACGACCTGCGGCGAGGACGAAGCGAGGACTTCGGCGCCGCCGTCGAAACGCCAGACATGGCCGCGGGAATAGCGGTTGTCGAGAAAGTCCTGGTCGCCGCGCCGCCAGATGATTTCGGTTCGGTACTCCGACATCGTGCTGTCTCCATGACGAATCGCGACGCAGGCGGATCACCCGGTGCGACGAACTGTGGTTTCGGCCGTGGCCCTGCCCGCACGGGCCCGGACCGCCGGGGCCCGCGACGTGCTATCGACGGTCCGAGCGGAAAAGCAACTCGCGGGCCAGAAACATATGGCAATTGCATGATGCGTGCATCCGGCAGTCGACCCGGACCGCGCTGTGCCCGCCACCGCGCGCCGCGACCGCCGTCGATGCCGGCGCGAACCGGGCTGGAACCCCCGGACGGCCGTCATTATCCAGGATCGATGCGCATCGCCGGCAATGCGCGAATGCGGCTGCATGCCGTACTCCGGAATCGCCCGCTGCGCGGCCCCGTGACGCACGACGCGAACAGCCCAATGCCATTTCTGCACCAATATTGTGCGGCATACACGGCGCTGCCGAAAAAACGCCGACAGGCGCCATCGTTTCGCCCACACGCGACCGGACGGCGACTTGCCCGCATCGAATCTATGGCTCAGACTGAATGGACAGCAGCCCCTAGCGGCGGACCGATCCACAGTCAGGCGGGAGGGCAGGTGCCTTCGATCGACTGGAACAAGTACGAAAGCAATACTTACGACGAGCTGCTCGCAGCGGCCGGTGTCCCGCGGGGTGCGGCGGCCGAACTGGTACGTCATCTGGCAGGCCTCGCACCGGACGAGATAGAAGATCTCAAGACCACCGCCGAGGTCGCCATCCAGGTGATGGGCATCACCTTCACGGTCTATTCCGACGCCGGCATGATCGACCGGGCATGGCCTTTCGACATCATTCCGAGGATCATTCCGGCCGATCAGTGGCGCCGGACCGAGGCCGGACTGGCCCAGCGGGTGCGCGCGCTGAACATGTTCATCGACGACCTCTATCACGAGCAGCGCATCGTGCGCGACGGCGTGTTTCCGGCCGAGCTGCTCGAGGAATCGGTCAATTTCCGGCCGCAATGCGTCGGCATCTCGCCCCCCAATGCCATCTGGGCCCACATCTGCGGTTCGGATCTGGTGCGCGATGCCGACGGGACCATCTACGTCCTCGAGGACAACCTGCGCATCCCCTCGGGCGTGTCGTACATGCTCGAGAACCGCAACGTCTCGAAGCGCGTGCTGCCGGAACTGTTCGCGACCGGACGCATCCTGCCGGTGGACGACTACCCGGCGCAGCTCTACGACATGCTGGCATCGATGTCGCCGCGGCGGGACGTCGAGCCGTCGATCGTCGTGATGACGCCGGGCGTGTTCAATTCGGCCTACTTCGAGCATGCCTTCCTGGCCCAGCAGATGGGGGTCGAACTGGTCGAGGGCTCGGACCTGATCGTCGGCTCGGACGACTGCGTCTACATGCGCACGATCGAGGGTCTGTCCCGGGTCGACGTGGTCTACCGCCGGGTCGACGACATGTTCATCGATCCCGAGGCATTCAATCCCGACTCGGTTCTCGGCGTGCGCGGGCTGATTCGGGCGTGGCGGGCCGGCAACGTCGCGTTGTGCAACGCGCCGGGCGCCGGCGTCGCCGACGACAAGGTGGTCTACGCCTTCGTGCCCAAGATCATCCGCTACTACCTCGGTGAGGACGCACTGCTGCCCAACGTGCCGAGCTATCTCTGCATGGACCCGAAGGAGCGCGACTACGTGCTGGCCAATCTCGACAAGCTGGTGGTCAAGCCGGCCAACGAGTCCGGTGGCTACGGCATGCTGGTCGGCCCCCATGCCAGTGCGCAGAAACGCGCGGAATTCGCTGAACTGATCAAGGCCAATCCGCGCAACTACATGGCCCAGCCCACGCTCTCGCTGTCCACCACGCCGACCTTGTGCGAAAGCGGCGCCGAACCGCGCCACGTGGATCTGCGCCCGTTCATCCTGTCGTCCGGACAGGACGTCTACGTCACGACCGGCGGGCTGACCCGGGTCGCCCTGGTCAAGGGTTCCCTGGTCGTCAATTCGAGCCAGGGCGGGGGCAGCAAGGACACCTGGATCGTGGCCAGCGAGGACGCCTGAACGATGCTATCTCGAGTCGCCGAGAATTTGTACTGGATGTCCCGTTACATCGAGCGGGCCGAGGATACCGCCCGGCTGCTGCGGGTCACCCGCCATCTGATGCTCGATTTCCCGGGCACGCCGACGCTGGGGTGGTCGTCACTGATCATCATCACCGGCGCCGAGCAGCTGTTCGACGAGAATTATCCGAGGCGGGACGAAGCGAGCGTCCTCAGCTTCCTCTGTGCCGATCGCAACCATGGCGGATCGATCCTTGCCGCCCTCGGGGCGGCGCGGGAGAACCTGCGCACGACGCGCGAAGTCCTGCCGCGCGAGATCTGGGAAGAGATCAATCAGCTCTATCTGACCGTCGGCAACCATCTCTCCGGTGGCATCGCCCAGCGACGGCGCGACGATTTCCTGAGAATGGTGATCCGCGGCTGCCAGACCCTGGTCGGATTGGTCGAGGGCAGCCTCAGCCACGGTTCGGCCCGCCGCTTCTGCGAAATCGGACGCCTGCTGGAACGCGCAGACATGACCACCCGCATCCTCGACGTGCGCTCGGCCAATCTGCTGCCCCGCAGTCCGGAGGACCTGACGCCGTTCGAGAACCTGCAGTGGATGAGCGTGCTGAAATCACTGTCCGCTCACCAGATGTACCGCCAGCGAACGCGAAACCGGGTGCGAGGGCCCGACGTCGTGCGATTCCTGCTGCAGGATCGGGATTTTCCGCGCTCGGTCTATCGCTGCCTCGACGACCTGTGCCGCAGCTTCGCCGCGCTGCCACGACACCAGACGGCCGTCGACGCAGCGGCGACCAGCCGCGACGCCCTGCTGGCCGCGAGCGGTGACGATCTCGCACGCGAACCTGAACATCTCCACGGATTCGTCGACAGCGTGCAGATCGGCTTCCAGCACATCGACGAGGCGATTCGCAGCACCTGGTTCGCCGGGGTCGATGCACCGGCGCCGGTGATCTCCGGCTGAGCGCGTCCCGGGCGCGTCCGACGCGGGCAGTCGGGCGATGCTGACGATCATCCATCGCGACCAACGCCTGGTCGCCGTCGACAAGCCGTCCGGCCTGCTGGTCCATCGCTCGGAAGTCGACCGCCAGGCCCACCAGTTTGCGGTTCAGATGCTGCGCGATCAGATCGGCCGGCGGGTCTATCCGGTGCATCGCCTTGACCGGGCCACCTCCGGTGTACTGTTGTTCGCACTCGACCGCGAAGGCGCGGCATCACTGGCACGCCAGTTCGAGAGCGGCTTGAAACAAAGCCGCTACCTTGCGGTCGTGCGCGGCCACACCGCCGATTCCGCCGTCATCGACAAGGCGCTGGCCGATCCAGAAGACCCGCGACTGCCGGCGCTGACGCGCCCTCACCGGCCGGCCCGCACGCATTTCACCACCATCGCCCGCACCGAACTGCCGTTTGCCGTCGACCGCTATCCGACCAGCCGTTACTCGTTGCTGATGATCGAGCCCGAGACCGGTCGTCGGCATCAGATCCGTCGGCACCTGAAGCACCTGTCACACCCGATCGTCGGGGACACCACCTACGGCAAGGGGCGGCACAATCGCTTCGTGGCGGATCACTTCGGTGTGCGCCGGCTGCTGCTCGCCTGCATCGAACTGACGGTCGCGCATCCCGACGACGGACGACCGCTGAGGCTGGCGGCACCGCCCGGGGACGGCTTCGCGGCGCTGCTCGCGCAACTCGGCTGGACCGATGTGCTGGCGGCGTGCTGGCGAGGCGGCAGCGACCCGCGCACCGACGCGCCCGGCTTGGAGTCGGATCACCTTCGTAGGAAAATGCAGGATTGCGAAGAAAGTCCAGGACCACCGAGATGAATCCGTTGCGCGAAACCCGCCGCCTCGGCCAGCAGATCTGGCTCGACAACCTTTCCCGTACCCTGCTCAACGATGGCGAGCTGGAGCGTCTGGTTCGTGAAGACGGGGTTGCCGGCATCACCACCAACCCGGCGATCTTCGAGAAGGCAATCGCCGCCGGCCGCTACTATGAAGACGAGTTGAGCGCACTGAAGCGGCAGGATCTGGATCCGGAGCAACGTTACGAGCGGCTCGCCATCGCCGATGTCCGCCGCGCCTGCGACCTGCTCAAGGACGAGTACGAGCGCAGCGAGTTCGATGCCGGCTACGTCAGCCTCGAAGTTTCGCCGGCGCTGGCGCACGACACCGACGGCACGCTCGAGGCGGCCCGCCGGCTTCGGGCCGCGGTCGACCGCGACAACCTGTTGATCAAGGTACCGGCCACGCCAGCCGGCATCGAGGCGGTCGAGCAGCTCGTCGCCGAAGGCATCAGCGTGAACGTCACCTTGATGTTCTCGCTGGCCCACTGCGAGGCCGTCGCCGCTGCCTTCGAACGCGGCGTTGCCCGTCTGCTGACCGCGAACGGAAACCCGGCCAGGATCAAGTCGGTCGCAAGCCTGTTCCTCAGTCGGGTCGACACCCTGGTGGACTCAATGCTCGACGGGCTCGGCGACGACGCCGCCGAGCTTCGCGGCAAGAGCGCCGTGGCGATGGCCAAGCTGGCCTATCGCGCCTATTGCGAGCGCTGCGAAACGCCTGGCTTCAAGCAGTTGCGCGCACACGGCGTGCGTCCCCAGCAGATGCTGTGGGCGAGCACCGGCACGAAGAATCCGGCATACAGCGATTTGCTCTACGTCGAACCGCTGATCGGCCCGGAAACCGTCAATACGGTCCCCGACGCCACTCTCGAGGCGCTGCGCCGGCGCGGCCATATCGCATCGACGCTGGCCGACGGCGTCGATCAGGCGCAGCAGGTGTTCGCCCGCCTCGCCCACCTGGGCATCGACATGACCGAAGTCGGCGAACGCCTGCAGCGCGAGGGGCTGGTGCTGTTCGAGCAGGCGTTTGCGAGGATGCTGGAAACGACCACCTGAACGCTGGCTGCGGGTCAGTCGTCCGGCGCGGACGACCCGCCCGCCGGCCTGTCCATCAGGCGGGCGATCTGCTCGGTTTCCGACTGCAGGCAAAGCAGGCGGTCGCGCAAGGCTTCGAGCTGATCCTCCATCATGCTCATCATCATCCGCGTGGCCCGCAGCGGACTGCCGGCCTGGGCCCTGGCGCGATCGATGCGGAGCTGGAATTCGCGCAGGCGCGCCTGCTGTGGCAACGGATGCGACGCGATGTAGCCTTCGATCAGGCGCTCGCGCTCGCGAAAATACTGCTCCGGCCGCTGCTCGGCCAGCTCACACCAGGCATCGAAGTCGAGATCGTCCACCCGCGGGCTCCATGCATCGGAGCAAAGCTCCACACGGGGCCATCCTAGGGCAGGTCAAACGGACGAGACAAGCCGCATCGGTCCGCGAACGTGACGGATGCGGCGATAACGGGCGAAGGCGCGCTCCGGTACGGCGCCAGGAAGTCAGGCGGCCAGCGCAGCCCTCGCGATCCGCGTCAGGTAGCTGCGCGGCACGCCGCGCTGGTCACCGGCGGAGCCGAGCAGCTCCTTCATGTCCAGAATCAGCACGATCTGGCCGTTCGACAGGGTGGTCACGCCGGCGACGCCCTTCGGCCGGAAATCGTCGAGTGACTTGATCACCGCATCCTCGCGCCCGGCGAAACTGTCGATTGCCAGGACGAAGCTCTGCTCCGCGGTCTGCATCAGCACGCCGTAATCGGGCACCCGCTCCATCGGCCAGTCGAGCAGGCTTGCCAGCGGCAGCACCGGCAGCACTTCGCCCCGCACCACCATCGTCGCCCGACCGCCAACCTCCTGCACCTGATCGAGTTCGATCGGCAGGATCTCGCGCACCATCGACAGCGGCACCGCCAGCGGCTGTTCGCCGAGGCGCACCAGCAGCACCGGCAGGATGGCCAGGGTCAGCGGCAGGTTGATCACGAAGGTGGTGCCCTGCCCCTGCGCCGACTTGATGTCGATGGTGCCGTTGAGCTTCTGGATGTTCGTACGAACGACATCCATGCCGACACCGCGCCCGGACACGTCGGAGACGTTCTCGGCCGTCGAGAAGCCGGGCATGAACACCAGATTGAAGCTCTGGCGTTCATCCATCGTGTTGGCTTCCTCGTCGGTGATCAGCCCTTTCGACAAGGCCTTGGTCCGTAGCTTCTCCGGATCCATGCCGCGGCCGTCGTCGGCCACCAGGATGACGATGTGATCGCCTTCCTGGCGGGCCTCGAGGCGCACGGCCGACTTGGTCGGCTTGCCGTTGGCCTTGCGTTCGTCGCTGCTCTCGACGCCATGGTCCACCGCGTTGCGGATGAGGTGGATGATCGGATCGGACAGATCCTCGATCATCGTCTTGTCGATCTCGGTTTCTTCGCCGGCCAGCACCAGTTCGACATCCTTGCCGAGGTTGCGGGCGAGATCGCGGGCGATCCGCGGATATTTCTGGAACAAGCGCCCGATCGGCTGCATCCGGGTCTTCATCACCGCGTTCTGCAGATCGGACACCAGCAGGTCGAGCTGACTGACCGCCACGTCGAGCGCATGGAAGGTTTCGTTGTCGGCGCTGCCGGCAAGGATCTCGCTGCGCAACGCGTTGAGCCGGTTCTTGGTCAGGCCGATCTCGCCCGACAGGTTCAGCACCTGATCGAGGCGCGACGTGTCGACCCGGATCGAGTTGTCGCGGGCACGCTCGCTCTCGCGGCGGCCGACGGGACCCGAGTAGCCGGGCTTGTCGGTGGCCCGACGTCCGATCGCGGCCTTGACGATCTGCTCGGGCGACTTGCCCGCGACATCGGTGTGCGCCGGCGCGGCCGCTGCCGGAGCGGCCGCCGGTGCTGCCTTGGCCGGCACACCCGAGACGGCCGCATGCAGGGCCGCCCAGTCGGGTTCCCCCGACTTGGCGGCGGCGCCGGGTTGCGCCGCATCCACCAGTTCACCGACCGATTTCTGGGCAGACGGCGCAATGCCTACCAGTTCGCCGGAGAGCGCAGCCTTCAACCGAACGATCAGGTCGGGATCCGCCGGTGGCGGCTGGGTGGCCCCCTCGAGGTAACCGAACATGTCGCGCACCGATCCCGTGGCCGCCAGGATCACGTCCATGATCTCGGGCGAGACGTCGAGTTCGCCGTTGCGCAGCTTGTCGAACAGATTCTCCGTCAGGTGGCACAGCGTCACCAGTTCGGCGGCATTGAGAAAGCCTGCCCCACCCTTGATGGTATGAAAGCCACGGAAGATGTCGTTGAGCAGGCCTCGGTCGTCCGGTGCCCGTTCCAGATCCACCAGCTTGTTGTCGACCCCGGAAAGCAGGTCTCCGGCCTCGACCAGGAAATCCTGCAGCAGGTCTTCCATTCCCGCGAAATCACTCATCGTTGGCTCCGCTAACGGTTCATCCGTGCCGGGTCAGAAACCCAGGCTTTCCAGCAGATCGTCCACCTGCTCCTGGCTGGAGACGACGTCGTCGCGACCTTCCGCGCTGATCACCGGACCATTCATCAGGCTGTCGCCGTGATCGGGCTTGCGATCGGGCGGCATCGCCTCGATCAGCACCGAGAGCATCTGTTGCTCGAGGTTCTGGGCGAGGTCGACGACCCGCTTGATGACCTGACCGGTGAGATCCTGGAAATCCTGTGCCATCATGATTTCCATCAACTGGTCGCCGGTCGCGCGGCTCCCTTCCCGCACCTGGCCCAGGAACTGTCGCGTTTCGCCGGCCAGCCTCTTGAAGTCGTCGACCGACAGTTGTTGCGAATAGACCTTCTCCCAGCGCGACTCCAGATCGGCGGCGTCGCCCTGCAACTTGTCCTGGATCGGCTTGGCGACGTCGGTCGCGTTGAGCACGCGGCTCGCCGCCTGTTCGGTCATCTGGGCAATGTACGTCAGTCGCTGCCGGGCGTCTGGTATCGCTTCAGCGGCTTCCTGCAGCGCCTGATCGAAGCCGAGCTGACGCAGCGCGTCGTGCAGCTGGCGGGTCATCTGGCCGATGCGGTTGAACATGGCGTCGCCACCTGGCGCCTTGTCGCCAGTGGCGACACCGCCGGTCGCCGCTGCTTCGGCCGGCATTTCGGTGCCGGTGCCGCTGCCGGCGGCCGCACCGTCGGCAGCGGGACAGTCCCCGAATTCCTCGGCTACCGAATCGAACAGCGCCTGCAGTTCGTCACTGTCAGCGTCGTCGGATTGTTCCTCGACCACCTCGAGCTTCGGCTGGGCCGGCTCGGAGGCGATGCTGTCGAACAATGCCTGCAGTTCGTCGGTATCGCCCGATTCGTCGAACTTGAGTCGTTTCGCCATGTTGGTTACTCCCCGATGTTTCGAAACGACCGGCCGTCAGGCAGCGGCCTTGCCCATCTTCTCGAAGATCTTTTCGAGCTTTTCGGCCAGCGTGCCCGCGGTGAACGGCTTGACCACATAGCCACTGGCGCCGGCCTGCGCCGCCGCGATGATGTTTTCCTTCTTGGCCTCGGCCGTCACCATCAGGACCGGCAGGTGCTTGAGTCCGGCGGTCCCGCGGATCGTCTGAAGCAACGTGAGGCCATCCATGTTCGGCATGTTCCAGTCGGTCACGACGAAATCGAACGAGGCGCTTTGCAGCTTCTGCAAGGCGGCGACACCGTCCTCCGCCTCGTCGACATTGGTGTATCCAAGCTCCTTCAGCAGATTTCGAACGATTCGGCGCATCGTCGAAAAGTCATCAACCACGAGAAATTTCATCTTCGAATCGGCCATCTCTCTCTCCGGATTCAGACCCGTGACCCGCGCATCAGCAGGGGCCGTAATGTATCTGCGAGCACATCGGCATCGAACTTCGCGACATAGGAATCGACGCCGACCCGCTTGCCCATCGCACGATTCGCTTCCGACGAAAGGGACGAATGCATGACCACCGGTATGCCGTCGAAACGACCGTCGTTCTTGATGTTGCGGGTCAGCACGTAGCCGTCCATTTCCGGCATTTCGGCGTCGACCAGGATCAGGTCGAGATCGTCGGTCAGCGGCTTGCCACTGGCCTGGGCATGATTCGCCATGCCCTCCAGGCGCGTCCACGCCTCGAGGCCGTTCATCGCATGCTTGTGATGAACGCCGAGCTTGTCGAGCACTTCGGCGATCTTCTTGCGCGCGACCGACGAGTCATCGACGAAGAAGACGTTCACATCCTCGCTGGCGCTCAATGGCGGGATGTTGCCGACCAGGGCTTCGCCGAAAGTGTTGGCGAGAATCGTCTCGACGTCCAGGATCGACACCAGCTTGCTGTCGGGCAGTTCGATGATCGCGGTGATGAAGTTGTGCACCGAGCTGGACACGTTCTCCGGCGTGCGCACCTTGTCCCACTCGACGCGGATGATCCGATCCACCTCATGCACCAGGAAGCCCAGCGTGCGCTTGCTGTATTCGGTGACCATCATCGATGCACCGAGCGGATCGCCCGGCTCTGCAAGACCCAGCACCTGGGCCAGCGCCAGCACCGGGATGACGTTGCCGCGCAGCGAGATCAGGCCTTCGACCCCGCCGGGCATGTTGGGCGCCTTGGTGATGAACGGCGTCTTCGAGACTTCGCGCACCTTGAACACGTTGATGCCGAAGGTTTCCTGCGTGCCGAGCGAGAACAGCAGGATCTCCATGCGGTTGGAGCCGGCCAGCTTGGTGCGACCGTCGACCGCGTCGAGCAATGACCTCTCGGCCGCGTCCATCGCGTTGGGCGTAATGTCTTTGCGGTTCATGCGGCTTCATCCACGTCTTTGGTCTTGAGCATGCGGCGCAGGGTGTCCGACAGGCGCTGCGGCTCGAATTTGGGCACGTATTCGTCCACCCCGACCGACAGCCCCAGTTGCTGGTTGGACATGCCGGACAAGGATGAATGCATCAATACCGGCACGCCTTCGAAACGCGGATCGGACTTGATCTTCTTGGTCAGGATGTAGCCGTCCATTTCGGGCATCTCGACATCGGTCAGCACCAGCTTGACCAGATCCTTGACCCTGCGCCCGGTCGCTTCGGCAGTCTTGGCGACCTTCTGCAACTCGTCCCAGGCCACACGTCCATTGACCGATCCGACATAGTGCGCGCCCATGGCATCGAGCGTGCGCTCGATCTGGCGCCGGGCCACCGACGAATCGTCGGCGAAGAACACCGTGACGTCCTGATCCTGCAAGGGCTCGATTCCCTTGAAGAGGAATTCATCGTCGATGGTGGTGGTCTCGGACAGAACCTTTTCGACGTCGAGCATCATGATCAGCTTCTCGCCCGGCAATTCGGTCACCGCAGTCACCAGACCACCCATGTTGGCCGTCAGCATCCCGGGCGGCACGCGCATCTGTGCCCAATCCAGCCGGAGAATGGTGTCGACCGCCTCGACCAGGAAGCCCTGGGTGTGCCCGTTGTACTCGGTGACGATCATGATTTCGCGCTTGTCGTCCTGGCCGATGCCGACGTATTTGGCAAGATCGACCACCGGAACCAGCACGCCGCGCAGGCTGACCATGCCCTCGACCGAAGCCGGCATCTCGGGCGCCGCCGTGACCGGCGGGGTGCGCATCACTTCGCGCACCTTGAAGACATTGATGCCGAAGGTTTCACGCCGGCCGGTGCGGTGATCGACCCCCAGCGTGAACAGCAGGATTTCAAGCTTGTTGGTACCCGCCAGCTTGGTGCGGGCATCGATATTCTTCAGCAGACTGGACATCTGGCTTCTCCGCAAGACTCCGCCGACCAGGCCGCAGCGGGGCTCGAATTGGTGACCCTGATTACGGCAGGCGACGATCTGACTTGAGGGGTTTCGCGACGACCGTCCGGTGCGCAGCGGGCACCGACGGCGTCGCCTCGGCGCCACGACCGCGACGTGTGCACCGCTGCGGCACTAGGCACGGTAGCCGATGCGGAAGCCACCCCAGTGTCGACCATTGACGTAGATCGGTGCCGATATGTCGTGCATGATCTCGCCGGTATCGCGACGATAGGTCTGGATCAGGAACGGCAGCGTGTGGCTGCCGCACTGGCGGCCTACCGGATCATCGAACATGCGCTTGGTCCGATTGCCGGCGACGTCCTTGTCCGGGTCGCCGGTCAGCGGCCGGCAGAATCGCTTGTTGTGGGTCGGAACGTAGCCGCGCTGGTCGCAACTGATGGCGTACACGAGATCCGGATTCGCCCCGAGCATTGTCTCCTGCACCCTGGGAAAGACGTCGTCCGTGACCCGATCGAAACCGGTGTGGTACTTCTTCGGGCTGGTGTTCGGAATCGCTTCGTAGCGGGGCTCGAACAGTTCTCTTTCGTCGAACCGGCCGGCGGCGATGGCCCCTTCCAGGATTTGGCCGATCTCCCCCGCCGCGCGCTTGACCAGATTCGGCATGCGATCATGGACGGCAATCGCGTTCTCGCCGACCGCGCCCAGCTTGAAGACCTTGTCGATGCCCTGCAGATTGACGGCTAGGCTCTGCAACTGATGTGCTTCACCGAGGGTCTCGCCCGCCCCGTGGGTGTTGCTCTCGACCATCTTCATGATCTGGCTGACGTGCTCGCAGACGACGGCCGACTCGCGCCCCTGCTGCACGACAGCCGCCGCGATCGCAGAGACGCTCGCCATCGTCCGACTGGCACCCTCGCTGATCTTTTCGAGCGATTCGGCTGCCCGCCGCGCGGATTGGGCGCCGGCATGCGCCTGCTCGCTGCCCGCGCGAATCGACGTGATCGCTTGCTGGGTTTCGTCCTGAATCATCGTGATCAGCGTCGTGATCTGGGATGTGGCGCCCGCCGTCCGCTCGGCCAGCTTGCGCACCTCGTCGGCCACCACCGCGAACCCCCGACCCTGTTCGCCGGCGCGCGCGGCCTCGATCGCCGCATTGAGTGCCAGAAGGTTGGTCTGGTCGGCAATCTCGCGAATCACGCCGACGATGCCACTGATCTCGCCGGAACGCTCGCCGAGGGCCGCGATCAGTTGCGCCGACTGTGCGACAGCGCCGGCGACTCGCTCGATCTCGGACGACACGTCACTGACCACGCGCATGCCGTCGGCCGAGAGTGCCTGGGCCTGCTCGGCATTGTCGGACGTCTGCCGCGAATGGTCGGCCACCGAGTCGACCCCGTGCTGCATCTCGTCCATCGCCCGCACCATTTCGACCGCCGCCTGTTTCTGCTGGGTGGAGCGGGTGGCCACGGATTCGGCGTGGAAGCGAAGCTGGTCGGACGCGTGGCCGACTCGGCGCGCATCGAAGATGACCTTGCCGACGATACCCTGGACGCTTTCGATCAAGAGATTGAACTGGGTCGCAACCAGTCCGATGCCGCGCGACCGCTCAGGGACCCGGACGGTCAGATCGCCATCGCGCTGCATGGACAGTATGGTCTCGGCCATACCCTGCAGCGGTTTCGTGTACCAACTGCGAATGGCGATGACGGCCACCGCTCCCGCGACCAGGCCTGCCAGTGCGGGCGGCATGTACAGCGCGGCGGCCTCGGCACCAGCCGACGCCGCTGCCGCAAGGCCTGCGAGGAAAGTGATTGCAGCGATGAGGATTCCGATCAGTCTGGCCATGCGCTAGTCTCCTGGGACCCTATATATGTCTCCCTGGGCCTTTTCTTGCCTGTTCGGGTCTCTTGATCTCCTTGAGCCTTCGGCTCGACCGCAACCTCGATGCATCGACCGGGGCGATCTGAATTCGGGTTGTCAACGGTCAGCCGATAGTCGACTTGAGAAATCCATGGCGTCTCGGACCAGTCGGCTTTGAACGAGCACCAGGCAATCACGCAAATAGAAGGGCCGGATGCGACACGATGCCGCATCCGGCGCTTGATTCGATTCGGGACCCGCTATCGGGGTGTCACGGCGCAATCGGGGCCGGACCCCGACGGCATCCCGCCGCGACGCTCAGGAAATGGAGAACAACTTGCCGAAATTGGCGATGTCCAGCACCTGCTTGACGCTGCCCTGCGCTCCGGTGAGCGAGACGGCGCGATTCGCCGCCTTGGCCTTGTCCCGCAGCATCAACAGCATCCCCAACGCGGAACTGTCGAGATAGGTCACGCCACCGAGTTCGACGCGAATCGGCCTGGCTGCGGCACCATCGAGTGATTTTTCGACGGCATCGCGAAATTCCCGGTGGGCATTGAAATCGAATCGACCTGCCAGTCGAATCACAGCCGCATCATCGCTGGAATGTACCGATGCATCCATCTTCTGATCTCCGTTTGTTTTCAGGTTCCGTTGCCCTTCGCGGGCACTATCCGTCAGGCGGTCCGTCTGGCGTCGCCGGTGAGGCGTCGAAGCATTCGCCCCGCCACATCCTTGAGCCCGACGACCTCGGATGCCGCGCCGATCGCCGCGGCTTCGCGCGGCATGCCATAGACCACACAACTCGCCTCGTCCTGCGCGATCGTCCACGCGCCGGCACGTTTCAGGCTCAATAGCCCCTTTGCACCGTCCTTTCCCATGCCGGTCAGCAGTGCCGCAACGACCCGGGACCCGACCAGCGGCGCTGCCGACTCGAACAACACGTCGACCGACGGCCTGTGACGATTCACCGGCTCTCCACGCGACAATTCGCACTGCAACGCCCCACCCCGCCGAACCAGCAGCAGGTGGGAGTGACCGGGCGCGAGATAGGCCACACCCGGCCGCACAACCTCGCCGTGCTCGGCTTCCTTGACCTTGAGTTCGCACAGTCCGTCCAGCCGCCGCGCGAACGAGCCCGTGAACATTTCGGGCATGTGCTGGACCATCAGAACCGGCGGGCATTGTCCGGGCAGTCCAGTCAGCACGTCCTTGATCGCCTCGGTACCGCCGGTCGACGCACCGATCAGGATCAGGCGCTCGCTGACGGCGCGCTGGTCCAGCCGGACCTGCAGGCTCTCGCGTCGCGTCTCTGCTCCGTCGTTGCGCGAACGGGTGCGAATCCGCGCCTGATGGGCCGCCCGGATCTTGTCGCGGATTTCCTCGCCGTAATCGAGGATTCCTGCCGATCTGCCCGGCTTGGCGAGAAAATCCACGGCGCCGAGTTCGAGAGCGCGCAGCGTCGTTTCCGAACCCTTTTCGGTCAGCGTCGAAATCATCACGACCGGCATCGGCCGCAGGCGCATCAGCCGCTCCAAGAAGTCGAGGCCGTCCATCTTGGGCATCTCGACGTCCAGCGTCAGCACGTCCGGATTGAGGCTCTTGATCATTTCCCGCGCGGCGAGAGGATCCGGGGCGGCCCCGACCACCACCAGATCCGGCGCACCGGCGATCAGCTCGGTGAGCAGGCTGCGCATAACCGCGGAATCGTCGACGATGAGTACCTTGATCGCCATTGCATTCAACCGAAAAGTTCGACGTCGCCTTCGATCGAGTCTCGATTGAGGCGCCGTGCATACTCGCTTTCGCGCTCTGCCACCGTGTCGTTGTGCATCGTCACCAGCTTCTTCTGCATCACACGTCCATTGGCCGGGAAGAAATAGACCTTGCGCGGATAGACATCGAGCAGGTCGCGTGCCACTACAGGTATCGACTCCAACTTCAGGTAGTTGAGTACGAATTCGGCATTTTTTTCGCCGACCTGGCTTCGGGTAAGGGAGGCCATCACCTGGCCGCCGCCGAACACCTTGGCCTCCAGGGCGTGTCGTCGGGCACCCAGCTTGAGCAGGTGGTTCAGCAGCACCTCCATCGCGTAGGCGCCGTAGCGGGCGGACGAGGAGTTGAGGCCGCCTCCGCCACCTCCATCGGGCAGCATGAAGTGATTCATGCCACCGATACCCTTTTCACGGTCGCGAATGCAGGCCGACACGCAAGAGCCCAGAACGGTCACCATGACCAGATCGGTGGTGGCGACGAAGTACTCTCCCGGCAGAACCTTCACCGCGTCGCGACTGAAGGTCCGGTCGAAGTAGCGATTGGTCGCGAGATGTTCCGAGAAGGCCGGTTCATGAGCGGCTGGCATCGGCCCTCTCGTAGACGGTTCGCCCGCGCGAACGCAACAGGTCCGAGGCATGCATGAAGCTTTCGGAATGCCCCGCGAACAGCAGGCCGTCGGGTTTCAACAGCGGGACGAAACGCTTGAGTATCTGGTACTGGGTTGGCTTGTCGAAATAGATCATGACGTTGCGGCAGAAGATCGCGTCGAACTGCCCATTCAGGCCCCAGTCGCGGTCGAGCAGGTTGATCCTGAGAAAGCGGATCAGCTTCTGCAGCTCCGGACGCACCTTCGCAAACCCCTGACGATCGCCCTTGCCACGCAGGAAGAAGCGCTCGACCCGCTCTCGCGACATGCGCTCGATGCGATCGATCGAATAGACGCCTTGCTGACCGTGGGCGAGCACGTTGGTGTCGATGTCGCTCGCCCAGATCTCGACCGCCGGCGACAGCGTGCGCAATGCCTCGCAGGCGGTGATCGCGATCGAATACGGCTCCTCGCCGGTGGACGCGGCCGCGCACCAGATCCGAAGTGGTTTCGTCGCCGAGCGCTTGACCAGATGTTCGGCGAGGATGTCGAAATGGTGGGACTCGCGATAGAACGACGTCAGATTGGTCGTCAGCGAATTAACGAAGGTCTCCCACTCCGCGGCATCCTTCTCGAGTCGGGCGAGGTACTCGGCAAAGGTCTTGTCGCCGCGTGCCCGCAATCGACGCGCGAGGCGGCTGTAGACCATGTCCTGCTTGACCGGCGCCAGCGAAATCCCCGCATGCTGATAGATCAGCTTGCGGATCTTCTCGAAGTCGGCATCGGTAAACACGAATTCTCGCGTACGCCCCACCGACCGGGACTCGTCGGCGAGCTTGGCCTGAACCGCTCGACTCAGCTCCTTGGCGCTGGTCGACGACGTTCCCGCGCGCACGTCCCGGGTGGGACGTGCGCCACTGCCGGAGCCGATTCGGTGGTTCAAAATGCCTCCCATTCGTCATTGACGTCGGCGCCGCCCTGCCGCGCCACCATCGGCGACGCGCTGCGCGATGCGGCCGGTTTGGCGCTGCGGGGGGGGAACGAGCGGACGTTGGAGGCAGCGGCAGACTCCGTCGAAGGCACGCCACCGTCCATGCGGAACATCGAGACCGCGTTCTGCAACCCTCTGGCCTGTTCCTCGAGGCTCTCCGCTGCCGCCGCGGCCTCCTCGACCAGGGCCGCATTCTGCTGGGTGACCTCGTCCATCTGCCCGACCGCCTGGGTCACCTGTTCGATGCCGGCACTCTGTTCCCGGCTCGCGCCGGCGATCCCGGTGACCAGCGCAGCCAGTTGCTGGAAGTTGTTCACCACCTCCTGCATCGTGCTGCCGGCGTTGTCGACCAGCGAAGCCCCGCCTTCGACCTTGCCGACCGAGTCGTCGATCAGCCCCTTGATCTCCTTGGCCGCCTGGGCGCTGCGCTGCGCCAGACTGCGAACCTCCGAGGCCACGACGGCGAATCCCCGGCCCTGCTCACCGGCACGGGCAGCCTCGACTGCCGCGTTGAGCGCGAGGATGTTGGTCTGGAAGGCGATCGAGTCGATCACGCCAATGATGTCGGCGATCTTGTTTGACGATTCCTGGATCGAACGCATGGTCTCGACCACGCGCTGCATCATCTCGCCGCCGCGCGCGGCTACCTGGTTCGACTGGTTGGCCAGTTCATTGGCCTGGTGGGCATTTTCGGCGTTCTGGCGCACCGTGGCATTGAGCTCTTCCATCGACGACGCGGTCTCTTCGAGGGAACTCGCCTGCTCCTCGGTGCGCGACGACAGATCGGTGTTGCCGGCCGAGATCTCCTGCGCGGCGGTGTTGATCGCGTCGGTCGCCTCCTGGATGCGGCCGACCACTTCGCGCAGTCGCGCGACGGTGGCGTTGGAATCGTCCTTGATCTGACCGAAGGTCCCCTGGTAGTCACGGCTGATCGACTGGGTCAGGTCTCCGCGGGAGATCGCGTCCAGCAGTCGAGCGACATCCGCGAGGCCTTCCGCCGTGGTGTCCATCAGGTCGTTCAGACCGGTGCTGACCTGCAGGAAGAAGCCGTCCTTGCCCTCGGTCACGAGCCGCTGGGTGAAATCGCCGGCCGCCGCTGCGCTGACCACGTTCGACACTTCCTGCTCGATCGCCGCTTCGACCGATCGGTCACGCCAGATGCCCACGCTTCCGAGCCGGTTGCCGCTGTCGTCGACGATCGGGCTGGTGGTCAGGGCATAGAGGCGGCCGCCGATGACCAGTTCGGACCGCGCGGTATCGCGCAGGTTGGCGAGCCGCTGGCGCGCGGCGGCCGGGTCGTCGTAGAACAGGGTGATATCCGAGCCGACGAAGGTGGCCGGGGAGAAATTCGGAATCTTCTCGCGGATCGCCGCCTGGTCGCGCTCGATGACAGCCTTCATCGAGTTGTTGCAATAGAGCACACGCCCTTTCGGGTCCGCGATGCGCACCGGATCGGGCACATTGTCGAGACCGATCTTGATGCGCATCGTCTCGGCTGCCCTCAGCATCTGGTCCTGCACTTCGAAGCCCAGCTGGGTCTGCATCGCCTTCAGTCCGGCCATCATGTCCCCGATCTCGTCGTAGCGATCGACCGGAATGCGGTTGCCGAACTCTCCGGCAGCGAGTTGCTGCAGGTACTTGACGGTACGGCCCAGCGGCTCGCAGATCGCGCGTATTGCCGAGATGCCGAGCCACAGCAGCAGGGCCAGGGCGACACCGGCGACGCAGATCTGCACCAGTTCGCCCTTCGAGCCGGCCGCGCTGATCCGTTGTGCAGCCGACGCCGCGCCAGTGAATACGCCTTCGCGCAACTCGTCCGCCTGGGACTCGATACCGTCGTACGCCGGCACCAGCACCTGCGCGAGATGGGCGCCGGCAGCGTCAAAGGCGCCACGACGCAGCATCTCGACGGTCGGCTCGAAGCCTTGACGGCGCAGCTTTGCGACGGTCTCGCGATAGGCGCGCAGGCGATCGGTCATCGCCGCATCCGACTGCAGCCCGATGAGCTCGCCCAGCACCTGATCCATCTCGGTAAGCTTCTCGTCGATCAGGTCGAGATGTTGCCCGATCGGGTGGTCGTGCAGATTGCTCGACGGCAGCACCGGATTGTGCGAGAGCGCCGACTGCAATTCGGCCATGCTGCCCATCAGCAATTCGTCGACCTCGCTGAACTTGCCGGCCTGCGCAAGGAAGGTATCGTTGAGCTGGGCGACGCCGCCGACGCTGTCGACCGTCGTCTTGTAGCCGACGCCCGCGACCGTCGCGAGCCCGAGGCCGGCGGCGACCATCAGCGTGACCAGCCGGTTCTTGATCGTGACCGCGCCGAGCGCGCGGCGGATGGGCCCGCGAACGCGAACGACCTGCCCGTTCTCGATGGCAAGGCCGCCAGCCTTGCCCTCGCGAAACTTTCGGTACGCGTCCGACGCCGCCTGGATCTGCTCTGGCTGGGCCTTGGTCCGAACCGACACGTAACCGATGATCTGGCCGTTTTGCCACAACGGCGCGGCATTCGCCTCGACCCAGTAGAAGTCGCCGTTCTTGCAGCGATTCTTGACCATCCCGTTCCACGGGCGTCCGGCCTTGAGATTGCGCCAGAGATCCGCGAAGGCTTCCGGCG
Organism: Rhodocyclaceae bacterium; assembly: GCA_020445765.1. Taxonomy (GTDB): domain Bacteria; phylum Pseudomonadota; class Gammaproteobacteria; order Burkholderiales; family Rhodocyclaceae; genus Cognatazoarcus. The sequence continues at coordinate 74,402 of JAGRFY010000028.1, read as the reverse complement.
GCATGTCCGGATGGCGGACGATGTTGTGCGACTTGCCGATCAATTCGCTTTCCTCGAAACCTGAAATCTCGATGAAGTCACGGTTGATATAGGTGATCTGACCCTTCAGATCGGTCTTCGAAACGATGGTGTGATGCTCGTTGAGCGGCACCTCGTTCTGGGTGACGGGCATGTTGATCTTCATAGTCTCTCGTCCTGCAGATTCGGCTGTCTGTTGTTCGGATTCGGATGCGGCAGCTTCAGAACTCTTCCCACTCGTCCTGCAACGCGGCTGCCGAAATCGCACCGCGTGCCGCCTTGATCGGCGCGGCCGCCGGCGCCGGCGCCGGCGCGGCTCGATTGGCCGGCTGATTCGGCGATCTGGCAGCACCGCCGGCCGCGACCGGCCGGACCGGATTGGGCTTGCCATCCGCATGCTGTCTGAGCTCGCGGATTTCCTGGACGATGGTCGACGCCAGTCTCGGGAATTCCTCGCTCAGCGCAGTTTCAGCCTGGGATTTCTCGCCCCGGTCGTGCAGCCTGACGATGCGTGCGGCGCACTTGTGGAAGCGGGCATGCGTCTCGCGCAGCCGGCCGAAGCAGGCGTCGCGCGCAAATCGCTGGCCTTGGCCGTGAATCCAGCAGCCCAGTTCGCACTTGTCGTCGCGCTCGACCTCGGCAGCATCGAGACGCCCGCCCTTGCCGTCGACGTAGTCACGAAGCCGGACCTTCCACTGCATGTGTGCCTGGATGATCCGATCGAAATCGGCACCGGCGCCGCCCGCAGCGGGTAGCGCCGACTGCACCGCGGCGTTGCCGTCCAGCCGGAACGCGCCGACTGCCGACACCAGCGATTCAGCCTGATCGCGCAGCGTCTCGGCCGCCGCCGCCGCCTGTTCGACCAGCGCCGCGTTCTGCTGCGTCGCCTGATCCATTTCCCCGACCGCACGCGTCACCTGGTCGATACCGTCGCTTTGCTGGCGGCTCGATTCGGCAATGCCGTTGACCAACTGGGTCAGACCCTGGATGTTGCCTACGATGTCGACCATCGTCCGGCCGGCGTCGTCCACCAGGCCCGCACCGTCGTCCACCTTCTTCACCGAGTCGTCGATCAGATCCTTGATCTCGCGCGCAGCCTGGGCACTGCGCTGCGCGAGGCTGCGCACTTCCGACGCGACCACGGCGAAGCCGCGCCCCTGCTCGCCGGCACGGGCGGCCTCGACGGCGGCATTGAGCGCGAGAATGTTGGTCTGGAAGGCGATCGAATCGATCACGCCGATGATCTCTGCGATCTTGCGCGACGAATCTTGGATCGAGTTCATGTTGGCGACCACGCGATCCACCGTCGACCGACCCTGGTCGGCCACCGAATTCGCCGAAACCGCCAGATCGTTGGCCTGGCGCGCACCATCGGCGTTGCGACGGACCGCACCGTTGATTTCTTCCATCGAGCTGGCGGTCTCCTGCAGCGAACTGGCCTGTTCCTCGGTGCGCGAGGAGAGTTCGAGGTTGCCGCCCGCGATTTCGCTGGCGGCCACCTTGATCGCATCGGACGCCTGTTGAATCCGCGAGACCACCGCGCGCAACTGGTCGACGCTGGCATTGACGTCGTCTCTGAGCTGCCCGAGGCCACCGGAATAGTTCGCCTCCACCTTGCGCGTCAGATCGCCACGCGCCATCGAATTGAGCACGAGACCGACATCCTCGATCGCGCGTGCGACTGCAGAAGTCAGCTTGTTCATACCTTCCGCCAATTGGCGGAAGAATCCGACCTTGCCGTCGAGCGAGAGGCGATGCCCGAAATCGCCGGCGATCGCCGCTTCGACCAGCGTCGCGAGTTCCTGCTCGGTCGCCGCCTCGACGGTACGGTCCTTCCATTCGAGCACCGTTCCGTGCCGTCGACCGTCGGCATCGACGACCGGGCTGGCCTTGAGCTGCATCTTCAGCTTGCCGACCTCGATCTCGGTGGTATGGGTCTCCTTCAGGTTGGCCAACAGGCCCCGCTGGTGGGCAGGATTCTTGTGGAATTGATCGAAGTTCGCGCCGAGCAGCCGATCCACCGAGAACGACGGCAGGGACTTGCGAAGCTCCGGTTCCGCGGCCCGCAGCATCGTCACCACGCTGTCATTGACATAGGTGATCCGGCCATCGCTGTCCGCCAGCATCAGGCTCACCGAGGCACGATCCAGCGCATTCCGGATGCGCAGGTTCTCGACCGCCACTTCCTCGTCGCGCGCGATGCGCTCGCCGAGCGACTTGCGCATGTCGTTGATGGCGCCGGCAATCGTGCCGAATTCGTCACTGCTGTCGCAGGCGATCGACGATGCGAGATCACCAGCCGCGACCCGTCGCGCGCCGTCCGCGATGCGGGCAGCCACGCCTCCGACCGAGCCGCGTACCGCGAGAAACAGATAGAGCGCCACCGTCAGCGCGAGCACGACGACCGCGGTCACCTCCCAGAACCTGAGCTGCATCGCGGCGATGCGACGCTCGAGGGCCAGGTCCAGTTGCTCCATCGCCGCACGCCAAAGGGTCAGGCCACCGTCCGCAGTGCGCGTCGCAAGTCGCTTGACGAGGTCCTGCTCAACGCTCACCGCCTCGGGCTCGACGATCTGGCCGCCCAGCATCTTGTCGAATTCCCGTCCCGCATCGACGAATCCATTGACCGCGCCGGCGATCAGCCGGCCGGTCTCGGGATTCTCGGCGGCGACCTTGTCCATGCCGTCGCGGACCGCGCTCAACTGTTCTTCGAGCAGCGCCAATGAACTCGCGAGCGAGATCCGTTCGGCCGTGCTGGCGACGCCGCGCCGCGCGATGTCGGCCGCCAGCCTGCCGCTGGCCTGCGTTCCTTCGATCAGGCCCGGTAGACGGAACGCCGCAGCGTCCATCAGATAGTACGAGTCGATGTCGGGGTCCAGCGTCAGGTTCGATCGGTCTGCCGCGTCGACGACCAGCTTGACCAATTCATTCATCAGCTCGGAATGCGCCGCAAAGTCGTCCCCCGCATTGCTGCGTTGGCCGCCGGCAAGCGCCTTCCAGTGCTGCGCGATGCTCGCCAGTGCGGCGTCGAGCGACAGCGCCTGGAAGGATTCGGACCGTGCCGCGGCACCGGCGAAGCCGGCATCCACCCGAGCCCGTGCGTCGGCGATGCGCTGGCTGGGGACCGCTTCCCCGAGCAATGCCCGATAGCGAAGGCTGCGGTGCTGGCCAAGCGCGTCGCTCAATTCGATGACCGGTGCGATCACTTGGACGCCAAGTCGTTCGCGGCTGGAGAATTCCAGCGACGTTCGGTGCTGATCCAGGAAGAAGCCATAAAGCATGGCGACAGTCGCCAGGAAGGCCGTTCCGATCACGGCAATCTTGCCCGGCAGCGAGAATCTGCCGAGCAGCCCCTGGGCAGGCCTGAAGAGTGTGTTCATCACGATCTGTCTCCCCCGCCGATCACGCAGTCGCTTCGTCGATCAGAGCCATTTCCGGCGCCAGCATCAGGCGTTCGATATCGACCACGATGAGCATCCGCTCATCGACCGTGCCAAGTCCGCGAATGAACGAGGCACCGACCTGGGAAGAAAAATTCGGCGCCGGACGGATCTGCTCCGGCGTCATGCCAATGACATCCGACACGCTATCGACGACGACGCCGACGACGCGTTCGGCGAGATTGAGAATGATCACGACGGTAAACGGCGTGTATTCGACGTTGCCGATACCGAACTTGATACGCAGGTCGACGATCGGGACGATGGTGCCGCGCAGGTTGATCACGCCCTTGATGAACTTCGGTGCGTTGGCAATCGCCGTGACGGTATCGTAGCCGCGGATCTCCTGCACCTTGAGTATGTCGATCGCATACTCCTCCGGGCCTAGCGTGAAAGTGAGAAACTCCTGTTCGAGTTCCCGATGGCTGTCGTCGATCGCGACCGCCTCGCTGCCTAGTTGCATGCCGATCTCCCTGTCGAAGCTGCGTTGACCGGTTTACGGTTGGCGGTGACAAAGCTGAAGAGCGGAATCGGCGGTGATCCGGGGGCGGGAATGGCCTTCGTTCGCCTGTAGGAAAAACGCCGGCAAGGGCCTGGGCCCATGCCGGCGCTACCGGTCTGGCGCAGTGTCAGGCGGCCACTGCGAGCGTCTTGCGGGACTGGCCGACCAGCGCGGCAGCGTCGAGAATCAGTGCAACCCGGCCGTCGCCCATGATGGTCGCGCCGGAGATGCCACCGACCCGCCGATAGTTCGCCTCGAGGCTCTTGATCACGACCTGGTGCTGGCCGATCAACTGATCGACGAACAGTGCGATCTTGGTGCCATCGGCTTCCAGGATCACCATGATTCCCTTGCGCCAGTCGGCGCAGGCCCCGTCGACACCGAAGTATTCCCGCAGGCTGATGACCGGCAGGTACTCGCCGCGCACCTGGATCAGCGAATCGACGCCCGATACGCTGCGCATCATGTTGGGCCCGGGCTGCAGCGACTCGACCACGTAATTCAGCGGGATGATGTAGGTCTCGGCGCCGACGCCGACCGACATGCCGTCGAGAATCGCCAGTGTCAACGGCAGACGCACGGTCATGCGCGTACCCACGCCGCCCATCGAATCGATATCCACCCGGCCGCCCATCGAGGCGATGTTGCGTTTGACCACATCCATGCCGACACCGCGTCCGGACACGTCGGTGACCTGATCCGCGGTCGAGAAGCCTGGCTCGAAGATCAGTTGCCAGACCTCAGCGTCCGACATCGTGTCGCTGGCGTCGAGGCCTCGCTCCCGAGCCTTCGAGAGGATCTTGTCGCGGTTCAGCCCGGCACCGTCGTCACCGACCTCGATCACGATGTTGCCGCTCTGGTGATAAGCCTTCAGCGTGATCGTCCCGATCTCGGACTTGCCGGCCGCCCGACGCTTTTCGGGCGATTCGATGCCGTGATCGAGGCTGTTGCGGATCAGATGTGTCAGCGGATCGCTGATGCGCTCGATCAATCCCTTGTCGAGTTCGGTGCCTTCGCCGATGGTCTTCAGTTCGACCTGCTTGCCGAGCTTCTTCGAGACGTCGCGCACGACCCTCGGGAACCTGGAGAAGACGACCGAGATCGGCAACATTCGGATCGACATCACGGACTCCTGCAGGTCGCGGGTATTGCGTTCCAGTTGCACCAGCCCGTTCATCAGGCGTTCGTACAGAACTGGATCGAGGCCCTCGGCCGACTGCGTCAGCATCGCCTGCGTGATCACCAATTCACCGACCAGATTGATCATCTGGTCGACCTTCTCGACGCTGACACGAATCGAACTGTCCCCGCTGGCACGCGCAGCCGCCGGTTTCTTCGGTGCAGCGCCTGCATTCTTGACCGGCGCAACCTGTTCGGACTTTGCGGAAGCTTCGACAGCCGCTGCCGGTGCCGCGGCAGACACCGCGGTTGTCGCCGCTGCCTTGGCAAACAGTCCGTAGCTGCCGTCCGGGGCCTCGTCGTCGGCGCCGGACGGTGCCACCGCGGGCGCCGCAAAGAGACCGTAGCTGCCGTCGTCCGACACCACCTCGTCGTCCACCGCCGACGCGGGGGCAACCGGTTCGTCACCGAAAAAGCCGTAGGCCTCCTCTTCGGCGCCGGAATCCGCGCTCGCCGGCTCAAAGAATCCATAGGCCTCTTCTTCGGTTTCGCCGTCGGCATCCGCCAGCGGCTCGACCACGACCGAGCCGCTCTCGGCGACGAAATCGACGACGCCTTCGAAGGCCGTGAGCGCGTGGGTACTTTCGATCACGATGCAGCACAGCCCTTCGCCGTCGTCGCTGTCCCGATCGAAGCGCTGAACCTGCCCCAGACGCCCGAGTTCCTCGACCAGGTTGTCGAGGGTTTCCGGCCGCTGACGGCTGGCTGCGTCGGGACGGAACCGGATCCGGAAGCGGTTGCCGCCCGCTGGAACGGATTCTTCCGCCCCCGCGGAAGCGTTGCCGGCATCGGCCGATCCGGCCTCGCACAACGCCTGCAGTCGCTGGCTCACCGCCGTCGCGGCATCGGCATCGGCCTGGTCCTCACCCATATGGGCCGCAAGCAGATTGCGCAATACGTCACCGGCTTCCAGACAGGCGTCGATAATGTCCGAGGTCAGCGGCTTTTCGTGCTTGCGCACCATGTCGAGCAGGGTTTCCATGACATGGGTGACTTCGGTCATGTCATTGAAGCCGAAGGTCCCGCTCGACCCCTTGATCGAGTGGGCGGCGCGGAACAGCGCGTTCAGGTCTTCCGCGTCGGGCGCATCCACATCCATCGACACCAGCAGGTTCTCGATCGACGCCAGATGTTCGGCGGCCTCCTCGAAGAACACCTGGTAGAACTGGCTCATGTCGATCGCCATCGCCTGCCTCCCTTAGCTCGCGTTCTCAGACGGATCAACCGATCACTTTCTTGACGACTTCGATCAGTTTCTGCGGATCGAACGGCTTGACCAGCCATCCGGTCGCCCCTGCGGCCCGCCCCTGCGACTTCATCGAGTCGGACGACTCGGTCGTCAGCATCAGGATCGGCGTGCTCTTGTACTGAGGGGTGGCCCGCAGCGACTTGATCAGCGAAATGCCGTCCATGCGCGGCATGTTCTGGTCGGTCAGGACCAGATTGACCGCCTTCGCCTTTGCCTTGTCGAGCCCATCCATGCCGTCGGCGGCTTCGATGACCTCGTATCCGGCGCTCTTCAGCGTGAATGACACCATCTGCCGGATCGAAGGCGAGTCATCCACGGTCAGCACTGTCTTAGCCATAACTCATGTCCTGGTTGTAGTTCGTGTTCAAAAGAGCTCGACGTCGCCGCTCGAGATTTCCTGCTGCCTGACCGGCGACCGGTCGCTCCTTTCCCGCGACCATTCGAGATGTTCCTTGAGGGTCTGCAGGCGTGCTTCGAGCCCTTCGATGTCCGGTCGGTGATCGGTCGCCGTGGCCAGGGCCTCGTTCAGCGCGCTGCCGGCCGCTTCGACCAGCACCAGCCGACCACTGACGTGGGTGACCAGTTGCGACACCATGTCCTGGAACTGAAGCGCCGTGATCGCGCGTCCGACTTCGGCCTCGATCTTGCCGACATGGCCGTTGATCGACTCGAGCGACTCTTCGCGTTTCTGATTGACGTGTTCGATCGAGCTCAGCACCGAATCCACCTCGCGCTTGGATTCGAGCGCGAAGTTCATGTCCTGGGACGCCATGCGGGCGATCGCATCTTCGGTCTTGGCGACGCTGTCGCGCATGCCCTGCATGACGCGTGCGATCTCGGCGCTGAAGTGCGTCGTCCGCCCGGACAGGTCGCGCACCTCGTCGGCGACGACGGCGAAGCCACGGCCGGCCTCGCCGGCCCGCGCCGCTTCGATCGCCGCGTTGAGCGCCAGCAGGTTGGTCTGCTTGGCGATCGCCCCGATGTCGCTGAGAATGCCTTCGACACCCTCGGTGCGCGACGAGATGTCGTCGGTCAGTTCCACCAGTTCCATCGCCAGCTTGCTGTTGGCGACGACGCTGTCGACGATGCGCTGCATGACGTCGGAGGTGCTGCTGATGAAACTGTCGAAATGGCTCGCCGATTCGGCATTCACTGCGGCGCCCGACACTTCGCCCGCCAGCAAGTGCTGGGCGCGGGTGTGCTCGCTCATGCCGTGAAAGCTGTCGGTGAGCTCGGAGATCGCGCCGGAGAGCAGAGTCTGCACCCGGCCCAGTTCCTCCCGCAGGATCTCGGCCTGCTGTCCCAGGCCGCCGGCGAACTCCTGCCCGAGGGCCCGCACGCGTTCGGCCGTCTCGCTGCTGGACACGAGGGTAGGCGCGTCGGTGGCGAGCGTATCCGCCGCGAGTTGGCCGCTGCCGACCAGCAGGCGCCAACCGACGGCCACCAGCATGCCCGCCGCCATCGCGGTCCACATTGATTCTGGCGCGAGCGCTGCGGCGATGATCACCAGCAGGGTCCAGGCGACGGCCTTGACATCCGATCTCAATCTCGGGCGTGTCATCGGGTATTCTGAGCGACGAGTTTCATTGCAGGGGTTATCGACTTCGGGGGCACCTTCTTTATGGTCACTGCCGCCGAATTGCCTCGAATCGTTCACGGAAGCTGCGCCTCGGTTCGGGTGATCGCGGCACCTCGGCGGGCGGCTCGTGCGACTCGGTTGCGGCCCTCACCCGCCGGTCGACGGCGTCCGCACCGAGTTCGCTGCCATCCCGCACTTCCAGTTCGTTTGCGGCATCCTCGAGGCTGCGCGTGAGCACGACGATCGCGATTCGTCGGTTCTGCGCCGCCGTTGGATCGTCCTCGAGAAAGGGCTGGGTATCGGCCAGCCCGACCACGCGGATGATCTTCTCGGGATCGAGGCCGCCGGCCACCAGTTCCCGCCTGGAGGCGTTGGCGCGGTCGCTCGAAAGCTCCCAGTTGCTGAACCCGGTCTCACCGCCAACATAGCGGGTGGCGTCGGTGTGACCGGTCAGGCTGATTCGGTTGGGTACCGCATTGAGGCTGTGACCGATCACCTGGAGCAATTCCTTGGTGTAAGGCTTCAGCACCGAACTGGCCGAATCGAACATCGGTCGATTCTTCTCGTCCAGGATCTGGATGCGCAGGCCCTCGGTGGTGAGCTCCATCAGAAGCTGATTGCGTACCTCGCGCAGAGACGGGCTCGCTTCGACCAGCGCTTCAATCTGTCCCTTCAGATCGATCATGCGCGCCCGCTCCTGGCGCTCGAGCTTGCGTCGCTCTTCGTCGCCCATCGGAGACTCGTCGCCGCTCTTCTGACCGAGGCCCGACTGTTCGCGATCGTCCGCGCGGGATTCGACCTCGCCGCGCTTGACCTGACCGACCGATCGGGTCAGATCGTCGCCACCGCCCTTGATGATGCTGGTGCTGTCGCCGCTGCCGGAACCGCCCTGCATCGCCACCTTGAGCGGCGAGTTGAAGAAATCGGAAATGCCTTCGAGATCGCCCTGGGCGGTCGAACCGAGCAGCCACATCAGCAGGAAGAAGGCCATCATCGCGGTCACGAAGTCGGCATATGCGATCTTCCACGCACCGCCGTGGGCACCGCCACCGCCCTTCTTGATGCGCTTGACGACGATGGGCTGTTGGGTGTCGTCGCTCATCGTTCGCCCGCGTCGATCGTCGTCTGAATCGGGTCAGTGCTCACTTGCGATTCTTGACCTCTTCTTCGAGCTCGCTGAAGCTCGGGCGGTCCGTCGAGAACAGTACCTTGCGTCCGAACTCGATCGCCACCTGCGGCGCATAGCCGTTCATGCTCGCCAGCAGCACGACCTTCATGCACTGGTAGATCTTGCCGCCTTCCTCGACCCGCTGCTCGAGTTGGCCCGCGATCGGCGCGATGAAGCCATACGAGATCAGAATGCCGAGGAAGGTGCCGACCAGCGCGCCGCCGATCATCTTGCCGAGCACTGCGGGCGGCTGGCCGACGGATCCCATGACGTTGACGACCCCCATCACCGCCACGACGATGCCGAATGCCGGCGTCGAATCCGCCACCTTCGACACGATGTGGGCAGGCCCGTGCGCTTCCTGGTGGTGGGTTTCCATTTCCGCATCCATCAGGTTCTCGATCTCGAACGCGTTCAGGTTGCCGCCGACCATCATCCTCAGGTAGTCCGTCAGGAAATCGACTGCGTGGTGATCGGCCATGAATGCCGGATACTTGCTGAAGATCGGGCTGCTTTCAGGATTCTCGACGTCACCCTCGATGGACATCAGGCCTTCCTTGCGCACCTTGGACAGGATCTCGTAGAGCATCGCCAGCAGGTCGACATAGAAAGCCTTGTTGTACGGCGACCCCTTGAAGATGCTCGGCAGCGCGCCGACAGTGGCCTTGATGGCCTTGATGCCGTTGCCGGCAATGAAGCCACCGATGGTCAGACCAATGATCGCCACATACTCGGTCGGCACCCACAACGCTGCAAGACTGCCGTGAATCGCATAGGTGCCGAGGGAGGCAGCGAGAATCACAACGTAGCCGATGATCAGAAACATGCGTTTGCTCGGTCCTTAAGCGGATTCGACGGGCCGTGCCCATGCGTCGATTGATTTCACAGTCCGGCTATCGGTCGTCTGCCACCAAACTTGAGGCACCCGGCCCGGCCGGATACGGCGCAGGCGCGGGCCTTGCCGGCCGACGGACCCGAATGCGGCGACGCCACTGCCGGCCGCTGGCATCCTCCGCTGGCGGTGACTGGATTCGGTGCCGATCGAGCGCGCCGGACGACTCACGCCAGTCGGCACCGAGCAGCGGATCCGTGACCAGCGACTGCCGAAGCGCGCCGGCAAAAAAAAACCGCCGACGGTTGTCAGCGGCATGGAACCCCTTGCGTAGCAAGGAGGAGGTCAGAGGGGTGTCTGGGACGAACTGGAATTCTTGCGGCCCTTGCCGGCACGCGACGGCATGTTGCACAGGCCGCACACGTAGTCGTGGACCGGATCGTAGGCGTGCGCGACGAATCGGCCGCCGCACGCCGAGCAGGTGGCGAGCTGGAGCAGGTCGGCGTCGAAGAAGCGGACGAGGGTCCAGGCCCGGGTCAGGCTCAAGACCTCTTCCATCTCTTCGGCGGCGATGTGTTCGAGATACAGCCGGTAGGCCTTCAGCGTGGCATCGAGACCGGACAGGCCGCTGGTGTCGCACATGAAGCGATAGAGCGACATGAAGAGCGACGAATGCACGTTCGGCTGCCAGGTCATGAACCAGTCGGTCGAGAACGGCAACATTCCTTTCGGCGGAGAGACGCCACGCACTTCCTTGTACAGCTTGAGGAGGCGCTCCCGGCTCAGCCGGGTTTCGGCTTCCAGCATCTGCATGCGCGCGCCGAGTTCGATCATCTCGATCGCCCGTTGGATGTCTTCCGCTTCCTGGATGACGCTCTTGTTTCTCATGGCCTCGATACCGTGGCTCAGGCGAGCACTTCGACCGGTTTGCTGGCAGCGATGATGGCGGCGTGGATACCGGCAGCGGCACCCTGCCGTCCCTTGCCGGCCATGACCCCGAGCATGTTGCTGTCGTCGAAGCGGAACCGGCACAGCAGCATCTGCGCGCCGGCCATCTTCAACAGTTGCGCCGGCGACATGTCGTCGATCAGCTCGGCGACGTCCGCGCCGATCCCGAGACGGAACATCGCCGCCTCGCGGTCCTCGCGCAGCATCTGCTGGGCGAGCATCAGGTAGGCCAGGTTCAGATCCCTGATTTCCTCTTGAATCGCGGTGACTTTCATCGCGACCTCCGTTCGATCGTATTCGTTCGACGTCTGGAATTGTCCCGCGGGCCCGAATGCCGCACCATCAGGGCGTCCGGCAAAATCGAGTGGGAATCGCCTGCCTTGAAGGGTAGGAATTCATCTTACAAATTGAGAGATTCTGTTACGAAGACATCGGCATGCAGGCGGATTTTCGCAGCACGAATCGAAGTTCCGGTAAAACAAGGCGCTCCAGGCGGAACCTAAAGTGGACTATCGTCGACCGCTCTGCAATGGATGGTCGATCACGGCCGCTGGCCGCCTGCGCGCCGACTGTTAAACTCGCCACTCGAACACGGACGCCAGACCATGCGCTATTGCTCGAACTGCGGCCAGGAAGTGCTCCGAAAGGTGCCCGAAGGCGACACCCTGCCCCGATTCGTCTGCGGATCATGCGGCACGATCCACTATCAAAACCCGAAGATGGTGGTCGGCACACTGCCGGTCTTCGAGGATCGGATCCTGCTGGCCCGCCGGGCCATCGAGCCGCGGCGCGGACTGTGGACCCTGCCCGCCGGATTCATGGAGAACAACGAAACCACCGGCGAAGCCGCAATCCGGGAAACCCGCGAAGAAGTGTGCGCCGAGGTCGAGCTCGGCATGCTCTTCTCGCTGGTGAATATCGCCCATATCAGCCAGGTGCACTTGTTCTATCTGGCGACCATGGCGGCGCCGGCGTTCGCACCTGGCACGGAGTCTCTCGAGGCGCGCCTCTTCACAGAGGCAGAGATCCCCTGGGACGACATCGCGTTCCGCTCGTCCACCCTGACCCTGCGTCACTTCCTGATCGACCGCCGTCGGCAGGCATTCAGCGTCCACCTCGAAGATCTGACCGCAGGTAGCCGCCATTGAGGTCAGCTCGGCCGAAATCGTAAATTTTGTTGCCGCGCGGGTCATCGCGCCCGTGGTACCGCGTTTCGCGAGTCCGGATCGCGCGACATTGCCGCCGAATTTCCCATCTTCTGGAAAGTAGAAGGCCGGTTTCCCCGGGGTTGGGAAACCGGCCCGCCTGCCCGTCGCTGCGCGGACAGCTTACTTGACGTGACAGGTCATGCAGAGGCCACTGCCGACGTTCGAGACCCGCAGGAAAGTCGGATTGAACTGGCTGCCCGAGCCGGCGCTTTCGACGCCGTGCGGATCGTGACACGAAGCACATTCGACTTCCGGGCCCTCGCCGGTGTCGTAGAGACGCACTTCGTTCTTGTCCATCCGGCTGTCGCCGTCCAGATCGAAGAAGATGTCTCCGCGCGCGCTGGTGCCGGTCGTCAGATTGAAATCCGGATTGGTGGTCGGGAAGTGGATGCCCACCGGATGGTCGTTACGCAGGTCCGTACCGATCGCAAAGATCGTGAAATCCTGGGCACTGCTGGCCAAGGTACCCGGCGCGTGACAGCCGAGGCAGCCGGTTGCGCCGGTCTGCAGCTTGAGGTGGTTGACCGCCTCGGTGCCCGACGGGTTGGTCCAGCCGTTCAGGAAGGTGTTGATCGCCCCGTCGTCGTTCTGCGTCTCCTGGGCCGGATCATAGTTGCCGGACCCCGGCATGTTGATGATCGAGTCGACCGCGGTGGTACCGTCGTGACAGGAAAGACAGGTCAGCGAGTTGACCCCCGGCGTAGTGATCGTCTGGGTGATCGTGACCGTATTCAGCAGATCGTAGGTCTGGTACGACGTCGACTTCCGCGTGCGGTTCCACAGCGGAGCGCCGAGTGCGCTGCTGGCACCGTGGGGCGTGTGGCAATAGACGCACACTTCCGCGTAATCATTGCGATACGGATCCATCTGGATAGCGTCGACCTGCCCGGCATTGTCGCGCTGGGTGAGGTTGTGCCGCGTTTCCGTGATCGATGTGTTGTTGGTGAACTTGGTCGGTATCTCCGGCCCCCCAGCCCAGGACGCACCTGCGGCGAGTCCGAACATCGCACCGACTGCAACCAAGGCCCTCATGCGTGCCATTCCTGATCTCCCCTGGAAAGCGGGGGCGGGCATCCCCTCTGGGCCCACCACCGGTCGCCAAAGAAGTAGCAAGGCTCATGCCATCGGCCCGGAGCATTCCATTCGACTAATTCCGCCACATCCGCTGGTACACTTCGACCTTGCGGAAGAACAGGTCCCCGACGTAGAGAAAGCCTCTCTCGTCGACGGCCAGCGGTCCGACCAGGGCGTACTCGCCCGCGGCACCGCGCATGTCGGTGCCACCGATCGCCATCAGCAGTTCGCCTTCCGGGTTGAAGATCTGGACATTGTTGAAGCTGGCGTCGGAGACGTAGATGTTGCCGTCGTCGTCCACGGCCAGCCCCCGAGGCCGCGAGAACTGTCCGACCCCGTTGCCGACACGACCGAAAGCACGGACGAAATTGCCCTCGGAATCGAAAATCTGCACGCGGAAATTCCCTGCATCGAGAACGACCAGCGATCCGTCGGGTGTGATCGCCGCATCCAGCGGAATGTTGAATTCGCCTTCGCGCTTGCCCCGGGGACCCATCTCCCGCAGCTTCTCGCCATTGGCGTCGAACACCACGACCTTGTGGTCGCTTCCGTTGAGACTGCCACGATCGACCACGTAGACGCGGTCACCGCTTCGGCTTACGGCGACGCTGACCGGCTTCTCGAAATCCTTCTCCTTGCCGATCGACCGCAGGAACAGACCGAGGCCGTCGAACACCATCACGGTCTGGCGCCGGGTATCGAGCACATAGGCCTTGCCCTCATCGTCGAGCGCGATCCCGTTCGGCCGCGATACCGTATTGGGCTCGCGCGTGCCGAAGCGGAAGACCCGGCGCCGAGGCACGTCGAAGACGACCACCGCCGACCGTTCCGGGTCCGCCACATACACGCGGCCCTGGCGCGCAGCCAGGGCGGTGGGTTTCTCGTAGACGATCTCTTCGCTCGGATTCTTGCCGGTGAGCGTCCGCATCAGGCTCTCGTCCTCGGTCTCGGCGCGAATGTCTGAGATGGTGCGAAGGACCGTGACGAACTTGAAGCGCGTCGGGTCGGGCGGCGCCGGCCACATGGTCTGCACCGGGCGCGACTCTGGTTTCTCCGACTCAAGCGACGCGCAGCCACCCAACCAAGAGATCATCGACAACCATCCAAGGCACCACGCAAGCACGCGTCGGTGCCGACCCAGTCGTCTCGTCAGCATTTGGTCTCCAATTTCGACAATCCACCCAGGCGCAGCGCGACCCGGCGCTATGGACGCAGGCGCCGCGCATGCCCGCCTCGATTCGAGCGCCTGCGATAGCGAGTTGCATGCCTGGGATGCCGTGCGAGGCTATTTGACAGCCGATGGCTCCGGCATAATTGCGGTGACCGATCCCGAATGCAAGACGACGCAGGCCACCGATGACCGAAAACGCCAAAGCCTCGCCCGCCAAGGAAGCTGCGCGCAAGCTCCTCAGGCAGTTGCAGAAGCAGTTCCCCGTCATCGAACAGGCGAGACCGCTGGCGATCGGGATCGACCGCGAAATCACCGCTGCCGTGCCCGAGATCGATGCCAAGACGCTGCGAGCCGCCCTGCGCATGCACACCGGTTCGACGCGCTACCTGAAGGCGATGGCCAGCGAGCGACGCCGCTACAACCTGACCGGCGAGGCGACCGACGCGCTCAACGACGAACATCGCAAGCGCGCCCAGGGAATGCTCGACGAACGCAACAAGCGCCGCGAGAAAGAGGCTCGGGAAAGGCGCGAGCAGGCCGCCGAAAGCCGCCGCACCGAAAAGCTTCAGCAACTGGCGGCACGCTTCTCCCGCGACAACAAATGAGCGAGTGTGTCGTCGTCAGCCCAGCCAGACCCGGGCATTGGCGAACATTCGCGCCCACGGCGAGTCTTCTCCGAGCCAATCCGGCGCCCAGCTCATCTGGACTGTGCGCGCGGTCCGCTCGGGGTGCGGCATCATGATCGTGAAACGGCCATCGGCCGTGGTGAAGCCGGTCAAGCCGCCGGGCGAGCCATTGGGATTGAACGGATAACGCTCGGCCACGCGCCCGTCGTTCTCGACATAGCGCAGGCATGGTGTGGCGGCCGCGGGCTCGGCGCCGCTCGCGAACGCCGCCCGTCCCTCGCCGTGGGACACCACGATCGGCATCCGGCTGCCTTCCATGCCCGCCAGCAGGATCGACGGGCTGGCGAGCACCTCGACCATCACGAAGCGCGCCTCGAACTGTTCGCTGCGGTTGCGGCGGAAGCGCGGCCAATGCGCGGCGCCCGGAATGATCGGCGCCAGGTGCGCCATCATCTGGCATCCGTTGCACACGCCCAGCGCGAACGTGTCGTCGCGGCCGAAGAAGCCGGCGAAGAGATCGTGCATCCGGGGGTTGAACAGGATCGACTTCGCCCAACCCTGGCCGGCACCGAGCACATCGCCGTAGGAGAAGCCACCGCAGGCCGCCAGCCCGTGGAAGTCGGCCAGGTCGATGCGGCCGGACTGCAGGTCGGTCATGTGCACATCGGTCGGTGCAAAGCCGGCACGGGCGAAGGCGGCGGCCATTTCCGCCTGCGAGTTCACCCCCTGCTCGCGCAGGATCGCAATCCGCGGGCGGGCGCCGGTCGCGATCATCGGCGCCGCGACGTCCTGCCCGGCGTCGAAGCCGATGGCCACGCCGAGGCCCGGGTTGGCAGGGTCGGCCAGTGCCTCGAATTCCTCGTCGGCGCAGTCGGCATCGTCGCGCAGGCGGGCAATACGGTGGCTGGTCTCCGACCACAGCCGGAGCAGCTCGACGCGGGGCGCACTGAAGATCAGCTTGGCGTTGCGCCACAGCCGGATCTCGTCCTTGTCGTTGGGCTCGCCGATGAAATGATAGGCCAGCCCGGCCTCGCGCAACGGCGCCGTGATGCGCGCGCGGTCGGCCCTGCGGATCTGGATCACCGCGCCCAGTTCCTCGGCGAACAGACCGCCGAAGATCCGGTCGTGGAAGCGACCCTTGAGGGTGTCCGGCCGCTTGTCGAGGCCGTCCACATCGTTCATGAACGGGTCGT
The DNA here is from genome assembly GCA_020445765.1 of Rhodocyclaceae bacterium. Lineage (GTDB taxonomy): Bacteria > Pseudomonadota > Gammaproteobacteria > Burkholderiales > Rhodocyclaceae > Cognatazoarcus. The sequence goes on along the minus strand of JAGRFY010000028.1, from coordinate 58,215 downwards.
AGCACACCGTGTCGAGCATCACCGACAGTCCGCAGCGCGATGCGAAGGCCATCTCGCACAAGGTCGCGAACAGGCCGCCGTCGCCCTTGTCGTGGTAGGCCAGCAGCAGCCCTTCGTCGCGATAGCGCTGGATCAATTCGAAGAAGCGGGCCAGGTCCTTCGGATCCACGTCGGGCGCATGTTCCCCGGCCGAACCGTAGGCCTGGGCCAGCGCCGAGCCGCCAAAGCGCTGACGGCCCTGGCCGAGGTCGATCAACAACAGTTCGGTGGCTTCGTCGGGCGGGAAACGCAGTTGCGGCGTGAGCGTGCGCCGGACGTCTTCGACCGGCGCAAAGGCAGTGACGATCAGCGACAACGGTGCGACCACCTCACGCGCCTCGCCGGCCGACTGCCACGCGGTCTTCATCGACAGCGAGTCCTTACCGACCGGGATCGACAAGCCGGCGTCGCGGCAGAATGCGGACACCGCCGCGACCGTATCGAACAGCTTTGCATCCTCGCCACGATGGCCAGCCGCCGCCATCCAGTTGGCCGACAGCTTGACCGCGCCGAGTCCGGCGACGTCGGCAGCAGCGATGTTGGTGATCGCCTCGCCGATCGCGATACGGCCGGACGCGGGCGCATCGACGCAGGCCAGCGTGGTGCGCTCGCCCATGGCGAAGGCCTCGCCGCGATAACCGTGAAAGCTCATCGTGGTCACTGCCACGTCGGCCACCGGCACCTGCCACGGGCCGACCATCTGGTCGCGGGCGGTCATGCCGCCGACGCTGCGGTCGCCGATCGTGATCAGGAAGTTCTTTGACGCCACCGACGGCATCGTCAGCACCCGTCGGCAGGTTTCGTCGAATTCGAGGTCGGTGACGTCGAACGGTGGCAGATGGGTCGCCCGGCGCGACACGTTGCGGGTCATCTTCGGCGGCTTGCCGAGCAGCACCGACATCGCCATGTCGACCGGCCGATTGTCGAAATGTCGATCGGTGACCAGCAATCGGCCATCGGCGCTCGCTTCGCCGAGCACGGCGTAGGGGCAGCGCTCACGCCGGCAGATGCGCTCGAACAGGTCAAGGCTGGCAGGTGCGATCGCGAGCACATAGCGCTCCTGCGACTCGTTGCACCAGATCTCGCGCGGACTCATGCCGGGTTCTTCGATGTCGACCTCGCGCAATTCGAAGCGCGCGCCGAGGCCGGCCGAATCGGCCAGTTCCGGCATTGCGTTCGACAGACCGCCGGCACCGACGTCGTGAATCGACAGGATCGGGTTGTCCTCGCCCCGTTGCCAGCAGGCATCGATCACCTGCTGGCAGCGGCGCTGGATCTCCGGGTTGCCGCGCTGCACCGAGGCAAAGTCGAGATCGGCCGCGTTGGTGCCGGTCGACATCGACGAGGCCGCACCCCCTCCGAGGCCGATCAACATGCCCGGACCTCCGAGCTGGATCAGCAGGGTGCCCGGCGCGAACGCCTTCTTCAGGCTCTGATCCGCCCGAATGTTGCCGACGCCACCGGCGATCATGATGGGCTTGTGGTAACCGCGCACCTCACCCATCACCGTCTGTTCGAAGCTGCGGAAGTAGCCGGCCAGATTCGGCCGCCCGAATTCGTTGTTGAACGCGGCCGCTCCGATCGGGCCCTCGATCATGATCTGCAGCGGCGAGGCAATCCGCTCCGGGCGCCCGTAGGCCTGTTCCCAGGGGCGCTCGAAGCCGGGAATGTTCAGGTTCGAGACCGAAAAACCGGCCAGTCCGGCCTTAGGGCGCGAACCGCGGCCGGTGGCACCTTCGTCGCGGATCTCGCCGCCGGCGCCAGTGGCCGCGCCTGGAAACGGCGAAATTGCCGTCGGATGATTGTGGGTCTCGACCTTCGCCAGGACGTGGGTGAGTTCCTCGCGAAACCGCCACTCGCCCGACGCGTCCGGGTAGAAGGCATCGACCACCGCCCCTTCGATCACCGAGGCATTGTCGGAATAGGCGACCACGGTGCCGCCGGGGTGGGCCTGGTGGGTCTCGCGGATCATGCCGAACAGGGTCTTGTCGCGTGGACCGGCGTCGATCACCCAGTCGGCATTGAAGATCTTGTGCCGGCAATGCTCGGAATTGGCCTGGGCGAACATCATCAGTTCGACGTCGGTCGGGTCTCGCCCGCTGGCCGCGAAGTGCTCGGCCAGATAGTCGATCTCGTCTTCCGACAGGGCGAGGCCGAGCGAGGCGTTGGCGCCGACCAGCGCATCGCGGCCACCTGCGGCCAGATCGATGGTTTCGAGCGGCTGCGGCGAATAGTGATGGAACAGACCGGCGGCGTCTTCGAGCGTATCGAGCACCGACTCGGTCATGCGGTCGTGCAGAAGCGCGGCGACAGCGCTGCGCCGCCCGGCATCGAGACGGGCACGCGACACGAGGCGGTAGGCAATGCCGCGCTCGACCCTGAGGACCTGATCGAATCCGCACTGATGGACGATGTCGGTGGCCTTGGACGACCACGGCGAGATCGTTCCGAGGCGCGGCGTCACCAACAGCAAGGTCCCGACCGGCACCTCGTCATGGACTGGATGCGCGTCGAGCAGATCCTTCAGCCGCGACATCGCCCCGCCGTCGATATCGCCCTCGCGGGTCTCCACGAAATAGACGAACTCGGCCTCGCACGAGCGCAGGCCGGGCAGCGCCGCCAGCAATTCCTTGGAAAGGCGGGAAAGACGCGGCGCGGACAGGGCCGGCGCGCCACGCAGGGTCAGGATCTGGGACATGGACGGTGTCGGGGCTCGGTGCGGAACGTGCATTTCCGCGGGTGGAACGGGACGCGCGGATTATACCCGAGCAGCACCGCGCCGCCGGCCCGCCACGGCCACGCCAGGCGCCCCGCCACGGGCTGGCGGCGAGCCCATGGGATACAATCCAGCGTCCTCGATTTCAGCGAACGTCCGTGTTGCCCATGAGCTTCCGAGATGCCGCCCGAGCCTTGCCGGCGAGCCTGCCGTGCGATCGCTGAAACGGCTGCTGGCACTGCTGCTGAGCCTGGCCCTGCTGGCCTGGCTGGCAAGCGACGGCCGCTGGCGCGCCCTCGGCGACAGCCTCGGTCGCTTCAGCCCCGGGCTGATAGGGCTCGCGCTGGCGGGCTTCGCGTTGAGCTACGCACTTCGTGCATTGCGGGTCAGCGACGAGTTTCGCAGCGACACCGGTGGCCGCTACCTGACCTGCCTGCGCATCGTCCTGGTCCATAACGCAATGGTCAACCTGGTGCCGTTTCGCGGCGGCGAAGCGGCCTTTCCCTTGCTGCTGCGGCAGCATTTCGGGACCTCGCTGCCGCGCGCGATCGCCTCCTTGTTCTGGTTCCGGCTGCAGGATGCATTCGTCGTCGCGGCCCTGACCGCGGCGGTATGGCCCGGGCTTCCGGCGGCCTGGCGCGTGGCCGGCATCGTGCTGCTGGTCGGGCTCGCGTTGTGGCTGCCGCGCTGGGCCCGGGCCCCGCATCGCTGGCACCAGGGGTCGGCGATCGCCGCCCGCCTGGGCCGGTTGCGAGACGCCTTCGCCGATTCGACGCGACACGCACGACTGGGTTGGCTCTGGACGGTCGCCAACTGGTCGGTCAAGCTGTCGACCCAGGCCTACGTCCTGGCGCAACTGCTGCCCGCCAGCCTGGCGACCGGTGCCGCCGGCGCCCTCGGCGCCGAGCTTGCCGCAATCCTTCCGGTCCAGGGCGTGGCCGGCTTCGGTACCTACGAAGCCGGTGCCGCGGCGGCGATGCTGCCGTCCGGCATCGCGCTCGAACAGGGCCTCCAGGCGGCTTTGGCACTGCACCTGTTCGTCATTGCCAGTGCGGTACTGGCCGGCGTGCTGGCCTGGATGGCCGGGCTGGCCCGCCCCGAAACCGACCCCAACCGGACTTCGAAGACACCATGAATACTTCCGCCACGACGGCGCAGCCACTGCCCCCCGCCACGCCGGAGATCCCGGACGACCTGCCGCCCCATCGACTGTCGCTGGTGGTGCCGATGTACAACGAAGCCGAGAACGTCGCACCGCTGTTGGAACGGGTACACCAGTCGCTCGACGGCTATCCGTGGCCGTGGGAGATCGTGCTCGTGGACGACGGCAGTTCCGACGCGACGCCGGCCGAACTGCGGCGCGGTGCGGCCGAGCGCGGCCCTCACGTGCGCGTCGTCGAACTGCTGCGCAACTTCAAGCAGACCGCGGCGATGCAGGCCGGCATCGACGCCGCGCGCGGCGACGTCGTCGTCACCATGGACGGCGACCTGCAGAACGATCCGGTGGACATACCGCGAATGGTCGGGCGCCTGCTTCGCGAAGATCTCGACCTGGTCGCCGGCTGGCGCAAGAATCGCCAGGATGGACTGTTGCTGCGCAAGATTCCGTCGCGCATCGCCAACCGGCTGATCGCCCGCATGACCGGCGTGCGCCTGAAGGACTACGGCTGCAGCCTGAAGGTCTTTCGCGGCACGGCGATCAAGAACGTCAAGCTCTACGGCGAGATGCACCGGTTCATCCCGGCCTGGCTCGCCACCGTGACCACGCCGCAGCGCATCGCGCAGGAAGTGGTGAACCATCATCCACGGGTGTTCGGGGAGTCCAAGTACGGCATTTCACGCACCTTCCGGGTCGTGCTGGACTTGTTGTTCGTCTATTTCTTCATGCGCTACCGTACGCGGCCCGGGCACTTCTTCGGCGGTATCGGCATTGCCATCGGCACGCTCGGCGGCCTGATCCTGGCCTATCTGATGTCGCTCAAGCTGGTGCTCGGCGAAGACATCGGCACTCGACCGCTGCTGTTCGGCGGCTTCTTCCTGGTGATCGCCGGCGTCCAGATGGTCACTTCGGGCGTGCTCGCCGAACTGTTGACGCGCGTGCTGTTCGAGTCCGGCGCCGCCCAGGCCTACCTGGTACGCCCCACCGAGACCCTCGCCGCCGACGAGGGATGGCACGAGCCGGCATGATTCCCGCCGTCGCCCTCGATTCGCGGAAGGACTGGTTCCGGATCCTGGTATTCCTGCTGCCGCCGACGATGTTTCTGCTATGTCTCGGCGCAGCACCTCTGTTCGACGTCGACGAAGGCGCTTTTTCGGAAGCCACCCGCGAGATGTTCGAGCGCGGCGACTTCCTGTCCACCTACCTCAACGGCGAGCACCGCTTCGACAAGCCGATCCTGATCTACTGGCTGCAAGCCCTCGCCTACCTTGCGCTCGGTCCCAGCGAATGGGCGTTTCGGCTGCCATCGGCGCTGGCGGCAATCACTTGGTGCTATGCGACCTGGCACTTCGCCCGCCAGCGATTCGGTGCCGATGCCGCGCTCGCCGCGCTGGCGATCGCGTCGACCTCGCTCGGGCCGATGATCATCGGCCGGGCCGCCACCGCCGATGCGCTGTTGAACCTGCTGCTGGCGCTGACCCTGTTCGACGCGTGGCGACACCTCGAATCCGGCCGCCGCGCGCCCTTGCTGCGCAGCTTCATGTGGATGGGCCTCGGCGCGCTCACCAAGGGTCCGATCGCCTTGCTGATCCCGGCCGCCGTGACCCTGCTCTACTGCGCTTCGCGCAAGCAGTGGCGACGCTGGCTGAAATCCGTCACCGATCCGCTCGGCTGGCTCGTCTTCCTGCTGCTGGTAGTGCCCTGGTATGCGGCTGCATTGAAGATCCACGGCCAGCTGTTCATCGACGGATTCATTCTTCGCCACAACGTCGAGCGATTCTCCGGCACCCTCGAAGGCCACGGCGGTGGCATCGCCTACTACCTGTTCACGGTGCCGCTGCTGCTATTGCCCTGGACCGGGCCATTGTTCGCGGCCATCCGTGGCTTTCGCGCCGACCTGGCCGTCGGCGTGCGGCGACTGCTGTGGTGCTGGGCCGCCTTCGTCATCGCCTTCTTCAGCCTCTCGGGTACCAAGCTCCCGCACTATGTGCTGTACGGATGCACGCCGCTGTTCCTGCTGATCGCCGCCCACCGCGACGAACTCAAGCGACCCTGGGCACACTGGCTGCCGCCGGCGATCCTGTTGACGGTCTATGCCATGCTGCCGTGGATCCTCGCGGCCCTGGCGGCGAGTCAGGCCGGCGACGCCTACAGCCGCGCCCAGCTTGGACGCGCACTTGAGGAAACCACGCCGTTCTACGTCCTCGCCACCTTCGGCGGCATCGCCTGCTGGCTGGCGGTGGTGCATTACTGGCGCACGACGATCTGGCGCACGCTGGTCGGCGCCGGTGTCCTGCAGGGCCTGCTGCTGGTGGTGTTCGTGGTGCCGCTGGCCGGCGAACTCGCGCAGGGACCGGTCAAGCGCACCGCGCTGGCGATGCGCGAGACCGGCGAGCCGGTGACCCTGCTGAGCTATACCGCACCCAGCTTCAGCGTCTATCGCCAGGCAGTGACGCCGCGCCGCCAACCGGAGCCCGGCGGCCTCGCCGTCACGCGCATCGACCGCGTGCCCAAGGACGATTACGACACCCTGGGCGTCGAGGGTGGTGTCGTCACCCTGCGGCGGCACGCGCCATGATTCTCGACCGACCGGCACTGACGCTGGCCGCGATCGCGGTTCTGCTGACTGCCTACCGGATGTGGGTGATCCAGCATTTGGGCATCGACCTGTACGTCGACGAGGCCTACTACTGGGGCTGGTCGAAGGCGCTCGACTGGGGCTATTTTTCCAAGCCGCCGGTAATCGCGGCGATGATCGCGGGCAGCACCGCGCTGTTCGGCGACGGTCTGCTGGCGATCAAGCTGCCATCGCTGCTGAGCTATCCGCTGGCCGCATTGATCATCTGCCGCCTCGGCTCGCTGATGTTCGACGATCGCGTCGGCTTCTGGTCGGGTCTCGCATTCCTGACGATGCCGCTGGTCGGCGCACTCGGCCTGTTCGTGTCCACCGATGCGCCGCTCCTGCTGTTCTGGTCGCTGGGCATGCTCGCACTGTGGCATGCGCTGCACGAGGACGGCGGCTGGCGCCACTGGCTGGTGCTCGGACTGGTGGTCGGCCTCGGCCTGCTCACCAAGTACACAATGGCGGCCTTCCTGCCGTCGGCATTGCTGGTGATGCTGGCCGGCGGCAGCGGACGCACCGCACTCGTCGGCCCACGGCCCTGGGTCGCCGTCCTGATCGCACTATTGGTGTTTGCACCAAATCTTTGGTGGAACTGGAGCCACGATTTCCCGACCTTTCGCCACACCGCGGACATCACCCAGCTCGACGCCGAACCGGGCGACCGAAGCAACCTCGGCGAATTCCTGGCCGGACAGTGGCTGTCGATGGGTCCGCTGCTGTTCCTGTGCATGCTGTGGGCGATCGCACGCACCGTCATGCGCGTGCGTGATCCGGTCTGGCGGATGCTGCTGGGCATGAGTCTGCCCTTGCTGGCGCTGGTCAGCGTCCAGGCGCTGCGCGGCGGCGCCAACAGCAACTGGGCGGCGCCGGCATTCGTCGCCGGGATCGTGCTCACCGTCGGCTGGCTCGGTGACCGGCAGCGATGGCGCACGGTGGCAGCCGCAGTCATGGTCAACCTGCTGCTGGTAAGCGCGGTATATCACTGGCCCGACGTGGCCCGCATGGCCGATATCGAAATCACCCGCGGCAAGGATCCGTACAAGCGCGCGCGAGGCTGGCACGAAATGGCACAGGCGGTGGCACCGGCACTGGCAGCCCATCCGGACGCGATCCTGGTGGCGCCCGACCGCGATCTGCTGGCCCACCTGATCTACTTCCTCGACCCCAGGGAATATGCCAGCTGGAACCCGCAGGGGCGGGTCATCGACCACTACCAGCTGACCACCGACCTGTCCGCCGCGAAAGGCCGCGACCTGCTATTCGTCAGCCGTGATCCGCTCGACCAGTCGGTACTCGACCGCTTCGACGCGGCCGAGGATCTGGGCGAACGCATCGTGCCGGTCCACCGCGACTTCGAGCGTCGCATCCATCTGACCCTGCTGCGGGGATTTCGCGGCTATGCCGCGGCGGCGGTCAACGAGCCTGGCTGAACAGCCCCTTCAGGGCCTCGCGAATATCGCCGGGCAGCACAACCAGCTTGGCATTGTCGGACTCGCCCAGCGCCCGCAGCGCTTGTACATAGCGCTCGCCGAGCATGTAGTAGACCGGTGCCGTCTCGCTGCCGATCGCCTTGGAAACCCGGCGGATCGCCTCCGCCGACGCCTCGGCCAGCATGACCTGGGCGTTGGCATCGCGCTTGGCCGCCTCGAGGCGGGCGTCCGCCTCGAGAATCGCCGACTGCTTTTCGCCCTCAGCCTTGGTCACCATCGCCTTGCGCTCGCGCTCGGCCGCGGCCTGCATCTCCATCGCCTTCTGCATCGATTGCGACGGATTGATGTCCTGAATTTCCACCGACTTGACCGTGAGCCCCCAATCCACCGCCTCGTCGGCAATGCTCTCTCGCAGGCGCGCCTTGATCTTGTCGCGCGACGACAGGGCCTGGTCCAGTTCCATCTCGCCGATGATCGAGCGCAAGGTGGTCATGATCAGGTTGCGGATCGCCTCGGCGAAGTCGGTAACGCCATACACCGCCTTGACCGGATCGGTCACTTTGACGAAGGCCACCGCGTTGGCCAGGATCACGGCGTTGTCCAGCGTGATCACCTCCTGTTCCTGCACGTCCAGGATGATGTCCTTGGTGACCAGCTTGTAAGCGACGTTGTCGATATACGGAATGATGATCCGCAGGCCCGGTTTCAGCGTCTCCTGATACTTGCCCAGACGCTCGACGATCCACTCTTCGCCCTGCGGGATGATTCGAACGCCCTTGGCGATCGTGATCACCACGAACACCAGGATCGCAACGACTACGATCAGACCTTCGCTCATGTATCCCCCTTCGCGCTGCGCGCCACTTTCAGAATGCTGCCTTCGATCGCGACGACCCGCACGCGCTCGCCGGCGACGATCGCCTCGTCACCGATGCAGACCCACTCCTCGGCACCGAGCAACGGCTTCTGGAATCGCACGCTGCCTCGCTGGAACGGTGCGACCTCCCGCACCAGCAGTCCGACCTCGCCGATCACCTCACCCTCGGCCATGCCGATCCGGGTCTTGTGGCGATTGGTTCGGAACACCCGAAACCACGCATAGACCATTGCCAGTGAAGCCAGGATCCAGATCGAGAGCTGTTCGGCAAGCGACAGGTCGTGCACCAGCAGCGTCACCAAGCCGACCAGCACCGCCCCGGCGCCGAACCAGATCACGAAGAACGACGGGATCGCGAGCTCGGCCAGCGCCAAGCCTACGGCGAGCACGATCCAGTGCCACCAAAGCAGTTCGAAATCCACGGCGGTCAGGTGCGAGGCGTTTGCGAAGGCAATTCGTCTAGCCGTGGCTGGTGTTGTTCAGTTCGACCACCTTGTCATCGGACTTGGGCTCGACCTTCCCGCTCGCCGCCGGTTCTTCAGACACGCAGGTCAGGGTTCCCGACACCGATGCGCCGCAGTCCATCTGCAGTTGCCGGTACTTGATGTCGCCGGTGATCCTGGCCTTGGGCTGCAGTTCGAGAAAATGCTCGACACTGACGTCGCCGACGATGACGCCGTTGATGACGGCGTCGTGGACCCGGACGTTGCCTTCGATGCGGCCGCGCTCGCTCAGCACAAGCAATCCCTTGTGCCCGTCCTTGTTCGACAGGTTGCCGCACACCGAGCCGTCCACCCGCAGTCCGTCGGAGAATGCGAGATCACCGTTGATCTCGACGTTGTCGGCCACCAGGCTCGAGAGCTTGGTGATCTCGATCGAGTTCGTCTTCTTTCGGCGCAGCATGTCTCTCCTCCGTGGTCGTTCCCGGTACTCGTCAAGGCTTCGATTTCTTGGCCTGCTTGAAAAAGCTCAATTCCTCGTTCACCTCTTTGAGCTGGGTGGTCAGCTCTTCGAGCTGTCGCTCGAGTTCGGCCCGCGTCGCCGCGTCCATCTCGGTCTGCAGCCGGGCATCGGTCAGTTCCCCGCTCAAGCGCCCGGTCTCGTCGACCAGTTGCCGACGCAACTGGCGATTTTCGGCCTCCAGTTGGCTGACCCGCGAGGCCGGCGCGAACTGCTCGCGCAACACCTGATAGGCCGCATAGGCGGCAAGCACGACGCAACACACTGCGAGCAGCGTGGGCACGAGCCGCGAGCCGCCACCGCCACGTTCGACGGTGTAGGACGTCGCGGTCAGTTCCCTGGTGTTCCGATTACCGCCGAACAGACCCGGCATGCGCGCTCTCAGCCCTCGCGCAGGTAGTCCTCGGGATCGACGAATCTGCCGTTCTTGAGGACCTCGAAATGCAGGTGCGGCCCGGTGGAACGGCCACTCGAGCCGATGTCCGCGATGTGCTGGCCAGGGGTCACGACGTCACCGCTCCTTACGTGCAGGCGGCGGGCGTGCGAGTACCGTGTGATCAGTCCGTTGCCGTGATCGATCTCGACCTGCCGACCATATTCGCCGCGGAAGCCGGCATAGCGGACGACACCACCGGCGCTCGCGTAGATCGGGGAACCCGCCGGCGCCGGGAAGTCGAGGCCGCTGTGGAATGCGCGACGCCTGTTGAACGGGTCGGCACGGTTGCCGAAGCGCGAGCCGATGCGGGAGCCGAGCACCGGCTGACGGCTCGGGTAGATCATCGATTCGACGACTTGCTGGGCGGCCATCTCGTCGATCGTCGACAAGGTCTCGGCCAGCCTGCCGAGGTCGGCCTCGAGCATTTCCAGGCTGCTGCCCACCACCGCCATCGCCTCTTCCGAACTGCTCAGGCCCTCGCCGATCGCCGGCATCATCGGGCCGCCCTCGGCCGGCTTCCCATCGCCCTTGGCGTCGTCTATGGATTCCTCGGCGGCCTCGCCGTCTTCGTCGCTCTTGAGGCCGAGCCGCTTGGCGAGCAGGATGGCTTCGGCCTCGAGCCGCAGCAGCCGCCCAGAGAGCTCGCCGACGCGACCGATCAGGAAACGGCTTTCCGGCTCGGCCGACGGAACTTCGACGACGACTTGCGCGTCGGTGCCGTCGATCTCCGGCTCGACCAGCACCATTTCGACCGAATGGTCGCTGCGGCCGTAGTCGTAGCCAAGCCAGAATCCGCCGGCAAGGGCTCCCGCGAGCAAGGCCGAAACGCCAACAAGCAGCCGCCGGGACGAGACGGTCCGCACCTTCGATTCCGTAGCCGCATCTGCCGAAAGAATGACTAACGCCATCCAGCCTCCCGCCGTGTTTTGTCTCTGGGCGCGCCTAGCCCGCTTTGTAGGTATCTACGGTCGCAATTCGCGAAAGTTTTGCAGTATAGCACTTCGTCACCCTGAAAACGCCGCCTGGACGACGGCGCCCGGATGCCGAAATCCCCCTGCAACAGCATGAAAAACAACTACTTTTTGCCGTGGGCCGCCAGCTTCAGCCAAGTGTCGACAACCGTGTCGGGATTGAGTGAGATGGTCTGGATGCCCTCGTCCATCAGCCATTCGGCGAAATCGGCATGGTCCGAAGGTCCCTGGCCGCATATGCCGACGTACTTGCCGAGCCGGTTCGCCGCCTGGATCGCCATCGACAGCAGCTGCTTGACGGCCGGATCGCGTTCGTCGAAGGCGTGGGCCACCAGGCCCGAATCCCGGTCCAGACCAAGCGTGAGCTGGGTCAGGTCGTTGGAACCGATCGAGTAGCCATCGAAGTGTTCGAGGAACTGCTCGGCCAGCAGCGCGTTCGACGGAATCTCGCACATCATGATCAGCTTGAGTTCCTTCTCGCCGCGCTTCAGCCCGTGCTCGGCAAGCAGATCGACGACCGCCTTGGCCTCGTCGAGGTTGCGCACGAACGGCACCATCAGCTGGACGTTGGTCAGCCCGAGCTCGTTGCGGACCTTCTTCATCGCGACGCATTCCATCTCGAAGCAATCGCGGAACGAATGGGCGATGTAGCGCGACGCACCGCGGAAACCGAGCATCGGGTTTTCTTCTTCCGGCTCGTAGATCTCGCCGCCGAGAAGCTTGCGGTATTCATTGGACTTGAAGTCGGACAGGCGCACGATCACCGGCTGCGGATAGAACGCAGCGGCGAGCGTGGCGACGCCCTCGACGATCTTTTCGATGAAGAACTGCTTCGGCGTAAGGTAGCCCCGCGACCGGCGCAGGATTTCGCTGCGCAGGCTCGCCGGCACCTGGTCGAGTTCGAGGATGGCCTTCGGGTGAATGCCGATCATGTTGTTGATGACGAACTCCAGCCGCGCCAGGCCGACACCGCCGTTCGGGATCTGGGAGAACTCGAAGGCCAGTTCCGGGTTGCCGACGTTCATCATGATCTTGACCGGAATGTCCGGCAGATTGCCCATGTCCGTCGTATTCACCTCGTATTCGAGGCGACCGCGATAGACGTAGCCGGTGTCGCCCTCGGCGCACGACACCGTGACCGAGTCGCCTTCGTCGAGCACTTCGGTGGCATTGCCGCAACCAACGATTGCCGGGATGCCCAGTTCGCGCGCGATGATCGCCGCGTGGCAGGTGCGACCGCCGCGGTTGGTGACGATCGCCGCCGCGCGCTTCATCACCGGCTCCCAGTTGGGGTCGGTCATGTCGGTGACCAGCACGTCGCCGGTCTGCACCCGGTTCATCTCGCTCGCCGAATGGATCACCCGCACCGGCCCGACACCGATCTTCTGGCCGATCGCGCGGCCATGGGTCAACCGCTTGCCGTACTGCTTGAGCCGGTATTTCTCCATGACGTTGCCACTCTGGCGGCTCTTCACCGTCTCGGGGCGTGCCTGCAGGATGTAGAGCTTGCCGTCATCGCCGGACTTGCCCCACTCGATGTCCATCGGGCGACCGTAGTGTTGCTCGATGATCACCGCGTAGCGGGCCAGCTCCAGCACGTCGGCATCATTCAACGAGAACCGGTTGCGCTCGGCCTCGGGAACATCGACGGTGACCGTCGAACGACCCGCCTTGCGGTTTTCCGAGAACACCATCTTGATCAGCTTGGAGCCGAGATTGCGGCGCACCACCGAGGGTTTGCCCAGGGCCAGCGTCGGCTTATGCACGTAGTACTCGTCCGGATTGACCGCACCCTGCACCACGGTCTCGCCCAGGCCGTAGGAGGCGGTGATGAACACCACGCCGTCGAAGCCAGACTCGGTATCCATCGTGAACATCACCCCCGAGGCGCCGATGTCCGAGCGCACCATCCGCTGGACGCCGGCCGACAGCGCGACCTCGGCATGGGTGAAGCCCTTGTGCACCCGGTAGGCGATCGCCCGGTCGTTGTACAGCGAGGCGAACACCTCCTTGATCGCATGCAGGATGTTCTCGTAGCCGTGGATGTTCAGGAAGGATTCCTGCTGGCCGGCGAACGAAGCGTCGGGCAGATCCTCCGCGGTCGCAGACGAGCGCACGGCGAAGCTGCCCTCGCCTTCGGTGGTCAGCCGCTCGTAGGCTGCCTTGATTTCGCCCTCGAGACGCTGCGGAAACGGCGTATCGACGATCCAGCCACGGATTTCGGCGCCGGTCCGTGCAAGTTCATCGACGTCGTCGACGTCCAGCGTGTCGAGGCGAGCCTGGATTCGCCCCGCCAGCCCCCCGTGCTCGAGGAATTCCCGATAGGCCGCGGCCGTGGTGGCAAAGCCGCCGGGAACGCGCACGCTGGCCGGCAACTGGCTGATCATCTCGCCGAGCGACGCATTCTTGCCGCCGACCTGTTCCACGTCGGACATGCGCAGCTCTTCGAAGGGAATGACGAAACGGGTCATGGGAAGGTCTTCCGTAAATGTTGTCGTAAAAGCAAAATCGCAATTCTAGCTGCTGGCGCGCGTCGCCACATCATGGGTTAACCCACCGCAAGATCCGACCACAGGCCATGACCACCACCGACACCCGAACCGTCTTCTTCATTTCCGATGGCACCGGCATCACCGCCGAGACCTTCGGCCACAGCCTGCTCGCCCAGTTTCCGGACATCCGATTCCGCCAGGTGCGGGTACCGTTCGTCGACAATCTCGACAAGGTCATGGACTGCGTGCGCGCGATCCGCGAAGCGATCGAGCGCGACGGCGTACGCCCGATCGTCTTCAACACGCTGGTCAGTCCCGAATCGGTGCAGTTGCTGCGCGAGACCGGCGCGATGCTGATCGACCTGTTCGAATCCTTCATCGGCCCGCTCGAGACCGAACTCGGCCAGCGATCGACCCACGCCGTCGGTCGCTTCCGAGGCATCGCCGAGAGCCTCGAGTACAAGGGCCGGATCGAGGCGATCAACTTCACCCTCGCCCACGACGACGGCATCGTCGGGACCGACCTCGAACAGTCCGACGTGATCCTGGTCGGCGTGTCACGCTCCGGCAAGACGCCGACCAGCCTCTATCTGGCAATGCAGTTCGGCGTCAAGGCGGCCAACTACCCGCTGATCCCCGAAGATTTCGAGCGCAATCGCCTGCCGGGCGAATTGCAGCGCTACCGCAACAAGTTGTTCGGCCTCACCATTTCGCCCGAGCGCTTGTCGCAGATCCGCCAGGAACGCCGACCCAACTCGCGCTACGCCTCGGTCGAGAACTGTCGCTTCGAGATCGAGGAAGCCCAGCGCATGATGCGGCGGGAAGGCATCAAGTGGATGGACTCGACGGCCAAGTCGATCGAGGAGATCTCGGCCAAGATCCTGCACGAGGTCCGCCTCAACAAGCACGTATACTGAGGACAAGCCGCGCGCCGGCTACAATCCCGCTCCCGGACCGCGAGCAAGCTCGCAGCCGACCCAGGTAAGGACATGAAACGCAGCCGATTCGGCCGCCGCAGCGGCCTCTCAAACGACGCCGAGCAACTGGTCTGGCTGGCGACCGGACTGGCCGAGTCCGGAAGCCGTCAGGAAGACCGCTTCTGGGAAGCCCGCCTGGTCGACATCGTCGACAGCCTGCTCGACGCCAACGACGAGGAGATCTTCAACGAGGCCTTCGATCACCTCCATCCGGTCAGCGCGCGCGCCTACGACGAACTCGCCGACTTCGTCGAATCCCGCGCGGAGACCGCGTTCCGGGGTCGCGGCGAGCACGATGTGCTGATGATCGCGGCGCCGGTGCTGGCGTGGTCGCGCTTCCGCATCCCGGCCGGCAGCATCCCGCCGGCGGTGCTCGCCAACCTGCGCGTGCACCTGCAGGCCCACGTGCTCGCCGAGGCGGTGCGCTTGTCGGTGGCGGATCACCTCTTCAGCCCGGACCAGCTTCCGGTCGGCTACTGCGCGACTGCCGGCCTGGCCGAGGAACTCGGTAGCGCCGCCCTCGACAACCAGGACATGCAGATCGACGCCGAGGGCATGCCCGAGACCAGTCAGTTCCTGTCCGATACCCGCTACCTGCTGGCGGCAGTCGCCGTGCCACGCGGCGCCCCGGTATTCCGCTGGCAGGAACGTGGCGGCAATCGCGAACACAGCCTCGAACAATGGCGCAGCCAGGGCGGCGCATGCCTTGCGCCGTTGCTGCCGGGCTGCGCGGTCGAGGTGGTGCTGCCGGAGACCTACTTCGCGGCCAGCCGCCAGGCCGATCGTGAGAGCCGCCCCTATTCGGTGCGCGCGTCGGTGGCCTTCCTCGGCACCACACTGGAATCGCCTGCTTCCGGCCTGCGGGCAGTCGTCGCGCCGTTCCATGACCGGCAACTGGAGGAGTTCCGCATCGGTTTCACGCTGAAACCGAACAACGAGGTCGTGCACGGCGTGGTGTGGCCACTGCTCGGCGCCGAGGACGACGAAGCCGAGACCATCGCCGAGATCGAGGCAACCCTGCGTGACTGCGGCGTGCTCGAGATTCAGGTGCTCGACCACGCCTTCCCGGTCGAGTATTGCGACGACTGCGGCGCGCCGTACTATCCGTCGCCGGACGGCGAAGCCGTGCACGCCGAATTGCCGGAAGAGCCGGCCGAACACATGCCGCGCCACCTGCACTGACCCGCGCCGGGTACGGACGCCGGCATCCAGCCGGGCCCGACGCCGTCATTCCGCCAGCAGGAAGCCTCGCACTTCGCCGATCTGGGCCTCGTCCAGCAGCATCGGTGCATGGCCGACGCCGGGCACCTCCACGACCTTGGCGCACGGGCCGCGCCGGGCCATCTCTTCGGCCGTGGCACGCTCCAGCAGGTCTGATTCGGCCCCCCGCAGGACCAGGGTCGGACAGCGGATGGCATCGTACACCGGCCAGAGCGCCACATCCTCGACCAACGGATTCTTGCGGAACGGGTCGCCGATGCCGGGATCGTAAGCCATCGTCAGGCCGCCGTCGACCTCGGTCACGACGTTCTCGGTCAGGTGCCGCCACTGCTCGTCGGCAAGTGCACCGAACGGCGCACAGACTTCCCGCAGGTACGACTCGGCCTGTGCGATGTCGTCGAAGCGCGGGGCCGTGCCGACGTACTGACCGATACGCTCGATCGACGCCACGGTGACCACCGGCCCGACATCGTTCAGCACCAGGCGGTGGATCGGATTGCCCGGCTGAGACGCGATCAGCATGCCGATCAGGCCGCCCATCGAGGTTCCGACCCAATGGACCGATTCGACGTCGAGGCGGGCAATCAGCGTGATCAGATCGGCTACGTACTGGGGCAAGGCATAGTCGTCCTTGACCTTCAGCCATTCGCTTCGGCCACGGCCGACCACGTCCGGGCACACCACCCGATAATCCCGGCTCATGATCGACGCCAGGGTATCGAAATCGCGTCCGTTTCGCGTCAGGCCATGAACACAGATCAGCACCCGCGGATTGATCGGATCGCCCCACTCCCGATAGGCCATCCGGTGAAGACCGTGAGCGCCGATGCATTGCACGGTGCGCTCACGCATCTGCGGCGGGCGATCGGCACGCCGGTCGGCACTCTCGGCGCCGAGGAATCGGTCCAACAAGGTCGAAAGGCTCATGCGCAGAACGCTCCCCGCGAGGTTTCGGCTCCCGCAAGTTTATCGCGGATCGACCCGGGTCAGCGCTCGCGGCAAGCGGGCTGCGCGACGCAGCCCATCGACGGCGGGCATCAGGCAGGGCCCGGCTGGACCCGACCGGCGCGGCGACTGCATCGCCATGCCGGCAGGCATCGCTCAGCGGCCGTGCCAGTAGCGCTCTCGCCGCTGGCGCTCGGTCGTGACGACCAGCCCGGCTCCGCCGAATCCGGCGCGGATCGCACCCTGGCTGTCGGTTCGCAGCCCGCGGGCCCCGACCGCGTCCCAGCGCGCCCAGACCTCGGGTCTGGGGTGGCCGAAGCGCGATCGATGGCCCACCGAAAACACGGCCGCAGCCGGCGCAACCGCCTCGACGAACGCCCTCGACGACGACGTCGCGCTGCCGTGATGCGGCACCAGCACGAGATCCGCCCGCAGTGCGCCCGCATCCGCCGCGACCAGTTGCGCTTCGGCCGCCTGACCGATATCGGCCACGATCAGCGCGCGGCCGGCAGCTGCGCTGACCCGCAATACGCAGGATCTGTCGTTCCTGCTCGCCGCGCCGGCCGCGAGCCGGCTCAGCGGGTTCAGCCAGTCGAAGCGCACGCCGTCCCAGACCCAGGATTCGCCGTCGCGGCAGATCGTCCATTCGCCCCCGAGTTCGCCGGTGTCGACCCCGGCGACCGTGGCGCCGAGCACCACCGGCAGCCCATCGCCGATGCTGCGCGCACCACCGGCGTGGTCACTGTCGGCGTGGCTGACGACCAGCATGTCCAGCCGCTCGACGCCGCTGGCACGCAGATAGGGGAGGATCACCGCGCGACCCGCATCGCCGCCGCGCCAGCGCGGCCCGGCGTCGAACAGCAGATCGTGGCCGGCAGTGGCAATGTGCACTGCCAGCCCCTGCCCGACATCCAGCGTCACCAGTTCGAAGTCGCCGTGTGCCGGACGCTCGGGGCGGAAACTCAACAGCGGCACCAGGGCAAGCAGTGCCGCAATCCGGCCCGGCGTCCCCCGGGGCAGTATCGCCCAGCCACAAGCAAGGCCCGCGGCGACGGCCAGCAGGGTCGGCGGGGCCGCCTGCTGCCAGCTGGCGACGCCGCTGGCGGACAGCCAGGCAAGCGCTGTCATCGACCATTCGACGACGGCATGGGCAAGCAAGGCCAGGCTGTCGAGCGGCAGCACGACGTAGGCCAGGCAGAGCGGCAGCACGATCAGGCTGAATACCGGAACCGCCAGCAAGTTGGCGACCGGCGCCACCAGCGAGAACTGCTGGAAGAGGATCAGCAGGGCCGGGATCATCGCGACGCCGATTGCCGCCTGGGTCTGCAGCAGCGCCACCGGTATCCGCCGCCAGCCGCCGCTCTCGGCGGCGCGCCGGCCTGCCACCAGGAGGATCGCGACGGCGATGAAGGACAGCCACATGCCGGGCGCCAGCACCGCCCAGGGGTCGACTGCCAGCACCGTCAGCAGTGCCACCGCCAGAACCCGGCCGGGCCGCATCCGACGCTTCAGCAGCCAGCACGCGACGACGATACTGAGCATCAGCACGCTGCGCTGTACCGGCAGCCCGAAACCGGAAAGGGCCGCGTAGGACCATGCGGTCGCGAGGCCGGCGAACATGCCGGCGGTCGGTGCCGGAAGCCGCAGCGCAAGGCGGCTGCGGCACCACATGCCGGCGACTGCGAGGCCGCCGCAGGCGGCCGCCATGGCGACGTGGAGTCCTGAGACGACTGCCAGATGGACGATGCCCAGGTCGCGCAGGATCTGCCATTGTCCGGGCGCAATCGCGGATTGGTCACCGAGCGCGATGGCCACCGCCACGCCGGCCCACGGCCGGCCTGCAAGCGCCGACTCGAAGCGCTGCCGAAGCGCCAGACGCCGCGCCGAAACCCAGGCCCGAATGCCGCCGCCGTGCCCGGGCAGGCGCTCGGCGTCGGCACCAGTACGCACGTAGCCGACGGCCCGAATGCCTTCCTGCAGCATTCGTGCATCGCTGTCGGCGCCGTACGGATTGAAGCGCCCATGCGGACGGCGGAGCCGCACCGTCAATCGCCAGCGTTCGCCCGGTACCAGTCGCGGCAGGGACCGCGGCTGGGTGCGCTCGGCGTACCAGCGCAAGCGCAGCAAGCCGGGTACGCCGGAAATTTCGTCGTCGAGCTCGAAATCGAATGAAAGCGAGCCAGGCGCTCGAAGCGGCAGGCTGACGATCGCGCCGCTGACTTTCAGGTCCTGCCCTTCCAGCTCGGCCGCAAGCTCGTCAGCGATCCGCCACTCGGCGCGCATGCCGGCCCATGCGACGGCCAGCGCAAATGCGGCGACCGCCGTGATCGCCCGAGCCATCGGCCCGCGGCCGGCCTGCGCCCCACACGCGAGCAATCCGCCGCCCAGCACCGCGACTGCCGCCAGCACACCCGCGGACGGCAACACCGGCAACGACTGCAGCAGGCAGCAGGCGGCCACCACAGCCAAGACAATGGCATACATCGCATCATTAGACCGCAGCCGGCCCGCTGTCGCCAATCGCCGATCCGGCAGGTGGTTTCGGGTCTCGAAACTCCGAGCATCCGGACTGGCGCGCGGCGCCGACCGGGCGCCCCGGCGTCGCCGAACGATCGGGCGCGCCCCATCGCGCGGTGGCCGGAGGCAGCGAGCAAATGCAGGCTAGAATCCGCGCTTCGTCATTCCGCTGCCGTCGACACGTCCACCATGCGAACGAGATCCGAGTCCGACCGTCGTCGTCGCGCAAGCGAATCGCCGTGCGGCGTCTGATCCGGCGCCACTTGCCGGATCCCTCGTCGATCCGGCACAACCGCTGGATGCGACCTTTCGCCGGTACCCTTCTGCACCCGCGGCTGTGGCATCTGAACCGACACTCGGCGGCCGGTGCAATCGCGGTGGGTCTGTTTTGCGGATTGATTCCGGGCCCGTTCCAGATGCCGGGCGCGGCGCTCGCGTGCGTGCTGTTCCGGGTCAATCTGCCGCTCGCGCTGGTGACCACGCTCTACAGCAATCCGTTCACGATCGTCCCGCTGTATCTGGCTGCATTCACACTCGGCGACTGGCTGCTGGCGAGCGGCGGCACGTTCACGCCACCGCCGCCGCGCGGCGACGCCAGCCTCGGTGAATGGATGTCCGCCGGATTCGACTGGCTGCTCGGGCTCGGCGAGCCACTCGCGCTCGGTCTGTTGCTGCTGGCGGTCGGCCTCGCCGCGGTCGGCTACGTGACAGTCAAACTGGCCTGGCGTATGCACCTGCTGCGCGCACTGGCGCGCCGTCAGGCGAGAGATCAGACGCGGAAGCGGGAAACCTGATCGAGCAGGTCGCCGGCCACGCCCTCGAGTTGTAGCGCGGTCTGGGACGTGCGCTTGACCGACTCGTTGTTCTCTTCGGCCATCCGTGCAATCGCCTCGACGTTGCGCGCGATTTCGATACTGACGGAACCCTGCTCCCCGAGCGCGTGATTGATGTCGCGCACCGAAGCCATCACCTGGTCCGCGGCAGCGCTGATCTGCTGCATCGCCTCACCCGAGCGGCCGCTCAGCTCGACCCCTTCCCGCACCCGCTCGACCCCTTGCGACATGGTTTCGACGGCCTCGGCGGTGCCCGACTGGATCGCATCGACCATGCCGGTGATCTCGCCGGTCGCGCTCGCGGTGCGTTCGGCGAGCTTGCGCACTTCGTCGGCCACCACGGCGAAGCCGCGACCACTCTCGCCGGCACGCGCGGCCTCGATTGCCGCGTTCAAGGCCAGCAGATTGGTCTGATCGGCGATTTCCCGGATGGTATTGACGATGTTGCTGATCTCGCTCGACTGGGTGCCCAGCTTTTCGATCACGCCGGCCGAGCGTCCGACGACCTCCGCCAGTTGTTCCATGCCGATGACCGTGCGAGCGGTCAGTTCGCCGCCTTCGCCGGAGAGCTTGCCGGAGGTTTCCGATTTTTCGGCTGCATCTTCGGCGTGCCGGGCAATCTCGCCGATGCTGACGGTCATCTGTTCGATCGCCGCCGCCATGCTGGTGGCCGCCTCGCTCTGATTTTCCGAACTGCCCGCGATGTCCCGCGCAGCCCCGCTCAGGCTGCCCGCCGCGGCCGCCAGTTCGCCGGCGCGGTTCTTGATTTCGCGCACCAGAGCCCCGAGGCTTCCGGTCATCTGGTTGAACTGATCGGCAACCCGGGACAGCTCGTCACGGGCGCTGAAGCGAATCCGTACCGTGTAATCGCCGTCGGCGAGCTGGCGGGCGCCATCGGTCAATTCGCGCACCGAGCCGAGTATCGCGAAGTACATGCCGAGCAGGATGTAGGCGAGCAGGCCGAGCGCCGCCGCCGCGATCCCGAGCTCCAGCGCCAATTGTCGTTCGAGCTTCTGCAGGCGGGCGCTCAGCAGCCCGCCGACGACCGGACGAATGCTCTCGTTCAGGTGCTCGAGCACGACGTCGATGGCTGCCGTGCCCTCGGCGAAGAACTTGGCCGGGGGCAGACTCATCTGGCCCTGGACGATCTGCTCGGTCGCTACGTTGTGCATTCTGGCGATGGCCGAGGCGATCTCGCCACGGGCGCTCGACACCCGCGAACTGTCGGCCATGTCCTCGCTGGCGGCCCGCCTCAGGTTCTCGTCGAGTGCCTTTGCGGTCACCGACAGTTCGGCCAGTTGCGCGACGACGGCGTCGTGTTCTGCGTACTGGGTCGCACCGCTGGCCAGGATTCCGGTGCCCTTGCCTCGCAGCCGGCCCAGCCGCTCGGTGATCTCGGGGATCGAATGGAACATCGGCGTGATCAGGTTCATCGCCGCGCCCTGCGGGTCGAGCCCCAGCCCGGAGCGCTCGCCGAGGTCGCTGATCAGGCTCAGCATGGCTTCGACCATCGCCGTATGGCGGGCGAAGTTCTCGGCGCGACCGAGTCCGCGACCGCTGTCGCGCAGGGCAGTCCACTGCCGCTTCAGCGCGTTCCAGCCGGCATCGAGCCCGAAGCCGGCCGCCGGACCTGCCAGAACCGCGTCGAATCGGGCGACGGCCTCGTCGAGCGCTCGTGCCTTGGCGTCGACCTTCGCTTCGAGCGCCTGGCTGCCGCCGAGCAGGCCGGCCGTCAGGCCACGGTGCTGCTGCATCAGGGTGAGGACGCCGATCGCGGCCGGATAGCTCTCGAGGCCGCGTTGCTCCGACCGGGTCGATTCGATGCTTCGATCGAGCTGGACGTACAACTGCCCCGCCATGATGATGCCGGTGGCCGCCGCGATGGACAGGACGACGAGGAATTTCGACTTGTAATTCAGTCGGTTGAGCAGACCAACCACGGGTGCGAACACAGTCTTCACGAGTGCCTCCGAATTGCGGAAATAGCCCTGCGGGCCTCAGCCACCCTACGGTTGGCCACCCGAGAACTTTAGCTCGTTGCCGGCGCCCTTTGTCGGAATATAACCTTTGTCATATCAGGAAGTTGCGTCGACCGACAGCCTGCCGTCCTCGAGGCGCAGGCTGCGCCCGGCGCGGGCGGCGAGCGCGCTGTCGTGGGTGACGATGACGAAGCTGGTGTTGAGGCGACGATTGAGCGAGAGCATCAGATCGAACACCGTTTCGGCGGTTCTCCGGTCGAGATTGCCGGTCGGTTCGTCGGCCAACACGCAGGCCGGCTCCGTGACCAGCGCCCGTGCGATCGCCGCGCGTTGGCGCTCGCCCCCGGACAGTTCGCCCGGATGGTGGTCGAGCCGGTGCCCCAGGCCGACTTCCGAGAGCATCGCGGCAGCCCGCCGGTCCGCATCGGCGCGCGCCATGCGGCGGATATAGAGCGGCATCGCCACGTTCTCGAGCGCGGTGAACTCGGGCAGCAGATGATGGAACTGATAGACGAATCCGAGGGCTCGGTTGCGCAGCCGGCCGCGCTCGGCTTCGGCCAGCGTGGACAACTGCCGGCCAGCCAGGTACACCTCGCCGGCGCTCGGCACGTCGAGGCCGCCGAGCAGATGCAGCAGCGTGCTCTTGCCGCTGCCCGATGCACCGACGATCGCCACCCGCTCGCCGGCGCCGACTTCGAGGGTGACGCCGCGCAGCACCTCGACCGCATCCGGGCCCTCGCGGAATCGCTTGACCAGATCCCGGCAGGCCAGCACCGCCGTCGCGTCACTCATAGCGCAATGCCTCCGCCGGATTGACCCGCGCGGCACGCCAGCTCGGATAGATCGCCGCCAGCAGCGTCAGCACGAAGGAGACCGTGACGATGGTCCACACGTCACTCGCCAGCACCGTCGAGGGCATGTCGGTGATGTAGTACACCTCCTTGTTCCACAGCGTGGTGCCGAGCAGCCGCTCGAGAAACGGAATGACCACGTCGAGGTTGCTCGCCAGCGCGATGCCGCCGGCGGTGCCGATGATCAGGCCGACCACGCCGATCACCGTGCCCTGCAGCACGAAGATCGCCATCACCGACGATGGCGACGCACCGAGCGTGCGCAGGATCGCGATGTCGGCGTATTTCTCCTGCACCGCCATCACCAGCGTCGACACGATGTTGAAGGCCGCGACCGCGACGATCAGGAACAGGATGATCGCCATCATCTTCTTCTCGAGCGCCACTGCCCGGAAGAAGTTGGCGTGGCTCATCGTCCAGTCGCGGATCGCCAGCCGGCCTCCCATGTCGCTGGCCAGTTCGCGAGCGACGCGTGGCGCGTCGAACAGGTCGCCGACCTTGATCCGCAGCCCGGAAACCTCGTCCCCCATACGATAGAGCACCTGGGCGTCGGCCATGTGGATCAGCGCCAGGCCGGAATCGAATTCGTACATGCCGGCTTCGAAGATGCCGACCACGGTGAATTGCTTCAGGCGCGGCAAGACCGCGGCAGGCGTCACCAGGCCCTGGGGCGCGATCAGCGTGACCTTTTCTCCGACCTGCGCGCGCAAAGCATGGGCCAGTTCGAGCCCGAGCACGATGCCGAAGCGACCGGGGGCGAGCGCATCGAGGCTGCCGACCCGCATGTAGCGGGCGAAGTCGGCCACCGTCTCCTCGTCGGCGGGCAACACGCCGCGGACCAGGGTGCCGCGGACCGCGTCGTCGAGCGAAAGCATCCCCTGCGCCTGCACGTAGGGCGCCGCAGCCAGCACCTCGGGGTTCCGCCGCACCTGCTCGGAAACCTGTTGCCAGTTCGTCAGGCGGCCGTCGAAACCCGTCACTTCGGCATGCGACGCAACGCCGAGAATCCGGCTGCGGAGCTCGTCCTGGAAGCCGTTCATCACCGACAGCACGGTGATCAGCGCGGTCACGCCGAGCGCGATGCCCGCCATCGACACGAGAGAGATGAAGGAGATGAAGCGGTTGCGCCCCTGCGCCCGCTTGCGCGAGCGGGTGTAGCGCAGCCCGACCAGCCATTCGTAGCGCATCCTGGCGGAACCGAAGCAAAGCCGCCATTGTGCCTGAAGGCGTGCGCGCGACCGCTCAACTGCGACCGAGCCGAAAGGATCGAGGCCGGCGCGCGTGGTAGCATCCGGGTCCGCCCGGACCGTCCGAGATGCATATCCAGTTCTTCGTCCCCGGCCTGCTGTGGCCCGGCCTGCAGACCGAAGCGCCCACGCGCGGCCTAGAGACGCCAGCGCTCGCGCGCCTGCTCGGCGCGGCGGCATGCGAGCTGTCGCCGGGCCAGGGCAGCGAGATCGCGCTGTTGTCGGCCTTCGGACTGCCGCCCGGCAGCTCGCTGGCGGCGCTTCGGCGACTCGGCGAAGGCGATCTGCAGCCGCCGGATACGGCCAGCTGGCTGTGCGTGGATCCGGTGGGCCTGCGCTTTGCGCGAGACCATCTGCTGCTGATCGAAGGATCGGAACTCGACATCACGTCAGACGAGGCAGCGGCGCTGATCGACGGCCTGAACGACGAGTTCGGCGCGATCGGCCGCTTCGAGATGGCGAATCCGTATCGCTGGTATCTTGGCCTTGCCGACAGCACGCCGACCGACTTCGCACCGCTGGCCGACGTCGTCGGCCGGCCGGTGGCCCACTTCATGCCCGCGGGCGAAGGCGCCACCGAATGGCATCGGCTGATCAACGAGACCCAGGTATGGCTGCACAACCACCCGGTCAATCGGGCGCGGGAATCCGAAGGCCGCCAGACCATCAACAGCCTATGGCCGTGGGGTGCCGGTGATTCACCGCAAGCCGCCACCGCTCCGGCCGCAGTGGTGGTCGGCAGTGGCAGCCTGCTCGGCGGACTGTGCCGCAGCGCGGGCGTCACCTGCCGGGACCAGTCGATCGACGCGCTGATCGCCGCCGGCGGCGACGTACTGGTGTGCGTCGACGCTGCCGCCGACGGTGCCCGCCACCTCGACCTCGGTGCCTGGCAGCGCGCCCTGGCATCGTTTGACGGCGAATGGCTGGCGCCAGCTCTGGCAGCACTGCGCCAGGGCCGCGCGCGCAGGATCTCGATCCACGCCCCGGGCGACCGCGCGACCCTCGTCGCCGACCTCGTCCGACCGCGCCTGTGGCCGTTCTGGAAGCGTCCGGTACCGCTGCAGGCATTCATCGTCCGCCAGCAATGACCCGAATCCACCGCCGCACCGCCGGCCCTCGCGAGGTCCAGGCCCTGGTCGACAGCGGTGTCGACCCGCTGCTCGCCCGCATCTACTGTGCTCGCGGCGTTGCAGGACGAGCCGAACTCGAGTACGACGTCGCCGGACTGCTGCCGCCGGGTGAACTCAAGGGCGCGGCCGAGGCCGCGACATTGCTGGCCGACGCGATCGAAGCCGGCGCCCGCATGCTGATCGTGGCCGACTACGATTGCGATGGCGCCACCGCCTGTGCAGTGGGACTGCGGGCACTGCGTGCCTTCGGCGCCGACGTCGCCTATCTGGTGCCGAACCGCTTCGAGTACGGCTACGGCCTGACACCAGCCATCGTCGAACTGGCGGCACCGCTGCAGCCCGATCTGCTGATCACGGTCGACAACGGCATCGCCAGTGTGGACGGGGTCGCGGCGGCCCGCGACGCCGGCATGGCCACCCTGATCACCGATCATCATCTGCCCGCCGAGGTGCTGCCGGATGCGGACGTGATCGTCAATCCGAACCAGCCCGGCTGCCCGTTCGCGAGCAAGTCGATCGCCGGTGTCGGCGTGATGTTCTACGTGATGCTGGCACTTAGGGCCGAGTTGCGGACGCGCGACGCCTTCGCCGAACGTCCTGAGCCCAATCTTGCGACACTACTCGACCTGGTCGCCCTCGGCACCGTCGCCGACGTCGTGCGCCTGGACCGCAACAATCGCATCCTGGTGTCGCAAGGCCTGCGGCGCATGCGTGCCGGCCGGGTGCAGCCGGGCGTGCGCGCGCTCTTCACGGTGGCCGCCCGCGAGGTGGAACGGGCCACCACCTTCGACCTCGGATTTGCACTGGGGCCGCGGCTCAACGCCGCCGGAAGACTCGCCGACATGTCCCTCGGCATCGAATGCCTGGCCACCGACGACCTCCCCCGCGCACTCAACATTGCCCGCGAACTCGACGGCCTGAACCGGGAACGCCGCGCGATCGAGGCCGACATGCAGGCCGACGCGCTGATCGAGCTGGATCGGCTCGACATCGGCGGACAGGCCAGCGTGGCCTTGTTCGAACCGAGCTGGCACCAGGGGGTGATCGGCATCCTCGCCGGCCGCATCCGCGAGCGCGTGCACCGACCGACGATCGCTTTCGCTCGCAGCAACGACGGCGAATTGAAGGGTTCCGGCCGATCCATCGACGGCGTGCACCTGCGTGACGTGCTGGATCTCGTCAGCAAGCGGCAGCCCGGGCTTCTGCTGCGCTTCGGCGGCCACGCGATGGCGGCCGGGCTCGCGATCGCAGAAGCCGACTACCCGCGGTTCTGCAAAGCCTTCGAGACCGCCGTCCGGGCGTTCGTCGGCGAACAGCCGCCCGAACATACGATCGACAGCGACGGGCCGCTCGACCCCGGCTACATGACGCTCGTGGCGGCCCGTCGGCTGGAGCAGGAGATCTGGGGCCAGGGATTTCCGGGCCCGGTGTTCGACGACGTCTTCGACGTCGACCAGCAGCGCCTGCTCAAGGATCGCCACCTGAAGCTCGCGCTGCGCAAGGGGCGCACGCGCTTCGATGCGATCCGCTTCAACCACGCCGAGACCGCGCCGGCGCGAATCCACGCCGCCTACCGGCTGTCGGTCAATGAATTCAACGGTCGCAGCACCGTACAACTGCTGATCGATTACTTCGAACCGGCCTGACAGGCTGGCCGGCTCGCCGCAATTCAGTTACGGGCCTCCGGCGCCAGTCTAAGGGCCGGCGAACCGAGCGTCCCCGAGACCACCACTGGCAGCGACACCCGGCGTTCGCCGGTCGCCAGCGTGCTGGTCAGCCGTCCGGACAACTCGTCGTCCGGCGCGATCTCGAGACCGCCACCAACGTGCAGATTGCCCGCATCGAACTGCCGGATCGCCGCTTTCAACTGGCGATCGGCCATGTTCATGCTGACGTCCAGCTTCATCGAATCGAAGCGGGTCGCGCCGCCGCGCACGACGCCGTTGCCCCGTTCCCGCATGATTGCGCCGACATCGAGCCCGCCGAAGCGCCCGTTCTCGATCTCGACCCGACTATTGAGCGCCATGGCTTCGCCGAGTCCGTCGAAACTCTCCGCCTTGGAAGCCAGTTCCAGCGTTCCGTTGAGGCCGCCCTCCAGATCACCGCTCTTGCGCAGCGCCGGCATCACGCGCTCGAGGCGCAGTCCTTCGAGCTGGATCTCGCCATTGAGCGCTACTGGCAATTGCTGCCAAGCGATCTCCATTCGGCCGCCGTAACGGCCGCCATAGAGCGCTCCGCCGGCCGACAGCACCTGCACGCCCTCGTCGTAGAGCAGACCGTCGAACTGCAGCGATTCGATGATCATGCCCTCGAGGAAGGGCGGTTTCCAGTTCTCGGCCGTGCCTGAAACCTCGATCGGGAACGCCATCGGCAACGGTACGCGATAGCGAATGCTCGCGCTCTCCACCGATCGCAGGTTCAATCGCTGCAGGGCACCGTACTCGATGTCGCCGTCACCGGCGAGGATCATCGAGAGACTGTCCGCGAGCTTCAACCTGACGCCGTCGACAGCAACACGCAGCGCCTCGAACTGGCTGAAGTCGAGCCGGTTGAGAAAGGCTGCAAGTTGTGTGGGCGTGCCCTCGAGACCCGACACATGCACCGTCGCACCGACGTCGCCCTGCCTCATCAGGGCATACCAGTCGGGCTTCACATCGACTCTCGAAATCAGGGTGGCCTGCTCACCGGCGCCCACGGTCAGCCCGGCGAGTCGCAGCACCGGCCCGTCGTCCCAGCCCGGGCGCAGGTCGTCGATGGCGATGTCGGTGCCGGCCACCGCACGCGTCTTGGCCTCGATTTCGCTGCGGAACCATTCCGGCACCTGCCACAGGATCACCAGCAACACGCCGATCACCGCCGCGATGCCGAGCATCACGGCACCGCGAAACAGCTGCATCAAATGAAAGCGCAGCCGGTCCATGAACAGGACAAGCATCGACGGCTCGTCCGGACCGCGCTGAGACCGCTGTTTGCTCTTCGTCTTCTTACCCGTTCGCTTGTCGGCATAGGCTGCGCTGATCGACGCATCGACGTCCAGATCCGGCTCCAGCCGCCCCTCGGTGAGTCGATCCGGCGGCAGTTCGACTGGCGCCATGTCATCGACCTCCGGCACCATCGGTGACCGGGACGGTGTGCGGCCAGCCAGCGAAAATCCGGGCGGAATCGACACTTCGGGATCGGGTGGCGGCTCGGTCGGCGGCTCCTCCTTGGGCTCGAGTCGATCTTCGATCTCGATCTCTTCCTCCAGATCCGTCACCGCGTCGTCGCGATCGACCGCGAGGCCGTCGCGAAGCAGTTCCATCAGCGCATCCTCGACCTCGAGGGACTCCCCGAATCGCCGCTTCATCTCGCCGACCGAAAGCTGTCCATCGAGCAGCAACAGCGCCGCCCGCGCCCGGTTCGACGCTACCCGGCGGGGCTGCCGCGCCGCGGCCTCGCCCTCCTCGGTGCGCACCAGCACGGATTCATTGGTAAATAGAGCCATCGGCCGTCACCACTCGTTCGTCGTCATCGACATTGTCTCTGAAATCCCGCATCGCGCCTTGTTGACCACCTCACGAGCGCTGACTATACTGCGCGCTCTTTCGATCCCCGATAGCTCAGTCGGTAGAGCGACGGACTGTTAATCCGCAGGTCCCTGGTTCGAGCCCAGGTCGGGGAGCCAAGACACCGCAACAGGCCCAGCCGCATGGTTGGGCTTTTTTGCGTTTGCCCGCCCGGGCCGCTCCACCAGGCCACCGCACGACCTTCGGCACTGCTGCGTCATCGATCGCCACGTTCGTCACCGGTAGGCCGCCACCGCGCCTTCGATCGGCAAGGCGGCCGTCATGCTACAGGGTGTCTACGGCCGCAATCGTGGAACTTCAATACAGAAGCAACCCGGCGTGGGCTACTGGGCGACGGTCGGTAAGGGAGTCGGCGGCGCGAGTGGTCGATGGGGCCGCCGACCATCGTGACGCCCGCCGCCTTCAGGCGCAGGCAGTCGGGGCCGATGGAGACCGCCTGCCTGCTTCTACGACCTGCGGCCTACAGCCGACGATCGGCCAAACTTCCGCTTGATCGCGACCGCGTGCACGGATACAAAGTCAGCCGTCGGCCGACTTCCTGCGCCCCTCGACGCCACCGCAGTGTGCCGGGGCACTTCCCGTTGACGTGGGCCTCAGAAGGATCCCGGCCTTGGGTACCGGGCGATGGTCGGTCAGCGGGCGCGACAGGGGTTCGGTTGGGGGTCGGTATCAGATAACTGTCAGCTGGCGTTCTCAAAGAACAGTGATGAGCTCCCACACTCAGCGCACTCCCTGAAGAACTTCGGGCCCTGCTTTCTCAGCCGCTCCTTGTGACCTTCCTTGCCGCAGTCGATCTTGATTGGTGTATTGCCATCGCATGAGCTGCACTTGAAGTAGTAGCCATAGCGACCGTGCTGGATAGTCAAGTCCGCTTTCCCACACCGGCGGCATGCGAATCGATCCGCGTCCGGTACCTGTGTTCGGACTTCTACAGCAGGTTCGCAAGCCGAGGGTCCAGCATCGATAGCCGCAAGACTTTGATACTTCTGCGTGTAGTCAATCGGAGACGGCCGATGCAACCCAACAAGCTGCCTGCCGATATCGGACACGGTATCAGATGAAACCAATCTGGCTGCCGCCCCGAAGGTCGAGAGCACACCCGCCCTGTCAAAGCTCTTCTCCATCGCTTCGATGAGTCCATCAGACTTGATAACGCACGATGTGTCGAACTTCTTGGGCCGATCGATTCGCGCCTGAGGACTGACGACGATAAAAGAACGAAACACAGGGTCCAACCTCATGCCCAGGCGAGTCGGCAGTTCAATCTTCTGGAACGCATCCTTCAGGACAGCCAGGTGCCGCTCATTCTGGGCAAGCGGTGAGGCCATCCCCTCATACGTCTTCTTGTAATCGTTCCAGCGCAGGAATTCGCCGTCTTCCGTGATCTTCAGTCCGGAGGCAATATGCTTCGTCTCGAGTACGAATACAGTCAGCGTCTTATGGATCACCACATGATCGATCTGAGCGACGCGACCATCTACCTCCAGACGCAAGTCGTGAATGACGGCCGTGCGCTCCGAATCCCGCAGGTCAAAATCGATGTAGTAAGCGGCCTCCTGCTCTGCCTTGATACCTGCACGGATTGCCGCAATGTCCCTCTGGATGCCAGCCCGTGCTGACGCCTGCGCTGTCGTTAGGAGGGCTTCCAGTGAAGCCAGCTGGGAAGTCTTGTCGTCGATACCCTTGAGGATCATGTTCCGATGCTGTCATTGATGCGGACGGCATGATAGCGCCGAACTGGACACGAAGGCTGGCTCAAGTCACCGCGGCGTGGTGTCCGTTGGCGTCGAGACCTGCCCCCAGGGCTGGTGAAAATGGCATGCGGAACACGATACGAACTGAATGCCATGAGCATATACGATGATGCCGGGGCGGCCCTTCTCAACCGGGCCTCGTGCACCGGGCGGTTCAGCGATGAGGACGTCGCGGGCTGCGAAATCGGCCGCAGCGGGCATTTCGGATTCCGTCCTGCCGTCGGCCAGGCCGATCTACGGCGTGCGCAGCTCCCTGCTCAGCCGCGTCCGAGCAGACGATCGAACCAGCCTACCTTCTTGCGTGCCTTGACAGCCGCCGGCGCATTGTCGCCATGGTGGTCCCGGTACCAGTTCCCGAAGCGCAGGTCGTGGGTCATGATGTGCCCGATCAGCCACTTGTTGAGGAACCTGCGAAGCGCCTGGATACGGTCGTCGTCCCATGTTTCGCTGGCACTAAGAAAGTCGGCAACGGTGGAACTGAATTCCTCGTGCAGTTTCAGGTGGCTCGGGAAATCGGGATAGCCGCTGTCTTCCATCAGCTGCTGCTCGTTCGAGAAATGCGTGACGACGTACTCGAGCAATTCGTCGAGTGTTTCGTCCACAGTCGTCAGATCGAGCCGCTTGACCAGCGCGAACAGGTGCTTGTGCTCGCTGTCCACCTGCTGGACGTTGATCTTGAATCCATCGCGCCATTCCACGACGAACGGCGCTTTCTTCTCCGCTGTTTCAACCATCATCTAGCCCTCATGCCCGGTCGACCCGCGCGCACCGTGCCGACGGTTCTCGTCCGCTTACGGCCGCCGGACCACCCTGCTCCGCTCCGGCTGCCGTCAACCATGGGCCACACGACCCTTACCGGTCTTGCGGCTCGAAGCGGACACGCCGATCCAAGGAAGTCGTTGCCCATGAACCCCATCGTCATGGAGAGCAAAGAACTTTAGCGCTGCGCAGGCAATTCGAAGTCCGGTTCCGGTACCTGTCGCTGACGCCGGCTGCGCGACGCAGGCCGTTGGACGGTCCCACTTGCTCGAACGCGGCGAAACGCGGCGTGCGCATCGTCGGTTCGACAGCCGGGACCGGCTGCCCGTCACGATGTCCAATCGCGGAAGTCTCACCGCCACGCGAAGACGTCGCGCTGTCGCCGACGCCGGGCGTCTCGGCGGTAGGTGATCGGACCCGCGGCTATCGGGCCGGACGATCTGGCGGTGGCGGGCGAAATCGCCCCTGCGCGCTCAGATCCCCCGGAATCCCCCGCACCCCGCCGGTGTCGCCCACACGGCAACGCGGACCTGTGCGCCGCTTGCTCGGCGACGCATAGGCCCGCGTGTTGTAGCACCGCGGCTTGATGCCGCGGGATTACCGCAGGTCAATCCCGGACGGCATCCTCGGCCGGATTGGTGGCCATGAACTCGTCGAATTCCCGCTGGTCCTGCCGACGCCGGGCATCCTTGCGAAAGTTGCGGAAAGACTCTGCACGTCGGCGGATCTCGTCCTTGATTTCGCGAATTCTGTCGTGCTGGGTCTGCTGGTATTCGTTGAAGACGGCGTTGTCGCTGTCGTCCGTGGCCCGCTTGCCGATCGAATTGACCTGGCGCCACTTGTCGCGCAGCCAAGCGGGCAGATCATCGATTGCATGGCCGGTGGCCGCCCAGAGCAGGACCGCGAAACCGAGCGGCACCCATATGAAGAACGCCAACACGATTGCGCCAATGTTGGCGGCACTCCAGTGTCCGCCCCAGCGACACGACGCGCCACGATGTGAACAGCGCGAACCGGACTGGGAAGCCTGTGAATATTGGGTCGATGACATGGTCTATGGTCTCCATCTGGTAGCGGAACGCACGGGCCAACACGACTGGCGAGGCAATGTTAACGCCGTTCACATGCAATGTAAGGGAAGCCCGGGGGAATTTCAAGGGCCGGGACAAAAAAAGTTAACGCTGTTCACATTCCGTGCTATCACTACCCCCATGAGCACAGAAAAGACCCGCTACCACCACGGCCACCTCGCCGAATCCCTGCTCGAGGCTGTCGACGAGATCGCGTCACAGTTCGGTATCGAAGCCGTGACGCTGCGCGCGTGCGCGAAAAGGGTGGGCGTTTCGCCGTCCTCGGCGTTCCGCCATTACGTTGACAAGCGCGCGCTGCTCACCGCCTTTGCGACGCGCGCGTTGAACCAGCTCGTCGACGCGATGGAAGGGGCCAAGCAGCAGGTTCAGCACCATGGCGGCAACGCGTTCCACGCGGTGGGTTTGGCCTACGTCGCCTTCGCCATCGCCAAGCCGGCATTCTTCCGCGCGATGTGGCGCGAGGAGACCATCTACGTGCAGGACGGCGACTACCTCGCCGCGACGCGCAAGCTCGCGCAGTGCATCCAGGGCGGATTCGCGCAGACGCTTCGGGACGAAGACCCCGAAGCCTTCAGCGCCCAGGAACTACTGGCCTGGTCTTCGGTTCATGGTCTGGCCAGCCTGCTGGTGGACGGACCGCTGGCAAAGGGCAAGAGCCGGGACGAGTTGCTCGAGGCCGCAAGCGGCATGATCCAGGCGCTCGACGTCGCCCTCGACCAACCGGCCTGACCATCGGCCTCGGCGCGGCGCGGTGGCGATTGCGGTGCGCATGCAGTGGCGAGCGCCCGACCCCGCCACGTTCGCTCGAATCGGCGAGGACAGGGCGGCTCCGGCATCTCCCCGCGAATTGACGCGGCAGCTTCGCTGCGGGCCACGCGAGCGTCGGCGGCCGGGCGCCCCCGAAACGAATGACGGTTCGATTTCCGCGGGATCGAATCCGGGCCGACGCACCCGCCGCGGTACCACCGTCGACGTCGCGAGCTCATCGATGCTGAAGACCCGATCGACTCCGAGCCGAAACGCATTCGAGCCTGATGAAGCGCCGGATCCGAGCCTTCATTTCCCATCGACGCGATGAATTCGCCCACGTGCACTGGCACCGCGCGATGAGCTGGCGCGAATTTTCGACAAGGGTTCGCTGCTTCTCGACGTCGCCTCAAGCACGCCGGGACAGGATCTTCCCGAATCTATCGCGCAGGCCATGCCGCAATCGGATGTCGTGCTGGAGCTCATCGCCGACGACTGGAACACCACCGCTGCGCACGGCACCCGGCAGCGACGTGATGCCAGGCACGGCCCTGGTCCATGCCGGCGACAGGTCCACCTATGTCGATCACGGCCTCCGCAGCAAACTGCCGGTGCGCGAGAACGGCACCTATTCCGAATACTGGCAAAGATGACGAACGAACGACGACCGTGACGGCTGGATCTGTGGCGCCTGGCGCCATCAATCGGAGTTGTCACGATCGCGGTCAACTCAGGCGTGCCGCCGCCAATTGGCGAGAGCCGTCGGGGTTACGATCATCGACGAATGGTCAACGTACCGGCGGCGGCGCCGTCCAGCCCGGTCAGCGCATGCACACCATCGCCCGTCCGTCGGGCGCGGTAGCAGCGTTCACCGGCGCCGCCGGATTGCCATGCCAGGCAGTAGCGGTCGCTGGCGATGCGCCAGCGGCCGCGGCGCTCACCGCCCGGCCCCGCTGCGACCACCGAGCCGTCGCGCGAGAATTGCATCGTCGCGGCGGCGCCGTCGGCGTCGACGAAGTCGAAGTGGCCGTCTGAGGTGAGCAACTGCAGCAACTCCGGCGCGCTCATCGCCGGCGGACCGTCGAACGACATCGATCGACTCGCGCCGCTGCAGGCAGAAAGCGCTGCCAGAGTCGCGACACTGACGCACAGGGTTCGGATCATATTCACGGCTCGCTTCCTCCGCCCACCTGCGGCAGGCCCTTGCGGTGCACTCGATCGACGCCAGAATGGTAGATCGCGCTGACGAAAGAAACGTTGACCGGCGCCGGTGTCCTCGTCCGGACGGGCGATCGGGCCCCTCGGGCGACGCACGACTTGCCGGCGGCCCGCCATTACCCGCCGTTCGCCCATTCGGTCGATTCCTTACTGCAGGCACTTGGCTAGCATCGGACGGCTTGCACGGAAGCGTCGCCACGAAACGATTGTTTGCCCCGAAGTCAACGGCGTTGCGCGCGCACGCCACGACACCGGGGGAAAATGCCTCGAGCGTGCGATCCCGCTTGCCTCGGAGAGGCGAGCTGGGCTATCAACGTGTCAACGAGAAGATTGCAAGACAATTATGCAGCGTAGAGACTTCGTTCGCCTGGCCTTGCTCGCCCCCTTCGCCAGCCCGTTGCAGGCTCTGGCCAAGCCGGCCACCGAGCGCCCGGAAGCCGCGTCCCCGGCGGCAGACCCGGTCAAGGATTACCTGTTCCGCATGCGCGAACCGGACCACCATTATCCGGGCGATATTCGTGCGGACGGGAAGATGCTGAACCTGCTCAACGCGATCGACGCCAGGCTCGAGCGGGCGGAAGACGTCATCGGCTACGCCAACTTCACCGTCGCCAGCCTCGACGACATCCTGGGCTTTGCGCGCAACTTCACGCAGATCGGCGAATTCTCCCGCGCCGAGACCGATCTGATCGAACGGCTATTCTATGAAGACGCGAGTCACTACGGCTTCCTCGGAACCAAGCCGCTGGACAGCCTGACCCAGAGCATCGGCCGCAACGAGATCGTCAAGATCCGGGGCTCCGGCCATTACCTTTATCGCGGCCGGCCCACCTCGATGTACGACGAGATCCGCGCTGCGCTCGGCAGCGACGTCGTCCTCACCTCAGGTGTGCGTGGCATCGTCAAGCAATTGCGATTGTTCGTCGCCAAGGCCACCAGTTTCGACGGCAACCTGTCGCTGGCATCGCGCTCGCTGGCGCCGCCGGGCTACTCCTTCCACGGCATCGGTGATTTCGATGTCGGTATTGCCGGCTGGGGCGCACGCAACTTCACCGCGGATTTTGCCGAAACCGAGATCTTCAAGCGCCTGATCGATCTCGGCTACGTCGCCATCCGCTATCCGCTCGACAATCGCCTCGGCGTGCGCTTCGAGCCCTGGCACATTCGCGTGGGCTGAATTCTCCCTAAGCGCGCCCGGACGCCGCGCCGGGCGGTGAAATGCGTCGCCGTCGCAATCCTGCCGGCGATCCGCACGCGCACCCGCTTGCAATCGCTCGCAATTACGCACTGCAACATTCCGGTCGACTCGACTATGATGAACGGGTTTCCGCAGGCGTTGTGAAGTCCAGCGGGGCTTAGAGTCTGGCTTGGAGTCGACATGACGGATCGCGAAGAGGAGACTGGTTTCGGAATGGCGTTCGGCGCTGCGGCGGGCATGGTCCTGCTTTCGCTGGCCATGCTGCTTGTCTGGGACGCGGGCGACGACGCGCAGCACGACGTGCCGCCCCGCGTGTCGGGCCTCAGCACGATGACCGGCGTCCTTGCACTCGACGCCGATCGCGGCACGACCGGCATTCGCGCACAGGTACTCAAGCGCCCCGGTGAGGCGCCCGGCAGCGATGCCGGTGGCAGAGGCGCAGCGCCGGCGAGAGCCCGTGCCGCGGCAGGCGAAGTCGCCTCACCGCCCGCTGCCTCCCGATAGCCGGCCGCTCGCGACCACGCGCGACTCACGCCGCAGGCCGCGCGCATCGCCGCTTCCGGCTTACCACGCGGCTTGGCCGAACCACCGTGACGCCAGCGGGTCCCAAGCTTGTTGGCGGACGCCGGCCGGCCGATAATCGGGTGGTGTCTGCAATCTTGCTTCCACCTCCATGACCCGCCGCCCGACCATCCCGATCATCGACGAACGCAGCCGGCTGCCGGGCACCGGCCGGTTCGAACCCGGCCGCGAGCTCAGCGATCGCCGCGGCCGCGCGCTGCGCGATCTGCGCATCTCGATCACCGACCGCTGCAACTTCCGCTGCATCTACTGCATGCCAAAGGGCGTGTTCGGCAAGGACTATCCCTTCCTCGGGCGCAAGGAACTGCTCAGCTTCGAGGAGATCACCCGGCTGGCACGGATCTTTGCCGAGCAAGGGGTCCGCAAGATTCGAATCACCGGCGGCGAGCCGCTGCTGCGTCGCGGTGTAGAGCACCTGATCGCCGCGCTGGCCAAGGTCGGCGGCATCGAGCTGACACTGACCACCAACGGCGTCTTGTTGCCCCGACTGGCGACCCGCCTGCGCGACGCCGGCCTGGACCGGATCACCGTCAGCCTCGACGCCCTCGACGAGGAAACCTTTCGCCGCATGAACGACGTCGATTTCCCGGTGGCCGACGTGCTGGCCGGCATCGCGGCGGCGGAACGGGCCGGCTTCGACCAGATCAAGGTCAACATGGTGGTCAAGCGCGGCGTGAACGATCACGCCGTGATGGATCTGGCCCGCCATTTCCGGGGCAGCGGCCACATCGTGCGCTTCATCGAATACATGGACGTGGGCAGTTCCAATGGCTGGCGCATGGACGAAGTGATGCCATCACGCGAGGTGGTCGATCGCATTTCGGCCGAATTCCCGCTGCAGCCGGCCGATGCCAACTACGCCGGGGAAGTGGCCCAGCGCTGGCACTACGCCGACGGCAGCGGCGAGATCGGCGTCATCTCGTCTGTCACCCAGGCCTTCTGCGCGACCTGCACGCGACTGCGGCTGTCGACCGAAGGCAAGCTCTACACCTGCCTCTTCGCGCAGCAGGGTCACGACCTTCGCACCCTGTTGCGTGGCGGCGCCGACGACGATCGCCTGCGTTCGGCGATCGCTGCGGTCTGGCAGCAGCGCGAAGACCGCTATTCGGAGATCCGCACGGCGGAAACCGCAGCCGCGCGCAAGATCGAGATGTCCTACATCGGCGGCTGAGCCGCGCGTCGACCTTCAGCCGCCACCGTCGACCAGGCGCGGCTGCGGCTCGGCGGCATCCTCGGGCTCGTCGAGCTGGGCCGATTCGATGCGCTGAAAGCGCGCGCTGATCTTGCGGCTCGACACCTGCACTTCGCGAACGTCGCGATTCGCCTGCTCGATGTGTGCGGCGAGTTTCTGCATGCGCTCGTCGAATCGCGTGAAGTCCTTCGAGAGCTTGCCCAGGGCATCGCGTATGACGTGGATCTGCTTGCGCGTCTCGACATCCTTCAGCACCGCGCGGGCCGTGTTCAGCACCGCCATCAGCGTGGTCGGCGACACAACCCAGACCCGGCGCGCCTGGGCATGGGCGACGAATTCGGGGTGCGCCGCGTGGATCTCGGCGAACACCGCCTCGGCCGGCACGAACATCACCGCGCCGTCGGAGGTCACGTCCGGCACGATGTACTTTTCGGCAATGGCGTCGGCGTGGCGGCGCAGATCGGCGCGGAAGGCGCTGCGGGCGGCGCGCCGCTCGAAGTCGCCGGTCGCCGGATCCACCATGCGCCGGAAATTCTCGAGCGGAAACTTGGAATCCACGGCGACCCGACCGGTCGGCTCGGGCAGACACAGCAGGCAGTCGACGCGGGTGCCATTGGGCAACGTCGCCTGGAACTCGTAGGCATCGGGCGGCAGGGCGTTCCTCACCAAGGCCTCGAGCTGCACCTCGCCGAAGGCGCCACGTGCCTGGCGGTCGCCGAGCAGTTCCTGCAGCCCGACCACGTTGGTGGTCAGTCCGTCAATCTTCTTCTGCGCTTCGTCGATCGTCGCAAGCCGCGCCATGACGTTGGCAAAGGTCTCGTTGGTCTTGCGGAAGCCCTCGTCGAGCCGCTCGTCCACACGGCCGCTGATCGCCTCCATGCGTTCATTGATGCCGCGGCTCAAGGCCTCGATGCTCGCGGCCAGCAGTTCGCGATCCTTGCGGCCGTGCTCGGACAGGGTCTGCAGGGTGCTCTCCAGCACCTCGCTGCGCATCTTCGCGAGACCATCGGTGAGGGTCGTCGTGACGGCCGCGAGTCGAGTCGACAGGTCCTCGCGCTGGCCGTCCATGGCTTTGTGCAAGGCCAGTTGCAGGGACTGCATCGCCTCGCGAGTGGCGCCGAGCTCGGCCTGCATCCGCCGGCCGAGCCGATCCGCGTGCTCCTGCGCCCGCATGTCGAGACGATCGCTCTGGCGCGCCAGCCCCTGGTGCAGGTCTGCCAGCATCTCCCGGTGCCGCTCGCCGAGTTCGAGCGCGAGGACCTCGGCAATCTCGTCGGGCAAGGTCTCCTGGCGGCGTTGCAGCCGGTCGAGACGGACCGCCTGCCACAACGTGGCCCCCACCAGCACCGATACGGCGCCAAGCAGCCACAACTGGAAATTCGGAATGTCGATGGCAAGGGCCGCGGGGTTCATGACGTCGGCGAGTATAACCGGCAAGCCGCCCGGCACGGACCAGCCCCTACCCTCAGCCCAGGGCGCGCAGGCTCGCCAGCGGCGCCCGGGTCAGCAAGGTCCGGGTGCCGATCCAGCCCGCCAGCATCACGCCGACGCCGCCGGCAAGCGCCCCCAGCAAGGTGGCCGACGCCCCGGGCATGTAGTCGTCGAGACGGAAGGCGTGATTGCCGAGTGCCCAGCCGATGGCACTGGCGCCGAGGCCAGCGAGCACGCCGGCAACCACACCGAGCACCGAAAATTCAGCGAGCAGCGAATGGCGCAGCTGGCGGTGTCGCGCGCCGAGCGTGCGCAGCATCGCCAGCTCGTACTCACGCTCGTCATGGGTGGACTGCAGCGCCGCCCACAGCACCACCAGCCCCGCCAGCAGCGCGAAGCCGAAGACGAACTGC
This sequence comes from Rhodocyclaceae bacterium, assembly GCA_020445765.1. Lineage (GTDB taxonomy): Bacteria > Pseudomonadota > Gammaproteobacteria > Burkholderiales > Rhodocyclaceae > Cognatazoarcus. The sequence continues at coordinate 18,861 of JAGRFY010000028.1, read as the reverse complement.
ACGATCGCGATCAGGCGATCCATCATCGACTGGATCTGGGCGATCACCGCGGTCACATCGATGATCGAAATGTTCGGAAACGCTGCCACCAGTTGCGTCGTGAAGGTATGCTCCGCGGCGGGCAGATGAAAGGCCGTGATCATGCTCGCCGGACGGTCGTCGAGCACGCCGGGCGAGGCGATGACGAAGAAATTGACCCGCATCGAATCCCAGTCGAGCGCTCGGATGCTGCCGATCACAGCCTCCACCCGCTCGCCGGCAACCTCGTATTCGAGGCGGTCGCCGAGCTCGAGGCCGAAAAGGTCGGCAATGCCCTTCTCGACCGACCACGACCGAGTTTTGCCGCGACCGTGCCAGCGTCCGTCCACGATACGGTTGCCGGCGGGCAGGTCGGCCATGAACGAGAGGTTGAACTCGCGCTCGATCAGCCGCCGCGGGCGGCCCTCCGGGTAGTCCTCTGGCCGTACCGGCTCGCCGTTGATGGCCGTCAGGCGGCCGCGGATCATCGGCATCAGACCGGGCCGTTCGAGGCCGTGCTCGACGAAGAAGGCTTCGAAGCGCTCGGTCTGGTCCGGCTGCAGATTGATCACGAAGCGGTTCGGTGCGTTCTCGGGCGTGGTCCTGTGCCAGCTGTCGAGCAGGTCGGCCCGGATCACGGTCAGCAGCAGCAGGGCGGTCAGCCCCGAACCGAGCGCCACCGCCTGCACCACGCTGCCGCCCATGCGGCGGGTCAACGCGGCGACGCCGTAGCGCCAACCGCCCCGCATCGGCCCGCCGCGCAGGCGGGCCAAGGCCAGCAGCACCGCCCACGCGGCGATTGCGAACAGGCCCAGCGCGGCGGCGAAGCCACCGGCCACCAGCAGGCCGAGCCTGGGTTCGCCGGCGATCCATACCAGCAAGGCCATGAGCACTACCGCGCCGATCAGCCAGGCTGCGCCGGAGGCCGGCTCGACCCGCCCCCATTCGCGACGCAGCACGCGCAGCATCGGCACGCTGCCGAGCTGGATCAACTGCGGCAGCGCGAAACCCACCAGCAACGCCAGTCCGATCAGCAAGCCGTGCACCAGGGGCAATGCCGACGGCGCCGGCAGCAAGGCACCGAGCAGATCCGCGAGCATGCGGCCAAGGCCCCACTGCACCGCCCAGCCGAGCGCTGCGCCGATCAGTGAGACCACCAGCGCCAACATCAGGAACTCCAGCAGGATCAGGTGCATCACGCGCCGGGCCGGCGCCCCGAGGCAGCGCATCACGGCGCAGCCATCGACGTGTCGCTGCATGAATCGACGCGCCGACAGACCGACCGCGACGGCCGCCAGGATTACCGCGAGCAGCGCCGCCAATCGCAGGAATCGTTGGGCCTGGTCGAGTGCGTTGCGCACTTCCGGGCGTGCGTTGTCGACCGACTCGAGCCGTTCGCCGCGGCCTAGCCGCGGCTCTACCCATGCACGAAAGCGCTCGACCGCGCCGGCCTCGCCGGCCAGCTGCAATTGATGGCTGACACGGCTGCCGACCTGGATCAGCCCGGTCGCCGGCAGGTCGCCGGCATTGATCATGATGCGCGGCAACAGGCTGAAGAAGTTGGCACCCCGATCGGATTCGAAGCTCACCATGGCGCTGGCGCTCAGTTCGATGTTGCCGAGGCCGACCTTGTCGCCCGGCGCGATCGCCAGTGCCGCGAACAATCGCTCGTCGAGCCACGCCTCGCCACGCGGCGGTATGCCCGGCGCCGGGGCGTCCGCGCGGTTGGGGCCGGCGGCGATGCGCAGGCTGCCGCGCAACGGGTAGCCGGGCTCGACCGCCTTGACCCCGGCCAGCTGGGCGGTCTCGGCGGTGCTTGCCATGCTGGTGAATTGCGTCGTCGTGACGACGCCCAGGCTGCGCGCGCGGGCCTCGCGCAGGATCTCCGGCGGCCACGGGTGGTCGGCTTTCAAGAGCAGGTCGCCGCCGAGCAACTGGTTCGCCTCGCGGTCGAGCGCCTGGGCGACCCGATCGGTCAGGAAGCCGACGCTGGTCAGGCTGGCCACCGCGATCGCCAGCGCAAGCACCAGCAGGTTGAGCTCGCCGGCCCGCAGGTCCCGGCGCAGCATCCGATAAGCAAGTTTGAAGGTCTGCATCGCGCTTCGGACAGTGTCGCCGCGGTCGAGTTCGAAGACCATACGATAACAACATGGGCGGACCGTCGATTCGTACCGGCGCCGGCCGCCCGGGGCCGGCCTCCGGTTTCACTCGGCGACGGTGGTGTCGAATCCTGCCTGGCGGCGGATCGTGCGGCGGATCTGCTCGAGACTGACCCGCCGCGGGTCGTACTCGACGGTGGCCGAGTGGGTTGCGTAGCTGGCCTCGACATGGGCCACGCCATCGACCTGCTTCAGTGCCGAGGTGATCAGCACCGGGCAGCTGTCGCCGACCATCCCATCCACGTGCAGGACCCTGCGCGCCATCGACGACGGCGCGGCCGGATCGGCCAGCGCCGTGCCCGGCGCGGCGATCCACTGGACGAGCAAGACGACGCTCGCGGCGATGAGGTTTCTCGTGCTTTTCATGGTGGTCTCCCTTGGCTCAGCCCAGCGTCGGCAGGATCAGATATTCGACGACGTTGATCGCGGCGGCGAAGGCCACCGCGACCCACAGCACCCTGCGTGCGCGCCGCGTTGCCGTGCCGCTGCATGCCCGACGCCGATAGAGCTGCTGGAAGGCGAGCGCCAGCAGCGTGACTGTCAGCACGGACGCCGGCAGCTGCAGATGCGCATAGCGTGTCAGCCAGCCGAGGCCGCCGAGGCCAAGGGCGATGCCGATCATCGGGCCAATGCAGGCTGCGCCGGTGACCATCGCGGCAGCCATGCCGGCCAGCGCTGCCGCGACACCGACGCGGGAAGAATCGAGTGCGTTCGATTGTGGGTTCATGTCCATCATCTCCTTTGGGCTTGCCTGTCGGTTTTCATCGCCGCCGGTGCCACCACTGCAGCCTCCGTTCGACATGGCTGAAGTGTGGGCCCGGCCCCGATACCAAGCTTGAAGCGCGTCTGTTGTTGTGCTGGAGAAACCCTGAAGAATCCGCCGGCAGCCGGGGCGTCGCGCTCGCTCGGCGTGAACGGCGCGGCACTGCGAGCACGACCGGTCGTCGGGATGGCGCCGGACCGTGACGGCGCACGCAGGCGGTCGCGGAAAGCCTGCTAAGCTGGATCGAACGGGGCCGAGGCCCTGCCACCGACGGGCCGCCATATACGATGGACGTTCGAGAAGACCGCTGGCATGTCGCCAACCTCGGCGACGCGATGCTCGCCGGCACGGCGGTTGACTTGGTGCGGGCACGCTTTGCCGAGCACGGCGGCGACTCCGCGGTATTGATGCGTCATGAATCCGACGGCCGGCTGCACTGTGAGCTCAAGCTCTACTTCCCGCCCGAACTCGCGGCCCTCGCCAGGGACTTCGACGCACGCCCCTGCGCCCAGCCCTCGGCGGACGGCCTCGGCGTGCTGATCGGCACCGACGATGCGCTCGCCCGACTGCGCCTGAACTTGCGCTGACCGGCGCGGCGCGGGCACGACGCAATTCCGGCGGGCGCGACGATCGTCGCCGGAGTTCGCGCAGGCAGGCTCAGTGGCCGCCACGAAGCACCGGCCTCCGACAGCGCGACGCCGTCCGGAGCGGCGTTGCGCGCCGCCGGTCGGTCACTCGGAGGGCGCCACGATGACGCGCTGCGCGATCCGGTTGCGGCCTGAATGCTTGGCCTCGTAGAGGGCCTGGTCGGCGACCGCGATCAGCATCTCGATAGTGCCGGCCATGGCCGGATCGATCGCCTGCACGACGCCGGCGCTGAAGGTCACCGGAATCTCCTCGCCTTCAAACGAAATCGGCGTGGCGGCCACCAGATGGCGCAGCCGTTCGGCGATCGCCGGACCATGTGCGCTGTCGTCGTCGCTCAGCACCACCAGAAATTCCTCGCCACCCAGCCGGCCGAGATGGTTGTACTGGCGAAGGTCCCGGTCGATGCGGCGGGCAATCTCCTTCAGCACCGCATCGCCGACGGCATGTCCGAAGCGATCGTTGACCGACTTGAAGTGATCGACGTCGATCAGGATCAGCGCCATCTGGCCCCTGCCCCGGCACGCGCGCGAGAACTGGGAAGCTAGCTGGTCGAGGATGCCGCGGCGGTTGAGCACACCGGTCAGGGCGTCGCGCGTCGCCAGTTGCTGCAGCTCGGCCTGTTCGACGGTCAGTCGCTGGTTCAGCTCGACAATCTGCTTGTACAGGCGCCCCTTCTCGATCAGCGCCGACATCTGGGCCGCGATGCGCAGGAAGATGCCCTGGTGGACGACCTCGTAGGCATTGCGTTCGAGACTGGAGAAGAACAGGAACCCGATCGGCTTGTCCTGGCTCACCAGCGGGCAGGTCAGACTCGACCGGATGCCCTCGGAGACGATCAGCCGGGTCGAATGGGATTGCGGATGACTGGCGAGATAGGCTTCCAGATCGTTGATGATCCTGGGCTGGCCGGTGGCGATGATGTCGCCGAGGCTGCTCCCCTCGAGCCGGGCCGAGAATCCGCTGCCGAGCCGTATCGGCTCGAAATTGGCGCGGGCCCAGCACGAGCGCGCCGACCGACCGTCCTCCGACAACAGGGCCAATCCGATCCGGTCGTATGGGATCACGGTCTGGAAGGAATCGAAGATGCGATCCAGCACGTCGTCGAGCAGCAGCCCGCCGACGACATTGTCGGTGATTTCGTGCAGCTTGCCGGCATGCGACAGGTGCCAGTCGAGATGGTCGGCCAGTGCCTTCAGCTCTTCGCCGAGTTCGCCGATGAGGTCGCCGCAACCGGTATCGAAGTCGAGCGCGAAGCGCCCTTCGCGCATCGCGCGAACGGCGTCGCGATAGGCGGCGATGCGGGGATCTTCGGGCAATGACCGGATGGCAGGTTTCACTCGCATATTCTCCGCGCCGACCAATGGCGCGCCTGTCGCCGGGCCGCATGGAATCGATCCATCGGCCGTCGGGTCGGCCATGCGGGATGTCGCCCGGGCGGGATTACAGATGTTGCATTGCAACACATGCGTCGGCCGCTACTGTTGACGTGGATCAACAAGCATCGAATATAAACTTGCCCAGTCACACTGCCGTTAGACTGGTCGGGCGCCGCGATCGCCCCCCCCCCCGACGACACCGACGTGGCCAACCGCAATGCGCGCACCGGACGCCGCAGCGGCGAGGCCTGAGACGCAAAGCACTCCACATGGTCGACGAAACCTATTTCCAGTACCTGCAGCGCCACACCGGCGCACTTTCGATCGCCCTCGGCTACCGCGACCAGCAGACCCAATTGCACTCGACGCGGGTCGCACAACGGGCGGTGGCTCTCGGCGCGCGCTGCGGCATAACGGCTCGCGACCTGGCGCTCCTGCGCATCGCGGCCGGCGTCCACGACATCGGCAAGATCGGCATCCCGGACAGCATCCTCGGGAAGCGGTCGCGGCTCACCGCCGAAGACTGGGAGGCCATCCGCACCCATCCGGCGATGGGCGCGGAGATCCTGCTGGCCGGCGGCTTCGACGGTGCCGCGGAACTCGCCGAGATCGTCCGTCACCACCATGAACACGTGGACGGCTCGGGCTACCCCGAAGGGTTGCGCGGCGACGCGATTCCGCTGGGCGCCAGGATCGTCAGCATCGTCGACGCCTACGACGCGATGGACGAAGCCCGCCCGTACCACAACCGGCGCGGACACGACGAAATCATGGAAATCCTCGACAGCGAGGCCGGCAGACGCCGCGACCCGGAGATCCTCAAGGAATTCAGTGCGATCGTCGGCGCGCCCGATGCCGGCATGGGCGAACGTCGCGACCCACTGCCGTGATCGTGGTCGCTGCGCCGGGCCCCGCTTTGCAGCTTCGAGGTCCGGGATGGCGCAAGACGGCCGCATGATCGGTCGCTGGCGCGGTTCATACCCTTTGCTACGCTTGGGTTGAAGGCTTGCATACGGCCGGTGGCCACCCGGCCTTGCAGTAGGCGGACTCACGACCGTGCATGCCAATCGCGAAGGGGAGATTCGTCAATGGACAGGGACACCGTCAATGCCATCCACGCGCTCTATCAGAACGGCGAGATGGATGCCGGCGAGCTGATGGGACGCCTCTGGTGCGGCCCGGATACACGCCCGGACCTCGATGGCCTGGCCGCCGCCGCGGGCAACCGCATGCGTCTCGAAGCGCCGTTGATCCGCTTCATCAAGGCCACGGAGAACCAGATGGCCGGCATCCCGCGGCCGGATTTCGTGTTCGGCTATCCGCTGAGCCAGCCGCCGCGCCGATCCGGCGAACCTCGGCCGGCCTTCGTTGCCATGCCTTATGGCCCTTCCTGGTTCCGGCAGGTCAGCGAACTCGTCGTCGCGACTGCCGGCGGCTGCGGCTTTCACGCCGAGGTGTCGATCGATCTGGCCACGCCCGGCCATATCATCGATCAGATCTGGCAGGGCATTCGGCGCGCTGACGTCGTCGTCGCCGACATCACCGGCAGCAACCCGAACGTCTTCTACGAGCTGGGGCTGGCCCATGCGCTGGGCAAGGAGGTCATCATGCTCGCCCAGGGCACCGAGGCGCCCCCGTTCGACGTATCGACCGCCCGTCTGCTTCGCTACGACCTGTCGGCGCTTCCAGCCTTCGAGGCGCAGTTGGCGAGGGCCTTCGGCTCGGTATCGGCCCGATACGCCTACGAGGGCGCCCAGCCGGAGTTCTGATCGCGGCGTGACGGTCGCGCCACCCGCCACCGAGCCACCACTGCCCTCAAGCCAGCGCCCGGTTCTCGAGTCCGACGCCACGCGGGCCCTTGGATTCGTTCGCCACCGGCCGCTGAAGCCCGGTGCGCAGCACGTCCTCGCAGCGGCGGCCGAGACGCTCGATGACGTGCTCGGAATTCGTCTTCCGGGCCAGGACGCACAAGGCCGCGGCGTGGGATTCGAGCAGGGTCGCCATCTGTTCCATGAACGCGTCGTCCAGTCCGAAGGTCTCGAGGCTGCCGAAGCCGGAACGGGCCGATGCGGCGACCAGTTCGTGTCGCTGAAACAGCCCGGCCAGCGTGCCCCAGACCGGGCGGTCGGAAGGCTCCGGCGGCCATTGGTCGACGAGATGCTGAAGACGAATGTGATGCCGGCCGTCGCCGGTCGCGACCACGGCATCGGCCACATAGACGAGATAGCGGCTGGCGAGTGTCACCACCTGTTCGCGGGCGGCTTCGGCTTCGGAAACATCGTCGTAGGGAATCACGAGCAGTTCGTACATGGTGTCCTCCTGGCGGTCGGTTCGGATTCGGTACAGCTTCAACGGATACGCGCGCAATCCACGTGCCAGATGTCACCTCTTTGAAAACTCATCCATTTTTCTGGAATCTGGACGAGAAGGCGTCGCAGACGGTTGATATCAACCACGCAAGCGGTTCAAATCCACCAGACCAACCAACCGATCACGGCCAGCCTGCCCGTATCTGCGGTAATCGCGGGCGACGCGGCTTGGCACAGGCGTTGCGAACGCCTTATCGGACAGCCTCGGTCGAGGCGGGCAACGATGGAGAGGACATGAGTACTGCCGCCCAGCCACGCGCCGGCGCAATCCAGAAGACCCTGCTGCAGCCATCGCGCTTCGCGGTGTTCCTGGCGGTCGGCGCCGTCGTGTTGTCGCTCGGCTTCCTCGCCTACACCGCCGCCCAGTCGTCGCAGCGACTCGACCCGCTCGAACGCCACATGTCGCACCTGCGGGACCTGCAGCAGGTGAACATCGACATCCAGGAACTGTTGATCCATCACTTCCGCTCCGCGACCGACCCCGATCCGGCCCAGGTCGATCGCATCAGCGCCGCGCTCGATGCGCTGGTGCGCCGCGGCGCCCAGCTTCATCCGCAGACGCCGGCCAACCTGCGACAGGCGAAGAGCTTCCTCGACGATTCGCGGGTCGACGCCAAGACCGGCCTGCTCGCCGCGCTGGCGATCATCCGGCGCACCCTCGACCAGGAGAACCGCCTGCAGCACGAGGTGGTGGTTGCGAGCCGGCGCGCGGCCGACGTCGAGACGGCAGTCGCGATCAGCGCCATGGTGCTGACGCCCCTGCTCGCCCTCGGACTGATGATCGGCGTGCAGCGTCGCGGATTCCGCTCGATCGATCGCCTGTCGCGCCTGCTCGAAAACGTCGGCAATCTCGACTTTTCTGCCGTCGCGCCAGTGCCATCGGACGATCCGCTGGCCGATGTCTATAAGCGCTACAACGACATGGCCGCCCGCCTGCGGGCCGCCAGCAGCGAGGCGGAGGCCCACGCCAGCGCGCTCGAATCGCAGGTGCGTGCCGCCTCCGAGACGCTGTTGCGCCAGCAGGCCGAACTGGAGAACGGCGCACGCCTGGCCGCGGTCGGCGAGTTCGCGGCGCGCCTTGCGCACGAACTGCGCAATCCGATCTCGGGCATCTCGGCTGCACTGCACAACATGGAAGAAGAGCTGCCGCCCGGCGACGAACAGGATCGCGTGCGCCTGATCGCCGACGAGATGGAACGGGTCACCGGCCTGCTCAACCGCATGCTCGAGCAGGGTCGCGCCCATCTCGAAACGCCGGTGCAGGTCGACACCCGCCAGCTGGTCGACGACATCGTGCGCCTGCTCCGCTACCAGGTGCCGGACCCGATCGAGATCCGCGCCCGCGTCGACGACACCACCTGCATGCTGCCGCGCGACACCCTGCGACAGGTGCTGATCAACCTCCTGCGCAATGCCTCGGAAGCGATCGGCGACGCCCCCGGCGTCATCAGCATCGACATCGAGCGCGCCGGCGACCAGCTCACGCTGACAGTCGCCGACAACGGCCCCGGCTATCCGGAAGCCTTGCTCAGTCGCGGCATCCGTCCGTTCCAGACGAGCAAGGCCGACGGCACCGGACTCGGCATGTCGATCATCCAGCGGCTGGTGCGATCGGCGGGCGGCGAGATCCATCTCGGACGCAGTCGCGATGGCGGCGCCAGGACCGTCGTCACGCTGCCCTGCGGAGACTGAACATCATGCGTACGATGAGCATCATCGAGGACGAGCGGCTACTGGGCTCGGAGCTGAAGCGGCGCTTCGAGCGCGGCGGCTGGCAGGTGACGGTGTCCGAGACGATCGCCGACGCCCGGCACCTGATCGTCGAACTCGGCATGTCGCCGACCATCGTGCTGTCCGACATGAACCTGCCGGACGGCAATGGCCTCGACTTTCTCGAGGAGGTGCGCGCTGCAGGCGGCCACGGCGAGTGGATCTTTCTGTCCGGCTACGGCACCCGCCGCGACATCGAGCGCGCCGCCGAACTCGGCGCGCTGGACTTCCTCGCCAAGCCCCTCGACACCCACAAGCTCGACCTCACGATCGCCGCCGCCACCCGCGGCGCCCGCGCCCGCCAGCGCATCGCCGACAGCACCGAACACGAGGCGCGACGTTTTTCGCCGGAGGCCTTCGTCGGCCCGAGCCCGGCAGCCGCCCGCGTGCGCACGATGCTGGCCCAGCTCACCGGGGTGCCGATCTCGAGCGTGCTGCTGTCGGGAGAGACCGGCACCGGCAAGGGCCTCACCGCGAAGATCCTGCACTACTCGGGCGAGCGCAGCGACGGTCCCTTCGTCGACGTCAATTGCGCGGCATTCCCGAAGGATCTGCTCGAATCGCAACTTTTCGGCCACGAACCGGGAGCCTTCACCGGCGCCAAGGGCCGTCACCGGGGGCTGCTGGAACAGGCCGACGGCGGTACGTTGTTCCTCGACGAGATCGGCGAACTCGATCCGGGCCTGCAGGCCAAGTTGCTGAAAGCGCTCGAGGACCAACGCTTCCGCCGCGTCGGCGGCGAGCAAGAGATCGAGGTCGACGTGCGGCTGGTCGCGGCGTCGAACCGCGACCTGCGCCGCGCGGCCGCTGAAGGCAGCTTTCGCAGCGATCTCTACCACCGCATTTCGGTGTTCGAGGTACGGCTGCCCAGCCTGCGCGAACGCAAGGAGGACATCCCGGCCCTGGTCGAGTCGATGGTGCGCGAATTCAACACGCAGGCCGGCAAGCACGTGACGCACGTGCCGGACGCCGTGTGGTCCGCCCTCGCCGGCTACGACTGGCCCGGCAACGTGCGTGAATTGCGCAACGTGATCGAGCGCAGCGTGCTGCTGTCGGCCAGCGCCGAGTTGCCGGCCGAATGGCTTGGCCTGCCGCGCCCGGCCGGCGCCGGCGACGACGGCGCGCAAGGCTGCGGCGACTGGATTCGGTTGCCGCTGGACGGGTCGATGGCGCTCGACGAAATGGACCGCTTCATCATCCAGACCGCCCTCCAGCGCAACGATTTCAACGTGATGGCCACGGCGCGCGCCCTCGGCACGACGCGCGAGACACTGCGCTACCGCATTCAGAAATACGGCCTCGGCAGCGACAGTCGAAGCTGAACGGCCCAGCCGCGTCGGCTGGACTCGGACAAGGCCGGTTCAATCGCCGGCGATCAGCGCAGCCGGAACCTCGTAGCGTTCGTCGCCGATGCCGATCGCATGGTGGTCGCCGACCCGGCTGGCGTGGAATTCGGGATAGCCGTCGGCCTGACTGGTATCGGCCCCCATCGCCACGCCGAGGCGAAAGAAGATGGATCTGCGCCGACCGTTCGGCAGATCGACCACGATCGTGGCGTAGCCGCCGGCGCCCCGCGCGACGCCGAACCGGCATTTGCGCAGCGCTTGCCCACCTCCGTACGCGCACTGGATCTCGCCGGTGGCGTCGAATTCGCCGAGACCGGCCCGCAGCGCCGAATCGTCGGGCCCGACGATGACCTCGCCCTGCGACGAGCGCACCGGCGCCAGATACCTTGCCGAAACGAAGCCGCGCAGCCCGCCCCCGAAGCGCTGGACATCGCACCAGACATGGCCCTCATGCCGCAGGCATCCGAGGTTGTCCAGCAACGTGCCCGGCGCGAACCTTCCTACGACCGGCGCATCCGCTGCCGCCTGCCGGCGGACGTCGACGGCGCCGACATTGCCGCTCACGGTCCAGTTGAGCGGTCCACCCTGCTCGGGCCCGGGCGGCACGTCCTGCGCGAGCACGATCCCCGGCCAGCAGCCGGCAAGCAACAGGGCACGGATTGCGACACGCATGGCGACTCCCTTCGTCGATGGCCGCTCCCGCGGCGTTGCTGCTCCCCGGAACATGCGGCGGCCGCGCGACATGGCACCGGTGGTTCTGCCGACAGTGGTGGTTATAACCGCCAGCCGCGGCCACCCGAGTCCACAGTTCGGCACAACAATCGTTTCGTTTCAGATGGTTGCATAAATGGCACGGGCGCTGCAACGGCACCATCGGCAAGGCAGCAATAGCCGAACGAAGGCCTGGCGACCCGACACCCCGTCGCCGGCGGCCTGATCCCAGAAACCGGGTGCCAGGAGCCAGATCATGAACACGATCCTTCGCAACACCGTCATCGGCCTGTTCGCCGCCACCGCGCTCGCCGGCGCCGGCCTCGCCCCGCTAAGGGCGATGGCCGGCGCCGCTGGCTCGGCGTCGGCCGGATCGGCCCATGCCGGCAAGCAGCAGCCGATCAACGTCCATCTCTCGCGCGACGGCTTCGAAGCCATGCGCAACGTACGCGCCGCCCGCGTGGCGCTGTTCAACGGCGACACCGAGCACGCGAAGGCGTACGTCGGACAGGCGCAGCAGGCGCTGACCAAGGCGGCCACCGACGAAAAGGCCGTCGGCACGAGCCGGAGCGGCGACCCCAACCTGATCTCGATCGACGGCCAGCTCGTCGTCGGCGAAGGCTACATCGGGTCACCGGACAAGGCCGCCCACCTCAACCGCGGCGAACGGCACCTCAAGGACGGCAACACCCAGGAGGCCATCGAGCAGCTGAAGCTCACCGAGGAAGACATCGGCTACACGCGGCTGCTGATGCCGCTGAAGGAGACTCGCAGCCACGTGGACGATGCCGATCGGATGATCCAGAAAGGCGACTATTTCGACGCCAATCTTGCGCTCAAGGGTGCCGAGGAAGGGCTTGCCGTCGAGACCGTGATGCTGGTCGAAGTACCCAAGCAGGCCAATGCCGCGACTGCGGCCAGCACCGCGACGACACCGGCGCAGCCTCCCAGCAAGGTGAATTGACCCGCCGCATCCGCGACGCCGACACGGCCGGGCCGCTGCCCGGCCGTTTTCGCGTCGGGGCCCTTGCCGGCGACCGGTGGATATCCACCGGCCTGACCGGCGCAAAGCCACCATCCGCCCGCGCCAGATTCTCACAAGCAACTGTTCTCACTCAAGTTTTTCCTTGGCATGGATGCTGCCAATGCATCAGCGAATCCTCCAGGAGATCGATCTGATGAATGCCCCCGAAAGCCTGTCGCCGGACGCCTTGTTCGATCAGACCGCCCTCGTGCTGCAGGGTGGCGGCGCCCTCGGCGCCTATCAGGCGGGCGTCTATGAAGCGCTGCACGAAGCCGGCGTCGAGCCGGGTTGGATCGCCGGCATCTCGATCGGCGCGATCAACGCCGCGATCCTCGCCGGCAATCCACCGGCGCATCGCCTCGAGCGGCTGCGTTCGTTCTGGCAGCGCATCACCCGCGACGACGGTCTCTCCGCGCTGGCCCTCGACGACACCGCCTCGCGGCGGGCGTTCGGACTGATGAGCAGTGCATGGGCGGTCGCCGGCGGCATCGCCGGCTTCTTTCGCCCGCGCCTGCCCTCGGCATGGTTCGCCCTGCCCGGTTCGCCGCAGGCGCTGAGCCACTACGACACCGCCCCGCTGCGCCGCACCCTGCTCGAGCATGTGGACTTCGCTCGCATCAACGACGGTCCGGTGCGGCTGAGCCTCGGCGCGGTCAATGTCCGTACCGGCAATTTCAGCTTCTTCGATTCCCGTCGCATGCAGATCGGCCCGGAGCACGTGATGGCCAGCGGTGCGCTGCCGCCGGGCTTTCCGCCGATCGAGATCGACGGCGAGTACTTCTGGGATGGCGGGCTGGTATCGAACACGCCGCTCGCCCACGTCCTCGATCAGGCCGAAGCCGACCGCACGCTGGTCTTCCAGGTCGATCTGTTCAGCGCCCTCGGGCCGTTTCCGCAGACGCTGATCGAAGTCGAGGAGCGCCGCAAGGACATCGTCTTCTCCAGTCGCACCCGCCTCAACACCGACCACTACCGGGCCATGCACGCCCTCCGGCTGGCGATCGGCCGCCTCGCCGACCGGCTGCCGGCGGAGGCAATGCACGAGGCCGGAATCGCCGAGTTGTGTGCGTTGCGACCACGCAACGCATTTTCGGTGGTGCACCTGATCTACCGGCGCGCGGCCTACGACGGCCCCAACAAGGACTACGAATTCTCGCGTCGCGCAATGGGCGACCACTGGCGCGCCGGGCTCGGCGATGCGCACCGCACGCTGCGAAGCCAGATCTGGCGCCAGCCACCCCGTGCCGACCAGGGCATCGCCGTGTTCGACACCAACCGCGCGGGCGTTCCGTGACGCTTCGCGCTCGACTCACTTGCACAGGAGATTCATCATGAAACTCGACAACCAGGTCGCCGTCGTCACCGGTGGCGGCTCCGGCATCGGCCGCCAGATCGCCCTTTCCTTCGCCGCCGAAGGTGCTCGCGTCGCGATCGCCGATGTGGACCTCGACGGCGCCCACCGCACGGTCGAGCGCATTGCTGCCGCCGGCGGCCCGGAAGCGATCGTGCTGCACATGGACGTCACCGACGAAGCGGCGGTGGACGAAGGCATCGATTCGGTGGCACGCCGCTTCGGCCGCATCGACACGCTGGTGTCCAACGCCGGCATCCAGCGGGTGCACCCGATCGAGTCGTTCCCGCTCGCCGATTTCCGCCGGCTGATGGCGATCCACGTCGAAGGCGCCTTCCTGACGACGCGCGCGGCGGTCCGCCACATGTACGCGCAGGGTTCCGGTTCGCTGATCTACATGGGCTCGGTGCACAGCCACGAGGCATCGGCGCTGAAGTCCGCCTACGTCGCCGCGAAGCACGCGATCCTAGGGCTGGCGCGGGTGGCAGCGAAGGAAGGGGCGGCCCACGGCGTGCGCGCCAACGTGATCTGCCCCGGCTTCGTCCGCACGCCTCTGGTCGACCGACAGATTCCCGAACAGGCGAAGGAACTCGGTATCAGCGAACAGGAGGTGGTCAGCCGGGTGATGCTCGGCGAGACCGTGGATCAGCGCTTCACGACGATGCAGGACGTCGCCGACGTCGCGGTGTTCCTGGCCGGCTTCGGCAACAACGCACTGACCGGCCAGTCGATCATCGTCAGCCATGGCTGGTGCATGAAGTAGCACTGCGGTGCGCGGCGACACGCCGACGTCATCAACGGGAGATCGACCATGACAAACGACCACATCAACCGACAGGCAATCATGCTCTTCATTGCGCTCTTGATCCCGCTCGCCTTCGCCGCCGGCCGCGTGACAAATTCCGGCGGCAACAACGACGCCCGCGCCGAAGCGACGGCCATCGGCGAATACCGTGGCGGCCATGCCGCCGAGGCGAGGCCGCTGTTCGAGCGGCTGGCAGCGCACGGCGACGCCACCGCCGCCTATTTCCTCGGGGCCATGTACCAGTATGGCGACGGCGTCGGGCGCGACGCCGGCAAGGCGGTCAAGTGGCTGAGCCAGGCCGCCGAGGCCGGCAACATCCGTGCCGCGCGCCAACTCGGTCTGCTCTATCTCGCCGGCCACGATCAGGTACAGGATCTCGGCGCCGCCCGTCACTGGCTTCGGCAGGCCGCCGTCGGCGGCGACGCTGAAGCCATGCGCCACCTCGGTGACATGAATGCGGTCGGTCTCGGGGGCGCCGCTGATCCGGTGGCGGCCTATGCCGACTACGCGGCGGCCGCAACCCTCGGCGATTCGCTGGCGGCACGGCGCCGGGACGACCAGGCTGGACAGCTGTCGGTCGCCCAGCAGACCGACGGCGAGCAGCGGGCCAGGCAGTTGGTTCAGACGGACAAGCCTGCCGCGCCGCCTGCGATGCCGGGATCGCCGCCCACGACGAGCCCAGCCGCCCCCCGGCCGGCCGCAGCCAGCCCGGGATGATCCGCCGCAGGCTGGCGCCCGCCGCACCGATACCGCCCGAACCCGCCACGCTGTGGCGGGTTCGGCATTTTCCGGACCGCGCTCGCGTTGGCGCGGCCCACCCGGCGCGCCACGATCCACCCAGCCGTGATGTGCCTGCCGCAGGCGCGGTCACTGGTGGATTTCGCCGGGCTGGTGGTTATAGCCGCCAAAGTGCCGCCCCATGACATCGCGAATCGACGTAATTTTGTTTGTTAACAACGAGTTGAACGGTTGGCACGGTCGATGCGAATCAATTGGCAGGCTCAACCGAAAAAGCCGAAGGATGGCCAGGCGACCCGACACCCCGTCGCGACCACCCTGATATCCGAAACCGGGTGCAAGGAGCCAGATCATGAGCAACGTTCTTCGCAATAGCATCATCGGCCTGTTCGCCGCCACCGCCCTCGCCAGCGCCGGCTTCGCCCCGCTCGGCGCGATCGCCGGCGTGCCGGATTCGGCACCGGTCAAGGCCCGCCAGGCCGAGCAGCAGAAGGAAATGAATCTGCAGGTCTCGCAAGACGGCTTCGACGCCATGCGCGCCGTGCGATCGGCGCGGGTCGCCCTGTTCAACGGCGACACCGATCAGGCGCGGGAACTGGTCCAGCAGGCCCAGCAGTCGCTCGCCAAGGCCGCCACCGACGAGAAGGCGACGGGGGTCGGCCAGAGCGGCGACACCAACCTGATCTCGATCGACGGACAACTCGTCGTCGACCAGGATTACGTCGGGACGCCGGAGAAGGCCGCGCACCTCGACCAGGGCGAGCAGCACCTGAAGAACGGCAAGACCCAGGAGGCGATCGAGCAGTTGAAGCTCGCCGAGGAGGACATCGGCTACACCCAGTTGCTGATGCCGCTGCAGGAAACCCGTGCCCATGTCGATGAGGCGGCCGGCAAGATCCACGACCGGAACTTCTTCGATGCCAATCTGGCGCTGAAGGCGGCCGAGGACGGGCTTTCGGTCGAGACCGTGATGCTGGTCGAGACGCCGAAACCGGTGGCGACGGCGACCGCCACGGGCGACACCATCGCCGCCACGCCGGCACAGGCATCGACCCAGGCCAATTGACCTTCACCGTCGCAGCGCGAATGGCGCCGTCACCCGCGTTGGCGAGACCATGGCGCCGCCCATGCGGCCGGCTCACGCCGGCCGTGCCTGCGTGTCAGGAGGGCGCCGGTCCGCCGCCGGTCCGCGAGCGCCCCGATCTGCCGGACCAGCCCAATACCGCCAGGCCCAGGGCCGACAGGGCCAGCGAAGCGGGTTCCGGAATGAACGAATTCGAACCGGGCTCGCTGTGGGTGAAGCCATAGCTGATGTCGAATGCGGTGTCGGTCCAGTCCAGGTAGGCGAAACCGACCTCCGGCGTCAGATCGAGCGCAAACGTGAAGGCCGACGGATCGTAGGCGCCGCCGTAGCCGCGCAGGACACTGGCCACGAAACTCTCGAACACACCCGCGGCCAGGTCACCCGCGCCAGTCTCGAACAGGAAGTCGCCCTTGTCGGTGGCCAGCGCGAGCACCGCCGGATTGCCCTGCGGATCGAGCCCGGTCAGCGGATCGGTGGGGTTGTGCAGCACGTAGATCGACTGCGTATCCCCCGGGTTGAGCGCCGCCACTGCCCGCCCCTGCTCGACCGGTCCGCGGAAGCTGAAATTCAGTGCCGTGGTCCTGGGAATGTTCCGTTCGGAGCGCAGGACGACATCGAACAACTGCTTGTTCTTCGGATTCACCTGCGCGATGTACTTGGTGTCTTCCTCCTTGCCGTCCCGATCCTTCGGCTTCTTCGGATTCTTGCCATCCTCGGTCAGGCCGTTGATCACGTTCACGATCTTCTGGGTCTTCGATTCGATGCTCTCGTTCTTGACCACTTCGATCGAGAATTTCTGCAGCGACGAACTGCCCTTCTCGGTCCGAATCGTGATCTCGAGGGTGCCGCCGTCGGCCGGCTGGCCGACCGCGCCGGTGGTGGCCAGGGCCGGCGACGCCAGCGTGGCGATCGCGATGCAGGCGATCGAATGGCACAGCGTGCGACGAATGCCTGAGTCAAGCATTTCCGTTCTCCTTTCGCCGGGTCGGTGCTCGCGGAGATGCCGCCGGTCGAACGGTCAAAACCATTCGCGGCGACGACGCGACCAAGGCAGGAGTGCGTCGTCGTACACCTCTCCGACCGAGTCCGGCAAGATGCGCTTGGCAAGGACTCGATCTGCATCGAACATGCCGAAGGCAAGGCGACGCACGGACGACAATTGAATTGTCGCGAGCGCGGGCACCGGACGACCCGGCACCCGCCTCGACGGAGCGCGAACGATGTTGCAGAGCACGCCCCAGTCCCTGCGCTTGCGCCGGGAACTCAGACGGGCAGTCCGAGGCTCAGCGGACCTGCGCTACCTGCACCGCCTGCACTGCGTGCTGATGGTGGCGAGTGGTACGCCCTGCCGGATCGTCGCCGAGACCTTCGGCGCGTCTACCCGCAGCGTCGAACGGTGGATGAATTCCTTCGTGCAGGAGGGTCTCGCTGCGCTGCAGGACGGACGTCGCTGCGGCCGGCGGTCGCGGCTTGCCGACGATGCCATGCGGGCGCTTCACGCCGAATTCCAGCGCAGGCCGGGACCGGCGGACAGCACTGCATCGTGGAACGGCAGTCGGCTCGCCGAATACATTGCCGAGCGCTATCGGGTCCACCTCGGCATCCGTCAGTGCCAGCGACTGCTGCGACAGCTTCGCGGCGAGTAGGTGCGCGGCCCTCGAACCGGGCGCACGCGTCACCAATTCTGACGCCTTTCGCCATTAGTCAACGACTTGTTATACCGCAATGCTGTAACTGTAATATTTTTCGACAGCTTATTGGCGCCACCATCTCAACTCAGGAATCAAGTCAATTATTTGATTTCAATGATCTTGATGAGTGCATGCACGACCCTTGTTCGGCGCATTCTCGTGTTATCTCTTCGCCTATTTGTAAGACTTTTCGACAGTTCATGACCGCCAATAAACAGTGCTGCAGCGCGCTGGCAACGGCGCGATGACGCGGCAGCCGCCAGACGCGACCCGGTCGCGCTCAGCGCGGGTGCAGCCATTTCGGCAGATAGCCGTACGGGTCGTCGCCGACCGAGCGGTCGAAGGGTATTTCGTGGCGATCCAGACGTTCGGCCAGACTGCCGTCCTTCAAGGCGTCGAACAGGTCGGTGCAGCCACCGACGAATTCGCCGGCGATGAAGATCTGCGGGAAGGTGTTCCAGCCGGTCTTCGCCCGCAGCGCCTCGCGCACCTTGCCGCCGCGGTTGTCGGCCTGATAGGCGACCGAGTCGAGATCCACCGAACGGTATTCGATGCCGTACTTCGCCAGTACCTTGCGCACCGACCAGCAGAACTCGCACCACTCGAGCGCGAACATCACGACCGGCTGGCTGGCGTCCGTAGTCAGTTGCTCGACCTCGGCCACCGCTTCCGCTTCGGGCTCGGCGGCGTCAGCGGTCGCCGGCGCCGCCGGCGCGGCGACGTCGAAGCGGTAGTTGGCGGTCGAGCGCGAGATCGCCATCTCCTCCTCGCTCATTTCCGCCGAGACGTCCTCGAACAACGGCGTCGACAGATAGCGCTCGCCGGTGTCCGGCAGCATGCACAGGATGTTGGCGCCCTCGGCGGCGTGCTCGGCGATGGCCAGCGCCCCGGCGAAGGTGGCGCCGGACGAGATGCCGACGAAGATCCCCTCCTTGCGGGCCAGGTCGCGCGCGCATTCGAGCGCCCGGCTGCCGTTGATCGCCAGGAAGTCGTCGATGCGGCCACCGT
>JAGRFY010000141.1 GCA_020445765.1 Rhodocyclaceae bacterium | reverse complement strand
GCCGCAGGCCGGCTCCGACCTGGCCGCGGTGCGCACCCGGGCCGAGCCGCGCGGGGACGGCTCCTACGCCATCGCCGGCACCAAGATCTTCATCACCTGGGGCGAGCACGACATGGCCGAGAACATCGTCCATCTGGTGCTCGCCCGGCTGCCCGACGCACCGCCGGGGGTCAAGGGCATTTCGCTCTTCGTGGTGCCGAAGTTCCTGGTCAATGACGATGGCAGCCTGGGGGCGCGCAACGACCTGGTGTGCGCCTCGATCGAGCACAAGATGGGCATCCACGCCAGTGCCACCGCGGTCATGGCCTTCGGCGAAAAGGACGGCGCCATCGGCTACCTCGTCGGCGAGGCGAACCGGGGCCTGGAGTACATGTTCACGATGATGAACCACGCCCGGCTGAACGTCGGCCTCGAGGGCGTGGCGATCTCGGAGCGCGCCTACCAGCAGGCGCTGGCCTACGCCCAGGAACGGGTGCAGGGCCGCATCATCGGCGACAAGTCGGGCGACAAGAAGCCGATCCTGCACCACCCGGACGTGCGCCGCATGCTGATGGACATGAAGGCGCGCACCGAGGGCACGCGGGCGCTGGCCTACTACGTCGCCGGGTGCATGGACCGGGCCAAGGCGCACCCGGACGAAGCGGTGCGCAAGCAGAACCAGTCGCGGCTGGAACTGCTGACGCCGGTGGTCAAGGGCTGGTGCACCGAGCTCGCCCAGGGCGTGACCTGGAACGGCATCCAGGTGCATGGCGGCATGGGCTTCATCGAGGAGACCGGCGCCTGCCAGCACATGCGCGACGCACGCATCACGACGATCTACGAAGGCACCACGGCGATCCAGGCCAACGACCTGATCGGCCGCAAGATCGCCCGCGAGGGCGGCCAGACCATGCAGGCGCTGATCGGCGAGCTGAAGGCGACGCAGGCGCGCCTGGCCGGTCACGCCGACGGCGGCCTGCAGAAGATCGGCCAGTCGCTGGCGCGCGGCATCGCGGCGCTCGAGGACGCCACCGCCTGGCTGCTCGCGAACTACGACGCCCGGCCGCAGCAGGCCGCGGCCGGCGCGGTGCCCTACCTGAAGCTCGCCGGTCACGTCGTCGGTGGCTGGCTGCTCGGCCGCCTCGCGCTGGTCGCCCACGAGCGCATGGGGGGCAGTGACGCCGAGTTCCATGGCGCGCGGCTGGTCGTCGCCCGCTATTTCGCCGAGCACGTGCTGCCGGAAGCCCAGGCCCTGCGCGACGCCGTGGTCGATGGCGCCGAATCGGTGCTGGCGCTGCCGGAAGGCCTGTTCTGATGCGCGACGAAGCGAGCGGTGGATTCGCCGCAGGAGGTCCGCGATGACCCGCGACGTCATGGAATACGACGTATTGATCGTCGGTGCGGGTCCGGCCGGGCTGTCGACGGCGATTCGCCTGAAGCAGCTGGCCGCCGAGGCGGGCGAAGAGATTTCGGTCTGCGTCGTCGAGAAGGGCTCCGAGGTCGGTGCCCACATCCTGTCCGGTGCGGTGATCGAGACCCGTGCGCTCGACGAGCTGCTGCCGGACTGGAAGGCGATGGGGGCGCCGCTCAACACGCCGGTGACCGAGGACCGCTTCCTGATGCTCAGCGAACGCGGTGCGCGCAAGCTGCCGACGCCGCCGCAGATGCACAACCACGGCAACTACATCGTCAGCCTCGGCAACGTCGTGCGCTGGCTCGGCGAGCAGGCGGAAGGGCTCGGCGTCGAGATCTACCCCGGCTTCGCCGCGGCCGAGCTGATCGTCGAGGACGGGTCGGTGCGTGGCGTGATCACCGGCGACATGGGGGTCGCGCGCGACGGCAGCGAGGGTCCGAACTTCCAGCCGGGGATCGAACTGCGCGCGCCGCAGACGGTGTTCTCGGAAGGCTGCCGCGGCTCGCTGAGCAAGCGGCTGATGGCGCGATTCGATCTGCGCCGGGATTGCGATCCGCAGACCTACGGGCTGGGCATCAAGGAGTTGTGGGAGGTGGACCCGGCAGTGCACCAGCCGGGGCTGACGGTGCACACCATCGGCTGGCCGCTCGCCGCGGACACCTATGGCGGCTCCTTCCTGTACCACCTGGAGGACAACCAGGTGGCGGTGGGCTTCGTCGTCGGCCTCGACTACGCCAATCCCCACCTGTCGCCCTTCGAGGAATTCCAGCGCTTCAAGACCCATCCCGAGATCCGCAAGACCTTCGAGGGCGGTCGGCGCATCTCGTACGGCGCGCGGGCGCTCAACGAGGGCGGCTTCCAGTCGCTGCCGCGCCTGATCTGCCCCGGGGCGCTGCTGGTCGGCGACGCCGCCGGCTTCCTCAACGTGCCCAAGATCA
>JAGRFY010000140.1 GCA_020445765.1 Rhodocyclaceae bacterium | reverse complement strand
TTCGTCCGGCGTACAACGAGCGGTGCATTCCGATCGCCATGACGCCGGAGCAGGAGACGCTCTACCAGAACTTCCAGGGGCGGCTGAGGCAGCGGCTGCGCGAAGCGCTGCGGGCCGGGGACAACAGCCTGTTGGGGGTGGTCCTGAACGCGCTGCTGGCCTGGCCGGACTGCGGTTTCCGCGAGGAGATCGTGCGTCATCCGCACCGTCACAAGGAAGTGATCGCCCATCTGCCGGTGCTGTTTGCCGAGGACGTGGCGGCGCCGAAGGAAGAGGCGCTGCTCACGCTCATCCGCGAAGAGAAGGCCCGCGGTCGGAAGGTGCTCGCGTACACGGTCTATACCGGCACGCGTGACACCACCAGCCGGCTGAAGAGCCTGATCGAGCGGGACGGTCACAGCGTCGCGGTGCTGCGCGCCTCGGTTTCGGCCGACAAGCGCGAGGACTGGCTGCTCGAGCAGGTGGATCGCGGTGTGGACGTGGTGCTGACGAACCCCGAGCTGGTGAAGACGGGGCTGGACATGCTGGAGTTTCCGACCATCGTGTTCCTCCAGTCGGGCTACAACGTCTACACGCTTCAGCAGGCGGCCCGGCGCTCCTGGCGGATCGGGCAGAAGCGGGATGTGGAAGTGAAGTTCCTCGGTTACGGGGGCACGGCCCAGATGGCGTGCCTCACGTTGATGGCCGAGAAAATCGCAGTCTCCCAGTCCACTTCCGGTGACATGCCGGAATCCGGTCTGGACGTTCTCAACCAATCGGGCGACTCGATCGAGGTCGCCCTGGCCAGGCAGTTGATCGCCTGATTCGCAAACCTCACCACCCTTGCGGGGTCCGCCCCGCAAGGGGCGTGCTCCGCCGTCATTCTTCCAAGGAGCACACCATGAACGACACCGACAAGCCGGCGCCGCGCATCGCCCTGCTGGCCAACGCCGTGTGGAACACCCACCGGGGCTACACCAGCGAGGGACAGCGCATCGCCGCCCGCATCCTCGAGGACGGCCGCGTCGCCTTCTGCGACATCGACCGGCAGATCTCGGGCATCACCCAGGCGAGTTTCCTGGAACCCGCCCGTGATCACTATCCGCTCGTGGGTGAGCTGATCACCTTCGTCATGCAGGCCTACGACGCCGGCGCCTACATCGGCTGGGAGCCCGGCATCGAGGCTATTTTCAAGGGACTGCGCCTCGCGGCGCTGGATGCCCCCCGGCTCGACCCGCGGCGTGCGGGCTGCTGAGTTCCTTCCTCAACCGCGTCGGGCGCCTGCGGGCGCCGACGCATCCTTCCCTTCCCGAGGCCAATCATGAAACAAGCCAAACTGACGAAGGCCGAGCGCGACAAGCTCGCACGGCCCGGCACCATCGGCCAGATGGAGGCGCTGGCCGGGCTCGCGCCCGACCACGCGTCCCGCTTTCAATTCTGGCGTGACTGCGACGCCGAGGCCCGGCGCCGGTACCGGGTCGAATGGACGAGCGGCGAGCAAGTCGTCGCCGTGGCGCGCGAGCGCTGCCATGCCCTGACCGCCCAGCGCCTGCGCGCCGGCCTGCTGTGCCTGATCTGAACCACCCTGCCCCGCCCTCGCGCGGGGCTTTCCTCAACGCCTTCGGCAGAGGGCACTGAGGAAAGCGCAGCCACGCTTTGCGCGTCCGACCGCCGGCGCTACAATCCAGTCAGCATCAACCGGCTCTCCGAGGCACCCTTCGCGCCCGGCACGCCTCTGCAACCGGGACGGATCCTTGGATCCGAGGCCACATCGCTGCACCCACCCGATCGGGATGATCTCCCGACCGGTGCGACCTCCCGATTTTTCTTTTGGAGATCGCCATGAACCAAACAGCATCCGCAAGCCTTCAGCAATTCGCCGTCAGCTACACGATTCCCTGCGAGCATCGCGTCTCGGTCGGAGTCACGACAGCATCCGCCGACGAGGCCATCGCTCGCGTGCGCGAAGCCATCGACGCCGGCACCGTGCGGGATGACACCGCCGAGATGCCGCTCCTCGAGGACCGCCATGTCGAGCACCCGCCCGGCATCGAGGGCGACGTCGCCAAGCACCTGGTGATCGGCGCAACGCGCGTCGCCGGCGAGTTCGAGATCCATCCGAGCGTGGACGAGCGGCTGCAACGCAGCTTCGCCCATCGGCAAGCGCCCATCGCTGCACCGGTCACACTGGACACCATCGACCCGCAGCACCTGGCCGTGGAAGCCCTCGATGCCGCCTGCGCCCTCATCCAATCGCGTCTGGGCGTCACAAGCGGCGACCTGGCGGGGATTTTCTTCTCCGGGTCCGAAGTGGAGTCGATCCTTGCCGCCTACGTGCGCAGCGAGATCGCCGTGCAGACCGGAGAGACGCCGCGACAGCTCGATCCGTTGAGCTTCCGCTGGGAAGTGCCCGCGGCCGAGCTGGACCGGCCTCAGGTGCTGAGCGTGAATCTCAGGAGCTGCGGCAACATCGACATGGGTCAGGATCCGGACCGCCCGCTGTTCGGCGTTCCGACCATGCCGGCACACCGGGTGGGCTCGCTGCGCGCAGCGGGGCAGGCTTGCCGGGCCTACATCGAGCGCCACGGCCTCGGCTCCAGCCAATGGATTGGCGGCTGGGTCCGGGATGGCGGGAACGCGATCGTGGCCCATGTCAGCTACAACGGTCGCGTGTGGTTCCCGAACGAGACCTGATTCCAACATTCCAACCCGAAGGCTCCCTGCGGGGGCTTTCCTCGAGCGCCTTGCCAAGGGCGTTCGAGGAAAGCGTGCCGGAGCGTAATCCGGTCCCTTCCAAAGGCAGCACGCCGCTGTAACTGCCGGGCCTCTGGCCTGCGGCTTCATTCGATGCATTTCCCCCGCGCG
>JAGRFY010000139.1 GCA_020445765.1 Rhodocyclaceae bacterium | reverse complement strand
AGGTTGACGCTGGTGCGGCGCTCCTCGTCCATGATGCCCATCTTGACGGTGTTTGCCGGCATGCCCAGCAACTGCTCGATGCGGCCGAACAACTCGTCGGCGAAGGCCACTTCGGCCGGGCCATGCATCTTCGGCTTGACGATGTAGGCGCTGCCGGTGCGGGAGTTGCCCTTGAGGGTGAGGTCGCGCTTCGAGATCAGCATCGTCACGACGCCGTCGATGATGCCTTCGGGCACTTCGTTGCCGTCGCCGTCGAGGATTGCCGGGTTGGTCATCAGGTGGCCGACGTTGCGCACGAACAGCAGCGCGCGGCCGTGCAGCTTCAGCGAGCCGCCATCGGGCGTGGCGTATTCGCGGTCGGCATTGAGCCGGCGCTCGACGGTCTTGCCGCCCTTCTGGAAGGCGTCGGTCAACTCGCCGGTGATCAGACCGAGCCAGTTGCGATAGACCAGGGTCTTGTCCTCGGCGTCCACTGCCGCGACCGAATCCTCGCAATCCATGATGGTGGTCAGCGCCGACTCCAGCACGATGTCGTTGACGCCGGCGGCGTCGGACTTGCCGATGGCGCCGCCGCGGTCGATCGAGATCTCGACATGGAGGTCATTGCTGCGAATCAGCACCGAATTCGGTGCGCCCGCCTCGCCACGGTAGCCGACGAAGCGGCCGGGCTCGGCGAGGCCGACCTTGCTGCCGTTGGACAGGGTCACCGTGAGCGCGCCAGCGGCGACCGCGTAGCCGGTGGCATCGCCGTGGGTGCCGGTCGCCAGCGGCGCCGCCTGATCGAGGAACCGGCGGCCGTAGGCGATCACCTTGGCGCCGCGGGCCGGGTTGTAGCCGGCGCCGCGCTCGGCGCCGCCTTCCTCGCCGATCGCGTCGGTGCCATACAGCGCGTCGTACAGCGAGCCCCAGCGCGCGTTGGCCGCATTCAGCGCGTAGCGGGCGTTCATCACCGGCACCACGAGCTGGGGACCGGCCTGGATCGCGATCTCGGCATCGACGTTTTCGGTGGTGATCCTGGTCGCCGACGGCACCGGCACGAGGTAGCCGATCGATTCGAGGAAGCCGCGATAGGCCGCCATGTCCTGGATCGGACCCGGGTTGGCGCGGTGCCAGCCGTCGATCTCGGTCTGCAGGCGGTCGCGTTCGGCCAGCAGTGCCTTGTTCTTCGGCGCCAGCTCGTGGACCAGCGCGTCGAAGCCGTTCCAGAAGGCAGCGGCTTCGACACCGCTACCCGGCAGCGCCTCGTTTTCGATGAACTGGTGCAACTGGCTGGACACCTGCAGGCGCCCGCACTGGATACGGTCGGTCATGGCTTGAACTCTCTCACGTTTGCGGTTCTGCGGCTGGGAGCGCCGCCGTCCGGTCGCGTGCGCGACACGGACGCAGAATCATCATAGTTGCCAAGGCCCCGAGTTTACCGGGCGATGATGTCGCAGCAGTCTAATAGCTCAATCAGAGTTCAGAAATACTGCTCTTGTACATTTTGAATGTACCTCACGTTTAGAATCGGCCCATGGACAAGCTCAAGCAGATGCAGGCCTTCGTCGCCGCGGTCGAACTCGGCAGCCTCAGCCGGGCGGCGCAGGCGGTCGGCGTGTCGGCGGCGATGCTCGGGCGCCGGGTCGACGCGCTGGAGCGACGGCTCGGCGTCAAATTGCTGCACCGCTCGACCCGCCACCAGGCGCTGACCGAAGAAGGGCAACTGTTCTTCGAGCGTTGCCGTCGGGTGTTCGCCGAGGTCGAGCTGGCCGAGGAATTGATGAGCAGCTCGCGCGAATCGGCGGTGGGGCATCTGCGGGTGACCGCGCCGGCCGGCTTCGGCCGCCGCCACGTGGCGGCGCACGCCGCCAGCTTCCTCGAGGCGAACCCCCGCGTGCAGCTGTCGTTCGATCTCACCGACCAGGTGGTCGACGTGGTTCGCGAGGGCTACGACGTCGGCATCCGCATCGGCGCCGTGGCCGATACCGACCTGGTCGCAATCCGCCTGGCCGCCAACCGCCGTGCCGTATGCGCGACGCCGGACTATCTCGGCCGCCACGGCACGCCGCGCGATCTCACCGACCTGCCGCACCACAACTGCCTCGTGTTCACGCCCCAGGGTGGACAGAGCGGCGGCTGGAGCTTCCTGCGCGACGGCAAGCCGGTGACCGTCCGCGTGCATGGCAATCCGGACTGCAATGACGGCGAGATGCTGCACCGCTGGTCGCGGGCGGGACTCGGCCTGGCGTGGCGGTCCACCTGGGAGATCCAGCGCGAGCTGAATCGTGGCGAACTGGTGACCGTGCTCGACGAATTCGCGCTGCCGGACTACGACGTCCGGGCGGTCTACCCGCAACAGCGTCATATTCCGGCCAAGGTGCGCTTCTTCGTCGAGCACCTGAAACGGATCTACGGTATGCCCGGCTACTGGGACACCCAATGGTCTGTCTTGTAAGTCAAGGTGCCTGACCAGAGCCTTGCACCGTGCCCAGTGGCAAGGCACGAGCCACGGCGATGGCCGGGACGGTTCGGAGGATCAGCAACACCGCCAAGGGGCACGAGGCGCGCTTTCGTGCTGACGTATTTGCGACGCAGACCGCGAGCCACTGGCCGGGCGGCAGAGTTGCTCGTCTGCGCCCGGCCGACGGTACGGGCCGAAACGCCGCCTCGAACGCGATGGCGCCGTTGCGGGACGGCAGTCGCGCGCTGTGGTCGACGACGCGCGCCCGGGTCCTCTTTCCGGAAATTGACGATTTTGTCAATTTTGATTGTCCGCTTCGCTGCTGCTGGTCACTGCTCCGGCACGCTTCGTGCGCTGCTGATGGCCTTGGATGCCGGAATGGTCGGCGCACTTACAAGGCGGGTTGCCGTTTATGCGGAATTTAAGTCCGTTTATCCGATAAGTCGGTAAAAACATCAATTACGTTTGCTCGGCGAGATTGGCGAATATCTACTGTGCTCATCGTCATCACCGACCGCATTCCTGCGGCGGAGGCCGTCATGAATCCGTTGATGCAGCGACTGTTCCACACCGTGCGCGACGGGCTCTTCATCATCTCGCGGCAGGGACACGTGCGCTTTGCCAACGAAGCGGCACTGAGGCTGATCCCGTCGCGACTGGGCGAACCGATCAACAACAACCAGATCGCACGCATGGTGGGCGGGGCCACCGCCGGTCACCTTTCGGTCCCCCACATCGAGCGCATCCAGCTCGGCGAGGAATGCCTGGTTGCCGACGCCGACACCATCCAGGCGCATCTGCTGGCCAGCCCGGTCGGCACCGATTTCGTCGTCGTCCTCTACAACCTCACCGAAGACCAGTTCTTCACGGCGGCCATCGAGAATCTCGCCCAACTGGTCGAGCGTGAATGCCGCGTGCCGATGGATCAGCTCGACGAGGCGCTCGGTGAGCTGGTGGCCTCGGTAGACGACGCCGACGAGCAGCGCCGGATCGGTTCGGTCCGCGGCCGCGTCGCCGCCCTGGGCCAGCAGCTCGCTGAGCAACTCGGACGGCTGTCGGCATTGGCGACGCTGTCGCACGGCCATGCCATCTGCGCCAACGACCGGATCGTCGTGCGCGACTGGCTGGCGGCCGAATGCCACCGCCTGCGGGCGGTCGCCATGGAGCGCAATGTCACCTTGTTGCCCCTCGCCGGCGATGACCTGCCGCCGCTCTATGGCAGCGAGCGCTGGCTCGGGCGGGCACTGCACGAAGCCCTCGACAACGCCTTGAAGTACGCACCGTCGAGGAGCGAGATCGCCGTCAAGGCAGTTCATCTCAATGGATTCCTGCGAATCACGGTACGCAACGGCGGGGCTGGCGTGATGGCGCCGGCGCTTCGCCAGCGCCTGATGCAGCCGCTGTATCGCGGCCGCAACGCGCGCGAGCGCAAGGAGCAGGGTTTCGGCATCGGCCTGCCGGTCGCTCGCCAGATCATCGCCCTGCACGGCGGACGGATGCAGATCGAGCAGCAGGTCGAGAACGACTTCACCTGCGTCATCGAACTGCCGGCAGGCGCACCGTCGCCCGCCGAGGGACAACTCGATCTCGAGCAGGCCAAGCGCTACGCGCGCGACCTCGCCCGACTCATGGAACGCCGCAGGACTGCGGCCGCTGTCACCGGGAGCACATCATGAAAAAAATCATCTTGATCGTCGAGGATCAGGCCGACATCCGCAAGCTGATCCGCATGACCCTCGAATTCGGCGACTACGAACTGCACGAGGCCGACAACGGCGTCGGCGGCCTGCGCATGCTCGAGGGCATCAAGCCGCACCTGATGCTGCTCGACGTGATGATGCCGGGCGAGCTCGACGGATTCCAGGTCTGCGAGCGGGTCAAGGGCGATGCCCGGCTGGCGTCGACCCGCGTGGTGATGCTGACCGCGCGCGGCCAGCAGACCGATCTCGAGGCCGGCAACCGGGCCGGCGCCGACGCCTACCTGACGAAACCCTTCAGCCCGCTGGAACTGATCGACACCGTCGACGCGATGCTCGAGCAGCAGGCCGCCGAGACCGTCTGAGGAGGATGCCATGAACGTCAATATCCGTCGCCGCCAGTGCCTGGCGGCCAGCGCAGCGATGGTCGGCCTCGGCCTTGCGCCTCGACTGGTCCAATCCGCCCAGCGGCGCCCGGTGGTGATCGGCCTGGACGCCGAATTCCGCGATCGCACCAGCACCTCGGACGAGGCGATCCGTCGCGGCATCGAATTCGCGATCGCCGACATCCAGCGCGACGGCGGCGTGCTCGGGGGCCGTCCCTTGCAGTTGCTGACCCTCGACAATCGCAGCCTGCCGGCACGCGGGGTCGACAACGTGCGCCGTTTCGTTGCGATGGACGAGGTCGTGGCCTACTTTTGCGGCAAGTTCAGTCCGGTGGTCCTCGAGTGCCTGCCGATCGTCCATGAGTTCGGCCTTCCGCTGCTGGACCCATGGGCCGCCGCCGATCGCATCGTCGACAACGGCTATACCCCGAACTACGCATTCCGGCTGGGCCTGCGCGACAGCTGGGCAATGCAGGTGCTGATCGACGAGCTTGCCGGTCGCGGCATCCGCGACATCGCCCTGTTCGTACCCAACAGCGGCTGGGGGCGAAGCAACGTGACGGCAGCCGGCAACTACCTGGCCGGCCGGCCCGAGCTGCGCTTGAGCAGCATCGAGTGGCACAACTGGGGCGGCGAGACCGACCTGCTCGACCGCTACCTGTCGCTGCTCGAAAAAGGCGCCCAGGGCCTCGTTCTGGTCGCCAACGAGGCCGAGGGTGCCATCCTGGTCAAGAACATCGCGAGCCTGCCCGAGTCTCGTCGGATTCCGGTGGTGAGCCATTGGGGCGTGACCGGTGGGCGCTTCGCCGAGCTGTGCGGCGGTGCGCTGCAGGCGATCGACTTCTGTGTAGTGCAGACCTTCAGCTTTGCACGGCAGCGCAATGCCGAGGCCCGCCGTCTGGCCGAGCGCAGCGTCGCTGCCTACGGCGTTGCCGATCCGCTGGACATTCCGTCGGCACTGGGCATTGCCCAGGCCTACGACCTGACCCGGTTGCTGGCACTGGCGATCGACCGTGCCGGCGTCGCCGACCGGGCCGCGGTGCGCGAAGCCCTCGAGGATCTGCCGCCGTACGAGGGCGTGGTGCGGAGCTACCCGCGGGCCTTCAGCCGCGAGCGGCACGAAGCGATGGCGCCCGAGGATCTGTTCCTGGCCCGCTTCGATGCGAGCGGGCGCCTGCTTCCGATCGGTTCGGACGCCTGACGATGAGCGCCGGCAAGCTCACCCAGCGCTACCGCCGGTGGGTCGGCAGCAGCCTCGCCAACCGGTTCACGGTGGCGGCCGTCGCCCTGGTGGGGATCGCGGTGCTGCTGCTGTCAGTGCTCACCTACGCGGTCATCGGCTCGCTGCTCAGCGATCGCGAGCACGCGCGCATCGAGGCCCATGCCGGCGCTGCCGCCCTGCGCATGCAGTCTCAGCTGGAAATCATCGTGCGCTCCAGCCGCGATCTCGCGCGGCGGACGCTGGTGCGCACGGCGCTTGCCGACTCGGCCGGCCGGCAGGCCTACCTGGGGCCTTTCGTGCGTGAGTTCCGGGACAGCATGGACGGTGTCGCGGCGGTCGAGATCGCCGACTTCCGCGGACGGACACTGATCCGCAGCGGCGAGCCGACGGCCGCAGGCGATGCCGGCGCGCTCGCCGCCCGCGTTGCCGCCGACGGCCAATGGCAGGCCACGCTGCTGCACGGTGGCGGCCGCCCGCGGCTGTTGCTCGCCTATCCGGTGATCTATGCGCCGACCGACACCTCGGAGGGTGCGGCCTTGGTCGAGGTGGATCTAGCCCATCTGTTCGAGGTCGCCTTCGCGCCGGTCGCCGACGATTTCCGGCTTCACCTCAGGAATGCGCGCGGCGAGGATCTGCTGACCCTCGGGCGCGCCTTCATGGAAAACGGAATCGGGGCCGTGCTGCCGCTGACGTCCGGTCTCGAGGACGGCATTCCGCGACTGCAGGTGCTGGCCGAGATCAGCGTGTTCGAAGTCTATCGACCGCTGCTGCAACTGGCGATGGCCTATCTGCTGGTGGCCGCGATCGCAATGGTCGCGACCCGCAGCCTGGCCACCCGCGCGGCGCGGCGCCTGACCAGCCCATTGCGGGCGCTGGCGGGCGCCGCCCGGCGGATCGCCGAACACGGGGTCGGCGCCGGTTGCAGCGTCGCGGCGCACGGTAGCGACGAGATCGGCGCCGTCGGACGGGCCTTCAACCGCATGCTGGATACGGTGCGAACGGCCCAGGACAATCTCGAGCGCGAGGTCGCGCGGCGTACCCAGGCGCTGGCCGAGGCCCAGGCACGCTTGGCCGGCATTCTCGAGTCGATCCAGGACGTGCTCTATTCGGTGAGTCCC
The DNA here is from genome assembly GCA_020445765.1 of Rhodocyclaceae bacterium. GTDB lineage: Bacteria > Pseudomonadota > Gammaproteobacteria > Burkholderiales > Rhodocyclaceae > Cognatazoarcus. The sequence continues at coordinate 1,861 of JAGRFY010000139.1, read as the reverse complement.
GACCAGCGCCGCACGCTGTACATGAGCCCGAGCATCTACCGCATCACCGGGACCCGCTCGCTCGATCCGCGGGTGGATCTCACCTGGCTGCGCTCGCTAGTATGCGAGGCCGACCGGGCACGGGTGGACGAGGCCCATCGACGGTTGTTCGACGACGGCTTCACCGAACTGCGCTACCGCATCGTTTGCCCCGACAACAGTCGGCGCTGGCTGTTCGAGCGCATCTATCTGGTGTTCGACGAGCATGGCGCGCCGGCGCACATCGACGGCATCATCAGCGACGTCACGACACAGGTCGAGAGTGACGCTGCGCGCAAGGCGGCCGAGCGCACCCTGCGGCTGAAGGACCGGGCGCTGGAGTCGAGCCGCAGCGGCATCCTGATCATCGCGGTGTCGCAGGACGCGGAGGAGCGCATCGAGTACGCCAATCCCGCCTTCGCCGCGATGACCGGCTACGAGGCGCGCGAGACCATCGGCCGCGACTGGCGCTTCCTGCAGGCCGACCGGCGTGACGCGGAAGCCGTGGCCTCGTTGCGGGCGGCCGTGCACAGCCGCAGCGAATGTGCGGTGACGCTGCGGCTGCGCTGTCGGGCCAATGTGCGCCGCTGGTGCGAGCTGACGATCTCGCCGGTGCGTGACGCCGCCGGCGCCGAGGCCACCCACATGATCGGCGTGCTCAACGACATCTCGGAGCGCATCCGCTCGGAGCGCCGCTATCAGTCGGTGGTCGAGAGCGTCAAGGACGTGATCTTCCAGGCTGACGCCGATGGACGCTGGACCTTCCTCAATCCGGCCTGGGAGGAGATCACCGGCTTCTGCCCGAAGGCCTCGCTCGGCCGGGCGCTCGCCGAATTCCTGCACCACGACGACGCCGATGCGGCGCTCGACGAACTCGCCGCGATGCGCGGCGGCGGCCGCGAATCCTGCACCTTCGACGTGCGCTTCCGCACCGCGGAGGGCGGCTGGCGCTGGATCAAGCTGTATGCCCGGGCCTACCACGACGAGCTCGGCCTGCCGTCCGGCATCAGTGGCACCCTGTGCGACATCACCGAGCGCTACAACGCCGAAGAGGAATTGCGCATTCGCGATCGGGCGCTGCAGGCGAGCTCGAACGGCATCGTGATTTCGGACATGACCCGGCCCGACCAGCCGATCGTCTATGCCAACGCCGCCTTCACCCGCATCACCGGCTACCAAGAAGACGAGGTGCTGGGCAACAACTGCCGCTTCCTGCAGGGCAGCGAGACCGGGCGGGCGGAGATCGAAGCGTTGCGCGAGGCCATCGCCGCCGAAGAGGAATGCCACGTCGTGATACGAAACTTCCGCAAGGACGGCACGATGTTCTGGAACGAGCTGTCGATGGCGCCGGTGCGCGATCCCCAGAGCGGGCGCGTCACCCATTACGTCGGCGTCCAGAACGATGTCACCGAGCAGCGCGCCGCCGAAGCGCGCATGTTCGAGTGGTTCGTTCGGCTCGATACGGTATTCACGCTGAGCCCGGACGGCTTCGTCTCGTTCGACGACGAGGGCCGGCTGGCCTTCGCCAATCCGTCGTTCGAGCGCATGGTCGGCCTCAACATCGGCGACATGGCCGGCATGAGCGTCGCCGAACTGGACCAGGTGCTGCGCGAACGCTGCGACCCCGCGCAGCCCTATCCCGCCCTCGCCGACGGCTTCAGTGCCGCCGCCGATGACGACGGCGACGACGACGACACCGGCCGGCCCGCACGCAGTCACATCACCCTGCTGCAACCGATCCACCGCGTGCTGTCGCGGCGCATCCGACAGGCGGGCTCGCAGGCCGGCAGCCGGGTGGTCTACTTCCGCGACGTCACCCGCGAGACCGAGGTCGACCGCATGA
>JAGRFY010000027.1 GCA_020445765.1 Rhodocyclaceae bacterium | reverse complement strand
CCTACGAGATCATGCGCGCCGAGGACGTCGGCTGGGGCGCCAACAAGCTGGTGCTCGGCAAGCACTCCGGACGCAACGCGTTTCGTGCGCGGCTCCAGGACCTCGGCGTCCGGATCGCGTCGGAGGAACACCTCAACGCCGCCTTCGCCCGCTTCAAGGAACTGGCCGACAAGAAGCACGAGATCTTCGACGAGGACCTCCAGGCGTTGATGTCGGACGAATCGCTGACGCCCGAGATCGAGCATTTCCGGCTGCTGTCGTCGTGCTTCCATTCGGAGACCGGCGAGACGCCGAGCGCGGCACTCACGCTCTCCGTCGGTGGCGCCGAACACCAGGCACGATCCACCGGATCCGGACCGGTGGATGCAGCCTTCCGGGCGATCGAGACAGTGGCCAGGAGCGGCACCGAGCTGCTGCTGTACTCGGTCAATGCGATCACCACCGGAACCGATGCCCAGGGCGAGGTGACGGTGCGGCTGGCCCGCGACGGCAAGGTCGTCAACGGTCAGGGCTCGGACACCGACATCATCGTCGCATCGGCCAAGGCCTATCTCAACGCCTTGAACAAGCTGCACGGCAAGTTCGAAAAGCTCAATCCCCAGGTCGGGCCTTGAACGCCACCACTCGACCGCCGCGGCAGTGAGCACTGCCCGCCGCCGGCGCGGCGAAGCTCGTACGATGCCGGTCAGCGAACTGGTGGCGCTGCCGATCGACTGGCCACGCGGCAGGGATGCGCGATTCGCGCGCATCGCCGACAGTCTGGCGCGCGGCAACGCCATCGAACAGCCGATTCGCGTGCTGGTCTGCGGTTGCGGGAAGAGCTATCTGCTCGAAGACGGCGGCCATCGCATCAGCGCCGCCTTCGAACATTACCAGCGCACGGGCGAAGATCTGAGGCTGCCTGTCGAGCGGCTGACGGCGAACTTCCCCTGAACCGCCGGCAAGCGCCTCAACGCTGCCGCGACGGTGCACTGTTGCGGGCATAGAGCACCACGCAGACGAACAGCAGCGTCGACAGGACGGCTTCGGCAAGCGCGAGGCGGCCGCCGAGGCCCGGATCGCCGACGCGCACCACGCCTTCCGTGAAGTACAGCAGGATGAACATCGAAGTCCACTGGTAGGTGTAGCGCCGTCCGCGCAGGATGCCGAACAGCGGCAGCAACAGCAGCGCCCCTTTCAGCACCATCCACGAACCGCCGGGCCGCAGCGGTGCCAGCCACATCTCCCAGCTCACACACAACACGATCAGCGCCAGCAGCAGCATGCTGGCAGCCACCGACAGCACACGCAGCGACGGCATCATGCGAGCCGCGCCGCCGTTTCGGCGAGGCGCCGGCCGAGGGCCCTGGCGAGTGCGAGTTCCTCGTCCGACAGCCGCGGGTCACCGTCCTTGCCGGCGACATGGCTGGCGCCATAGGGCGTGCCGCCGCTGGTCGTCGCCATCAGACCTGCCTCGGTGTAGGGCAGGCCGACGATCAGCATGCCGTGATGCAGCAACGGCAGCATCATCGACAGCAGGGTGCTCTCCTGACCGCCATGCATGCTGCCGGTCGACGTGAACACGCAGGCCGGCTTGCCGGCCAGGGTGCCGGCGTGCCAGAGCGCGCCGGTACCATCGATGAAGTACTTGAGGGGTGCGGCCATGTTGCCGAAGCGGGTAGGGCTGCCCAATGCCAACCCGACGCACTGCTCGAGATCACGCGCCTCGACGTAGGGCGGGCCGTCGTCGGGCACGGCGGGCGCGGACACTTCGCACAGTGTCGACACCTTCGGCACGGTACGCACCCGGGCGGCCATGCCGGGAACCGCATCGATGCCGGCGGCCACCTGTTCGGCCAACCCGGCCACCGAGCCGCGGAGGCTGTAATACAGAACCAGGATCTCTTTCATCAGCGTGGCAGTCCGATAGAATCGGCGATTATAGCCACTGCCGGCCCGCCACCCGATGCCCCTCGTCCAGCCCGACTCGGGTCTCGCCGCCTACCTCCAGGCATTCGCCGTCCAGTTCCGCGACCGGCTGATCAGCGCGCGTTGCCCGCAGGTCGCGGCGAGTCTGGCATTCACGACGCTGCTGGCGCTGGTGCCGCTGCTCACGATCGGCCTGATCGTCTTCGCCAGCCTGCCCGGATTCGCCGACATCGCCGAGACCCTGCAGAACTTCCTGCTGCAGAACCTGCTGCCGGCGACCGCCGGCAAGATCATCGCGACCTATGCCGTTCAGTTCTCTCAGAAGGCCACCAACCTGACCTTGATCGGCACCTCGATCGTCGTGATCACGGCGATCACGCTGGTGCTGACGATCGACCGTGCCTTCAATCAGATCTGGGCGGTTTCCCACCGGCGCCCGCTGCTCGCACGGCTGTCGATGTACTGGGTCGGGCTGACGATCGGACCGATGGCGCTGGCCGCCGTGCTGGCGCTGATCGGCCACGTCGCAAGCCTGTCGTTCGGTCTGGTCAGCGCACCCGACCACTGGGGGCGGGCGGCCTACGCCCGGGGTACGACGCTGCTGGTGCTCGCCGCGCTATTCACGCTGATGTACGTCGGACTGCCGAATCGACCGGTGCGCTTCGCCCACGCCGCGCTCGGCGGCGCCCTTGCGGCGACGCTGCTGACCCTGCTGCAGCGGGTCTTTGCACTGTATCTGACCCAGTTCCCGACCTACACCCTGATCTACGGCACCTTTGCCGCGCTGCCGACCTTCCTCTTCTGGCTATACCTGTCGTGGCTGGTGGTGCTGGTGTGCGCAGTGGTGGTTGCAGTGCTGCCCGAAGTGAGCTTGCGCGGCCACCACCGCGCGAGCTTCGCCGGCGACCAGTTGCTGGGCGCGATGCAATTGCTCGAGGCCCTGTCCGACGCGCAGCGGGTCGGTGCGACCCCGAGCATCGAGACCCTCGCCTCCGATACCGGTCTCGGACTGGCCCGGGCATCGCGACTGCTCGAGGACATGTTGCAGGCCGGCTGGGTCGTCACCTCGGACACCGGCAACTGGCTGCTCGCGATCCGCTGCAGCGAATTGCGACTGCGCGACCTGCTGGAGGGCTTGTGCCTGTCGCCGAAAGGGCTGATGGACAGCCGCCACCCGCTGGGCATGGCCCTGGCCCGCCGCCTGGCAAGACTCCATGGCCCCTTCGACGATCCGGTCTCGGAGTTGTTGTCCGAGCCTGCAGAGCGCGAACGCAAGAATCAGATCGGGTAGGGATCGACCTCGAACTGGAACAGTTCGATCGCGTCGGTCTGCATGTCGAGGCTGAGCAGCCGACCCTGGGCGACGTACAGGCGATCGCTGTCATGAACCAGCATGAAGCGACGCGCCGAGTAGGTACCGGCCGGCGCCAGAACCGCCTGGTGCCGACGGACGCCGGTCAATGGCGGCAGCACCAGTGCCGCAACCGGTAGTCGTGCCGAGTTGCCGCTGCGAAACGCCACGCGCACAGGAATCGCGGCCTGCGACACCAGTTGCAGGCCGAGTTCGACCTGCCCGGGCTGTTCACTGCGGATCCAGCGCACCACGCACACGGCCCAACCGGCCGACGCCACCCGCCGTAGCGCGACCGCCATGCCGGCCGTCAGGTCGTCGCCGTCCTTGCTGCTGATCTGCATGATCGAGAAGCCGCCCGGGCTCTCGTTCTGCACCGTCCATTTGCGCGGCGGCATGCCGTCCTCGCCGCGGACCAGCAGGCGCCAGATCTCGTCGAGGCCGGCGCACACCTGGATCTCGTATTCGCTTCGGCGGCGCGGCTGGACGCGCCGGGGCGGCATCGCCCAGCGCTCCCGCAAGCACCGCAGCAAGACCTCGGCAGCACCATCCCCCTGCTGTGCCGTTGCATCCGCTGCCTGGTCGCGGGCCAGGCGCTCGCTGGCGGCCCGTGCCAGCGCGGCCGCCGAGAAGAAGACCAGATCGTCGACCGGCGGCGGCTCTCGCCGCACGATCGCGACCGGCGGGCAATCCTGCGCGATATCAACCCAGAACCACCCCTGCCCCGGAGGCTCCCCTTCGCCGTTTCGCAGTTCGCCGAGCCCTGCGCTGCCGCGCGCGATGGCGAAGATCTCGATCAGCTCGGGCGACGAAAAGCTCTCGGGCTGGATCGTCGCCAGCGCCAACAAGCGCTTGTAGATGATCGCGGCCGGCTCGCAGGCCTCTGCCGCGGCCCGAAGATACAGCCCGTGGGCGGTCAGCCAGAAATCGTGTGGCGCCGAGATGCGCGCGAGGCAGGCCAGCTCGAACGCATCGGCGAGCAGTTCGAGGCCGCCTGCGAGGACCTCGCCGGAACCCCGGAAGCCACACAGGTAGGGCGAACGGATCTCCTGCAGCACGCGCAGGTGCCAGCGTGCGCAGGCCAGCGCACCGTCCACCGCTTCCCGCACCTCGCCGAATCGCTGGCGGTTCAGCGGCAGTCGCTCGGCGACGAGGGCATCGCGCAAGGGTATCGCCAGCTCGACCATCCGGCGACCGATGCCCGCGAGGTCGCCGACCCGTCCGCCCGCTTCGTCGAAGCGCTCCATTCGGGCACGCAGCCGCGCGAATTCGCGGAGTCTGGGGTCGTAGACCTCCTCGCTCAATTCAATCGATTCGGGACTTTCTGCCATCATCGGCCGGACCCACGTGCGCACGTGCCTGATGGCATGCTTGTATACCATTCGGGGTTTGACCGCCAGTGCCGGGCGCCAACCGACATCGACGGGTGCCGTCAAAGCCTTGCTCGAAACCCGGCTTTACCGTATATTCGGCCGTTTTTCCAAAATCGAGTCAGGATCTTCCATGGTCGTCATCCGTCTTGCCCGAAGCGGCGCAAAGAAGCGCCCGTTCTACAACATCGTCGCCGCCGATTCGCGCGACCGCCGGGACGGCCGCTTCATCGAGCGCGTCGGTTTCTACAATCCGATGGCCTCCGAGGCCGAGCAGGGGCTGGCGGTCGACATGGAGCGCCTGAACTACTGGAAGGACAACGGCGCTCAGCTGTCGCAGACCGTGCAGCGCCTCGTCAAGACCGCCGCCAAGGCCGCCTGACGCGCATGATCGTACTGGGGCGCATCGTCGCCCCGTTCGGCGTCCAGGGGTGGCTCCGCATTCATCCCTTCGGCGACGACCCGCTCGGTTGGCGGCGCATGGCCCAATGGTGGCTCAGTGTGAACGACCGGGCGCCGGACGAGCAGTGGCAGGCACTGGATCTGAGGGCGTGCCGGATGCACGGCAAGAGCCTGATCGCGGCTTTCGTCGGAATCGACGACCGCAACGCCGCCGAACGGCTGGCCGGTCAATTCGTCGGCGCGCCGCGCGCCGCGCTGCCGAAGCCGGCGGACGACGAATATTACTGGGCCGACCTGATCGGCCTCGAGGTGCGAAACACTGCCGACTGCCCGCTCGGCACGGTCGCCGGTCTGATCGAGACCGGCGCCCATGACGTGCTGCAGGTGCGCGACGGCGACAGGGAACGGTTGATCCCGTTCGTCGAGGCCTACGTCCTCGACGTGAACGTGGCCGCTGGGCGCATCACGGCGGACTGGGAAGCGGACTGGTGACGAGCGGCGAAACCCGTCGCTTCGATGTCGTGACGCTGTTCCCGGAGATGTTCGAGGCGCTGACCGGGAGCGGCATCTCGCGACGGGCGGCGGAGCGGGCGCTATACCGGCTGACGCTGTGGAATCCGCGAGATTTCACGTCGGACCGGCATCGCACGGTGGACGACCGGCCCTATGGTGGCGGGCCCGGCATGGTGATGATGGCCGAACCGCTGGAACGGGCGATCGACGCGGCCCGCGCGGCACAGCGGGAAGCGCTCGGCACGGCGGGGCGGGTGATCTACCTGTCGCCGCAGGGGCGCCCGCTGGACCATCGGCGGGTGCTGGCATTGGCCGCCGAGCCCGCACTGGTGATGCTGTGCGGGCGCTATGAAGGGATCGACCAGCGTGTGATCGAGCGCCGTGTCGATGAAGAGATCTCGCTCGGCGACTTCGTGCTGTCGGGCGGCGAATTGCCGGCGATGGCACTGATGGATGCGATCATCCGCCAGCTGCCCGGGGCGCTCAACGATGCCGAATCGGCGCAGGAGGATTCCTTCGTCGATGGCTTGCTCGACTGCCCGCACTTCACGCGGCCGGAAGAGTACGAAGGCTTGCGGGTGCCGGCCGTGCTGCTGTCCGGCAATCACGCCGAGATTCGGGCGTGGCGTCGGCAACGGGCCCTGGCGCTGACCCGCGAACGGCGGCCCGATCTGCTGCAGGCGTGGCAGAACGGGCAAGAGAAATGCTCCGAACCCGCCCGGTCGGGTGCGGACGGTAACGGCGAGGGACGCTGACGCATCCCCGCCGGATGACAAACGGCGGCATCAGGTGGCGACCTGCTCTGCAGCCAAGGCCAAAGGCCACAGACAACAAGGAGTACGACGCGATGAATCTGATCGAGCAGCTCGAACAGGAAGAAATGGCCAGGGTGTCCGAGGGCAAGACCATCCCGGACTTCGGTCCCGGCGACACCGTGGTGGTCAGTGTCAAGGTCGTCGAAGGCAGCCGTGAGCGCCTTCAGGCCTATGAAGGCGTGGTGATCGCCAAGCGCAATCGCGGTCTCAATTCATCCTTCATCGTCCGCAAGATCTCGTCCGGCGAGGGTGTCGAGCGGACCTTCCAGACCTATTCCCCGCTGGTCGCCAGCATCGAGGTCAAGCGTCGCGGCGACGTTCGCCGGGCAAAGCTCTACTACCTGCGCCAACGCTCCGGCAAGTCGGCGCGGATCAAGGAAAAGCTAGATTACAAGGCTGCCGCCGCGAAGAAGGCCGCCCAACAGGTCCAGCCGCAGGAAAATCCGGAAGGCTGATCCGGACACCTGGACATCCGGCATGCAAGGGGCGCCAGCGGCGCCCCTTTTTCATGCCCCCCCGCAGCCAGCCGCGATCGGAGGCGAGCGACCAGGTGTGCGCAGCGCCGGGCCGTGGCGGCAGCGCTCGAGACGACGCGCGGGGCGCGCAACGTGGGGGAGCGTCGAGACACTGACCTCAACGGCAGATCCGGGCTATCGCCGCTCGAACCACCACAGCATCGTGCCGGCGGCGCACAGGAACAGCAGGCTCGGGGTCAGTGCGGCGACCACCGGTGGCCACGCGTTGATCACCCCCAGGTTCGAGAACAGGCCGTTGAGCAGATGGAAGGTGACGCCGAGCATGACGCCGAGAAACACCTTCAGGCTGACGCCGCCCATGCGGTCATGGGTGTAGGCGAACGGCAGCGCGAGCGCCAGCATCACCAGCGCCGCCAGCGGATAGGCGAGCTTCTTCCACAGGGCGATCTCGTAGCGTTCGGACTTCTGCCCGTTGTCACGCAGATGGGCGACGTACTTGTACAGCGTCCTCACCGACATGCGCTCGGGCACCACCATCAGCACGCTCAACACCTCGGGCGTGAGTTCCGATTTCCAGTAGATCTCGTCGAGCCGCTCGACGTCGGTGGCGTCACCGAGAAAACGCGTGCGCGAGACTTCGGTCAGGCGCCAGCCGTCGGCCCCGGTAAAGGCGCCGTGCCGTGCGTCGGAGATCGCCACCAGTGCGTGATCGCCGTCGAATTCGTAAATGCGAACGTGCTCGAGGCTGCGATCGGGCTTGAGCACTCCGACGTTGATGAATCGCTTGCCGTCGCGCACCCAGAGACCACTCGACAGATCCTGCGAGACGGCCGAATTGCGGACCGTCAGGCGCCACTGCTGCGCGGCTCGTTCGGCCGGCGGCGCGATGAACTCCCCGAACACGAAGGTCAGCAGCACGAATACCGAGCCGATGGCGCCCAGCAGCGCCAGCGCGCGTGCGGTCGAAAGGCCGGAGGCCCGCATCACGGTGATTTCCGAGTTGCGCGCGAGATTGGTCAGCGCATAGAGCGAACCGATCAGCACGGCGATCGGCATCAATTCATAGACCCGGCCCGGCAGGATCAGCAGCACGTAGATCATCGCATGGTGCAACTGGTAGCCGTCGCGCCCGACGTTGTCGAGCTCGTTGAGCAGGTCGAAGAACGCGAACAGACCGAGGAAAGCCAGCAGCACGCCGAAGGTCGAGGCGTAGATCTGGCGGGCGAGGTAACGGCTCAGCACCTTCACGTGGCGCGGCTCCGCCACAGCCGCAACACCGACAGGCGCCGGCCGAACAACAGCAGCAACAGCAGCACCATCAGTGCATGCGGCACCCACAGGCCGGTGGCAAAGCCGATCTTGCCCTGGGTGATCCAGGCCTGGCAGATCGACAGTGTATTGGTGTAGATCAGGTACACCAGGATTGCGGCGATCAGATTGTTGCTGCGACCGGCCCGCGGATTGACGAAGCTCATCGGGATCGCCAGCAGTGACAGCAGCAGCGCCGCCACCGGCGTGCCGATGCGTGCCGCCAGTTCGCCGCGATAGGCGGGCAGCGGCGCCGACAGGAGCTGGGCAACGCTGAGCATGCGCGGCTTCTGGGGCAACTCCCCGGTTTCCGGGCTGCGAATGCGAACGGCATAGCGCTCGAATTCCATGACCCGGTAATCCGGCGTTCCCGGTACACCCTCGTAGCGCCGCCCGTTTTCGAGCACGACGAAACGCGCACCCTGTTCGTCAGTCTCGAGATAGCCCTCCGATGACACCATCACCCCGAGCCTGCCGTGCTGCATGGTACTGACGAAGACGTTCTTGACGCGACCGTCCTCGCCGGCGCCGGTCTCGACGAAGAACACCCGCTGGCCGCCGGCCGACTCACGGAAGACGCCCGGCGCGACGCGGGCCGCATCGTCCCGGTTGTTGGAGCGTTCGCGGAACTCGACGGTCTTCAACTGGGCCCAGGGCGCAATCACCAGGGTGGTACCCGCGATCACCACCACCAGTGGCAGGGCAAAGAGCAGCACCGGACGGACCCAGGCAGTCAGCGGCAGGCCCGACGCGAACCACACCACCATTTCCGAATCCCGGTAGCTGCGCGACAGCGTGGACAGGATCGCGATGAACAGGGTCAACGACAGCACGATCGGCAGTTGCGCGATCGAACCGAAGCCGATCATCGCCAGCACGACGTCGGACGCCAGGCGGCCACCGGCAGCCTGGCTCAGCAAACGGATCAGCACCGTCGAGATCAGGATCGCGAACAGCGCGACGAAGACCGCTGCCGCTGTATGGGCGAATTCGCGCCGGGCAGCACGCAGGAAGATCATCGCGCGAAATGTGGAAGTAGCTGGGAATCGGCGGTTTTTGACGCCATCGGATCATCCGCCCATAATCGCCTGAGCCAAGGCCTGTTGCCATGACGACTGGGACGTGCGAGCGACCTCGGCCGACCCTCGATTGGCGCGTAATTTCTAGGAGCAGCGAGTGGAATTTACCATAAAGAGCGGCGCCCCCGAGAAGCAGAAAACCCCGTGTCTGGCGGTTGGCGTATTTGCCGGAACGGCCCGCGGCGAAGTATTCGACGCGCTCGATCGGGCCAGTGACGGCGCCCTCGCCACGCTGCTCGCCGACGGTGAACTGGATGACAAGGCCGGCGCCAGCCTGCTGCTCCATGCGCCCGCCGGACTGGCCTGCCAGCGACTGCTGCTGGTCAGCCTCGGCGAGGCCGAATCACTCGCCGACAAGCCCTGGCGCGACGCCGTGGCGAGCGTCGCACGCTATGCCGCCAACGCGCCGTTCAAGGAGCTCGTATTCGCCCTCGCCCAGGTCGAGCTGCCCGGCCGCGATCTCGTCTGGCGCCTCGAACAGTGCGGCCGGATGCTGGCCGACGCCGCCTATCGCTTTACGCTGCACAAGGGCAAGGCCGACAAGCCGGACAAGGGCGTGTCGGAAATTCGCGTGCTGCTGTCGGCGCGAGCCGGCGATGCCGACAAGCGTGCCCTCGAGCGCGGCCAGGCGATCGCCGAAGGCATGTCGCTGACCCGCGACCTCGGCAATCTGGCCGGCAACATCTGCACGCCGAGCTACCTCGCCGATCGCGCCAGGAAGCTCGGCAAGGAAATGAAGCTTAAAGTCGAGGTGCTCGATCGCGCGGCGATGGAAAAGCTCGGCATGGGCTCGCTGCTGTCGGTGGCCAAGGGTTCGGCCGAGCCTCCGAAGCTGATCGTCATGCACTACAAGGGCGCCAAGGCCAAGGACAAGCCGGTGGTGCTGGTCGGCAAGGGCATCACCTTCGACACCGGCGGTATTTCGCTGAAGCCCGGCGCCGAGATGGACGAGATGAAGTTCGACATGTGCGGCGCCGCGTCGGTGTTCGGCACGGTCAAGGCGGTCGCCCGCATGGGCCTGCCGATCAACCTGATCGGCGTCGTGCCGGCCGCCGAGAACATGCCGGGCGGCCGCGCCAGCAAGCCCGGCGACGTGGTCGAGTCGATGTCGGGCCAAACCATCGAGATCCTCAACACCGACGCCGAGGGCCGGCTCATCCTGTGCGACGCGCTGACCTACGTCGAGCGCTTCGAGCCGGCCTGCGTAGTGGACATCGCCACGCTGACCGGTGCCTGCATCATCGCCCTGGGCAAGATCCCGAGCGGCCTGCTGGCCAATGACGACGCACTCGCCGCCGAACTGCTGGCCGCCGGTCAGGCGAGCGGCGACCGCGCCTGGCAATTGCCGCTATGGGACGAATACCAGGAGCTGTTGAAGAGCAACTTTGCCGACATGGCCAATATCGGTGGTCGCTATGGCGGCGCCATAACCGCCGCTGCCTTCCTGGCGCGCTTCACCAAGAAATACGCCTGGGCGCATCTCGACATCGCCGGCACCGCGTGGCTGTCGGGTGACGCCAAGGGGGCCACCGGGCGTCCGGTGCCCTTGCTCAGCGAATTCCTGATCGGCCGCGCCGGTCGCGACTGAGCGCGAAGTGGGCACCGAAATCCACTTCTACCACAACACCCCCGACCGGCTGGCCGCGGCCTGTCGCATCGCCAGCCGGGCGGTCGCCGCCGGCAGGCGGCTGGCCATCCGCATTCCCGACGAGCCGATGCGGCGTCGCTTCGACCAGTTGCTGTGGACCGCCGAGCCCAGGAGCTTCGTCCCCCATGTCGCCGCCGACTCGCCGCTCGCCGGCGAGACACCGATCGTGTTCGGCGGTGCCGACGTGGACTGGCCCCATCACGACGTGCTGCTCAACCTGGGCAACGACGAGCCGGCCGGCTTCGAGGGGTTCGCGATGCTGATGGAGGTGGTCGGCACCGATGAACCGTCGCGACTCGCCGCCCGCACGCGCTGGCGCGACTACAAGGCGCGCGGCATGGTGCCGATCCCCCACGACCTGGCGCAGCGGGTCGCCGCAGAATGAGCGGCGACCCGGACGCAGCGCTGCCCGACGATCTCGACCACGCCGACGAATTGCTGGAGAAGGCCGAGGCCCTGATGCGCCGCCACAAGGGCAGCGCCGACGCCGATGTCTTGGACGATCTGCCGGTGCTGACCGACATCGTCGAGGTCGAGGACGCGGCAGGCGACGAAGGCGACGGCAAGCCGGTCGACGAGATGCAGATGGTCGAGCGCCTGATCGCACTCGATGCCCGTCTCGCCCGCGCCATCGAGGACTGGATGGAGACCGAACTGCCGCAGATCGTCGCGCGCGAAGTCGCGACGGTGGGCGAACGCATTCGCGAGCAGGCGCTGGCCCATCTGCGGGCGACCCTGCTGCCCCGGCTCTCGCAGGACATCTCGGCCCTGCTCGACCCTGAGGCCGACGAAGGCCGCGACGGCGGCTGAACGATGACGTGCACGGGCGCCGCCGGCGCTTGCCAGGCGCGGCGCACCGCCCACGCCACCACCGACCGATGTTCCGGCTCGACGAGGTCGTGCCCTGGAGAAGGTCGTTCGAAGAATATCGTCGGATGTTCGCCCTCGCCGAGCTCGATCGCGACCTTCGCAATCTCGGCTGCGGAGACGGTCCGGCGGCGTTCAACGCGGAAGCCACGTGCCGCGAACGGCGGGTCGTGTCCTGCGACCCGATCTACCGCTTCGATGCCGACGGGCTGCGCGTGCGCATCGACGCCACCCGCGCCGAAGTGCTGCGCCAGACCCGCGATGACGCCGGACGGCTGGTGTGGCACACGATCCGCTCGATCGAGGAACTGGCCCGCCTGAGCCAGGCGGCGATGGACGTCTTTCTGGCCGACCACCGCGACGGCCGTGCCGCGCTCCGCGAGCCGTGCGGTGTCGCCGGCAAACTGCGGATCTTTCCACTGCGCGACCCCGGCGGCCGGCCGTCACCGTGGCTGCAGCCGCCGCCCGACTCACTCGCCAGCGACGGCTTCGCCGTATCGATCGAGGCGGTGCCCCATGAATTCCAGCGCGGCGCGGACCGGATGATGCGCATCCTGCCCGGCCCCGCCGCCGGCCGCCGGCGCGACGCAAGGCCGCGAGGCGGCCGGGCCAGTTCGCTATAATCGTCGTTTCGCCTGAAACCCCAAGAGACAAGAGCCCCTGCTTCATGGAACTGGCCAAGAGCTTCGAGCCGGCCGCGATCGAATCGCGCTGGTACCCCGAATGGGAATCCCGCGGCTATTTCGCCGCCGGCCTGGACAACGACAAGTCCGACGCCTTCTGCATCCTGCTGCCACCGCCGAACGTCACCGGCACGCTGCACATGGGTCATGGTTTCAACCAGACCATCATGGATGCGCTGACCCGCTACCATCGCATGGCCGGCGCCAACACGCTGTGGCAGCCGGGCACCGACCATGCCGGCATCGCCACCCAGATCGTCGTCGAGCGCCAGCTCGACGCCCAGGGCATCTCGCGCCACGATCTCGGCCGGGAGAAATTCCTCGACAAGGTCTGGGAGTGGAAGGAGTACTCCGGCGGAACCATCACCCGCCAGATGCGCCGCCTCGGCACCAGCCCCGACTGGACCCGCGAGCGCTTCACGATGGACGACGGCCTGTCCAAGGTGGTCACCGAGACCTTCGTCCGGCTCTACCGCGAAGGCCTGATCTACCGCGGCAAGCGCCTGGTCAACTGGGATCCCAAGCTCGGCACCGCGGTCTCGGACCTCGAAGTCGTCTCCGAGGAAGAGGACGGCAAGCTGTGGCATATCCTCTACCCATTCACCGACGGCCCTGTCGACGGTCTCGCCGGCCTGACGGTCGCCACCACCCGTCCCGAGACCATGCTCGGCGACGTCGCGGTGATGGTGCACCCCGAGGACGAACGCTACGCCCCGCTGATCGGCCGGACCGTGCGCCTGCCGCTGGCGGACCGCGACATCCCGATCATCGCCGACGACTACGTGGACCGCGAGTTCGGCACCGGCTGCGTCAAGGTGACGCCGGCCCACGACTTCAACGATTATGCCGTCGGTCAGCGCCACGGCCTCGACATGGTGGTGATCCTGACGCTGGCCGGCGCGGTACCGGCCCAGGCCGAGGTGTTCGACACCGATGGCCAGGCCAAGGGCCGGATCGCGATGCCCGCCAAGGTCGCCGGTCTCGACCGGGTGCCGGCGCGCGAGGTCGTGGTGTCCGAACTGGAGGCCGCCGGCGTACTGGTGGACACCAAGGCGCACAAGCTGATGGTGCCGCGCGGCGACCGCACTCACGTCGTGATCGAGCCGATGCTCACCGACCAGTGGTTCGTCGCGATGACCAAGCCCGGTGCCGATGGCAAGTCGATCACCCAGCAGGCACTCGACTGCGTCGCCTCCGGCGAGATCCGCTTCCATCCGGAGAACTGGGTCAACACCTACAACCAGTGGCTCAACAACATCCAGGACTGGTGCATCTCGCGCCAGCTCTGGTGGGGTCACCAGATTCCCGCCTGGTATGGCGACGACGGCCGTTGCTGGGTCGCCCACGACGAAGCCGAGGCCAGGGCACTGGCGCTGGCCGACGGCTATCACGACGCCCTGACACGTGACGAGGACGTGCTCGACACCTGGTATTCGTCAGCGCTGTGGCCGTTCTCGACGCTGGACTGGACGCCCGAGTGGCCCGCCCGGTCGAACCCGGCGCTCGACCGCTATCTGCCGTCGACGGTGCTGGTCACCGGCTTCGACATCATCTTCTTCTGGGTCGCCCGGATGGTGATGATGACCAAGCACATCACCGGCAGGATTCCGTTCAAGGACGTCTATGTGCACGGCCTGATCCGCGATGCGGAGGGCCAGAAGATGTCGAAGTCGAAGGGCAACGTGCTCGACCCGATCGACCTGATCGACGGCATCTCGCTCGACGAGCTGGTCAGCAAGCGAACGTTCGGCCTGATGAACCCGAAGCAGGCCCAGTCGATCGAGAAGAAGACCCGGCGCGAATTCCCGGACGGCATCCCGGCCTTCGGCACCGACGCGCTGCGCTTCACCTTCGCGTCGCTGGCGAGCCCGGGGCGCGACATCAAGTTCGACCTGTCGCGCTGCGAGGGCTACCGCAACTTCTGCAACAAGCTGTGGAACGCCTCCCGCTTCGTGCTGATGAACTGCAACGGCCAGGACTGCGGCCTCGAAAACCACGACGCCAGCGCCTGCGAAGGTGGCTATCTCGATTTCTCCTTTGCCGACCGCTGGATCGTGTCGAAGCTGCAGCGCACCGAGGCCGAAGTCGAGCAGCACTTTGCCGACTACCGCTTCGACCTGCTCGCCAAGGGGGTCTACGAGTTCGTCTGGGACGAGTACTGCGACTGGTATCTCGAGATCGCCAAGGTCCAGATCCAGGTCGGCAACGACGCGCAGCAACGGGCCACCCGCCGTACCCTGCTGCGGGTGCTGGAGACCGTGCTGCGGCTGGCCCACCCGCTGATCCCGTTCATTACCGAGGAGCTGTGGCAGACCGTGGCGCCGATGGCCGGCCGCGGCGGCGGCGACTCGATCATGACCGCGCCCTACCCCAAGTCCCAGCCCGCCAAGCTCGACGAAGCCAGCGAGGACCGGGTCGCCGAACTGAAGGGGCTGGTGCACGCCTGCCGCAACCTGCGCAGCGAAATGAACATCTCGCCGGCGCAGCGCCTGCCGCTGGTGGTGGCCGGCGACCTCGTCGCGCTCGAGGCCTACGCACCGTACCTGTCCGGCCTCGCCAAGCTTTCCGAACTGACCATCGTCGACGAGATCGGCGCCGACGCGCTGGCGCCGGTGGCGGTGGTCGGCGAGACCCGCCTGATGCTCGAGATCGAGATCGACATCGAGGCCGAACGCGAGCGCCTCGGCAAGGAGATCGCCCGCCTCGAAGCCGAGGTGAAGAAGGCCGAGGGCAAGCTGGCCAACGAGAAGTTCGTCGATCGGGCGCCGGCCGAAGTGGTGGCCCAGGAGCGCGTCCGCCTGGCCGGCTTCCAGGCGACGCTGGCCAAACTGCAGCCGCAGTTCGAGAAGCTGGCAGACCGCTGAAGCCGGATACGAGGACCAACAAAGCGGAGGCACGACATCATGCCGATACCCTGGGCCATCGCGGCCAAAGCCATCCCGTGGGGCGAGGTCATCGCCGCCGCCCCGAGCATCGTCAAGAGCGCACGCGAACTGCTGAAGCGAACTGGCAGCAACGACGCCACCGCCGCGGCCGATGCGGCAAGCCCCGAAGCCCGCATCGAGGCGCTCGAGCAACAAGTCCAGAAGCTCGACGAGGAACTCGCCGCCAGTTCCGACCTGATCGCAAGGCTGGCGGAACAGAACGAGCGCCTGATCGCCGCGGTCGACACCCTCCACCGTCAGTTCGCGATCGTCTCGGTGGTGGCCGGCGTCGCCCTGCTCGGCGCCATCGCCTCGCTGTTGCTGCCCTAGTGGTCTGCTTCGCAAATGCCGCGACGGACAAGCGCGCCTCGCGCCCCGTGGCGGCGTTGCTGATCCTCATGGGCCCCGCCATCGCTGCGGTTCGCGCCTTGCCACGGCACCCGATGCATCACTTGTCCCATGTCGCTTGATTTACGAAGCAGACCACTGGCGCGGCGCCGATGAGCAGCCGCTGCTTCACCTACGGCAGCCTGATGTGCGCCGACATCATGACGCGGGTGTGCGGCCATGCACCCGACGCCTGTGACGCCGTATTGGCCGGCCATAGCCGTCACCCGGTACGCGACGAGGACTATCCGGCGATCGTGCCGGACGCAGGCGGCCGGGTCGCCGGCCGCCTGTATGCCGCCATCGGCGCCAGCGCCTGGGAGCGCCTCGACGGGTTCGAGGGCCATCAGTACGAACGTCGGCTGGTGACCGTGACGCTGACGGACGGACGGCAGCTCGACGCCTGGGCCTACGTCTTCCGTCCGCAGTACGGCGCACTGCTGGCCCCGGGCGACTGGGATTTCCCAGCCTTCGTCGCGAGCGGGAAGCGCCGCTTCGAGGCACGCTACCTGGGATTCGACCAGCTTCAGCAGCAGTAGCCTACCGAGGCATCGTGTCGACCACGTGCCGACGCTTCCGCCTGCGGGCGGAAGCGTCGGTCGATTCGGCTAGCGAAGATCGAAGCGGTCGAGGGTCATCAGCTTGTTCCAGGCGGCGACGAAGTCCTGCACGAAGCGCTCACCGGCGTCGTCCTGGGCATAGACTTCGGCGATCGCCCGCAGCTGCGAGTTGGCACCGAACACCAGATCGACGCGGGTGCCGGTCCAACGCAGCGCGCCGCTGGCCCGATCGCAACCTTCGTAGATGCCCTCGCCGTCTGCACCCGGCTGCCAGCGGGTACCCATGTCCAGCAGATGGACGAAGAAGTCGTTGCTGAGGGTGCCCGGCCGTTCGGTCAGCACGCCGTGCCGGGCTCCGCCGACATTGGCGCCGAGCACCCGCAGGCCGCCGACCAGCACCGTCATCTCGGGCGCGCTCAAGCCCAGCAACTGGGCGCGATCGACCAGCATCTCCTCGGCCGGCACGCGGAAGGTCTGCTGCAGGTAGTTGCGGAAGCCGTCTGCCTGCGGTTCCATCGGCGCGAACGATTCGACGTCGGTCTGGGCCTGCGAGGCGTCGGTCCGGCCCGGCGCGAACGGCACCTCGACGGCATGGCCGCCCGCCTTCGCAGCCGCCTCGACCGCCGCACAACCGGCGAGTACGATCAGATCGGCCATCGAAATCCGTTTGCCGCCCGCCTGCGCGCCGTTGAAGCGCTCGCGGATGTCATCGAGCGTCGCCAGCACTTTGGCCAGTTGGGCCGGCTGGTTCACCGCCCAGTCCTTCTGCGGCGCCAGCCGGATGCGGGCACCGTTGGCGCCGCCGCGCTTGTCGGAACCGCGGAAGGTCGAGGCCGACGCCCACGCGGTGGTCACCAGCTCGGCGACCGACAGGCCGGCGCTCATGATCTGCGACTTCAATGCCGCGATGTCGGCGGCGTCGACCAACGGGTGATCGACAGCCGGGACCGGATCCTGCCAGATCAGGTCTTCCGCCGGCACCTCGGGTCCCAGATACAGGGATTTCGGCCCCATGTCGCGGTGGGTCAGCTTGAACCAGGCGCGCGCGAAGGCGTCGGCGAAGGCCTGCGGATCCTGGTGGAAGCGGCGCGAGATCGGTTCGTAGATCGGGTCGAAGCGCAGCGACAGATCGGCCGTGGTCATCATCGGCGGATGCGTCTTCGAAGGATCGTGGGCGTCCGGGATCATGTGCTCGGGCCGGACGTCCTTGGCCACCCACTGATGGGCGCCGGCCGGACTCTTGACGAGTTCCCACTCGTAGCCGAACAACATGTCGAAGTAGCCGTTGTCCCAGCGGGTCGGATTGGGTTTCCAGGCGCCCTCGATGCCGCTGGTGGTGGTGTCGCCACCCTTGCCCGAGCCGTGGGCGTTGATCCAGCCGAAGCCCTGGTTCTCGATCGGTGCGGCCTCGGGCTCGGGCCCGACCAGGGCCGGATCGCCGGCGCCGTGGGCCTTGCCGAAGGTGTGGCCGCCGGCGGTCAGCGCCACGGTTTCCTCGTCGTTCATCGCCATGCGGGCAAAGGTTTCGCGCACGTCGAGGCCGGAGGCCACCGGGTCCGGGTTGCCGTCCGGGCCTTCCGGGTTAACATAGATCAGCCCCATCTGCACCGCCGCCAGCGGATTCTCGAGATCACGCTCGCCGGAATAGCGGCTGCCCGGCTTGTCGCTGGTTGCCAACCACTCCCGTTCGGCGCCCCAGTAGATGTCCTCTTCCGGCTGGTAGATGTCGGCGCGGCCGCCGCCGAAGCCGAAGGTCTTGAAGCCCATCGATTCGAGCGCGCAGTTGCCCGCCAGTATCATCAGGTCGGCCCACGAGATGCGATTGCCGTACTTCTGCTTGATCGGCCACAACAGGCGGCGGGCCTTGTCCAGGTTGCCGTTGTCGGGCCAGCTGTTAACTGGTGCGAAGCGCTGGTTGCCGGTGCCGCCGCCGCCGCGACCATCGGCGGTACGATAGGTGCCGGCGCTGTGCCAGGCCATGCGGATGAAAAGGCCGCCGTAGTGCCCCCAGTCGGCCGGCCACCAGTCCTGCGAGTCGGTCATCAGTGCAACCAGATCCTGCTTCAGCGCGGCGAAATCGAGCTTGCCGAAGGCTTCGGCATAGTCGAAGTCCGGGCCCAGCGGATTCGATGCCGGTGCGTGCTGGTGCAGGATGTTCAGGTTCAACTGGTCCGGCCACCAGTCCCGGTTGGACTGCGCACCGGCACGCGCGGCGGCGCCGTGCATCCCCGCGAATGGACACTTGCTCTCGTTGCTCATGCTCTTACCCTCCTGTGGCGTTTCGAGGCTCGCGAACCAAGCCTTCGTGTTAGTTACCATAGCCAGCGAGCATCGTTGCTTCTAACGATATATTGCGATGATCGACATAGCCTCTAGCTATCAGAGATTGGATCGGTCCCTTGTCGACGCGCGCCGCCGCCGGTTCGGGGCCCCGCGCGCAGGTGCGTCGTGAGCGGTCGATCCGAGGGCAAGGCGGCGCCGGTCGACGACCTCTACCGGGACCCGCAGACCTACGAATTGCTCGCGCAGATGACGGCCCCGGCCGACTTGCCCTTCTATCGCGCGCTGCTCGTTGATGCTGCGGGACGGGTGCTCGAACTCGGCTGCGGCACCGGCCGCCTGAGCCTGCCGCTGGCACGCCACGCGACCGAGATGACTGGTCTCGACAATGCGCCGGCGATGCTCGACTTCGCCCGTCGCAAGGCCGTGGCGGCGGGCTCGACGGCGCGCTTCGAGCACGCGGACTTCTGCCGATTCGAGCTACAACGGCGCTTCGACTGGGTACTGCTGCCCTACAACGCACTCAATCACGTCTGCGACGCAACCGGCTTCGACGGCCTGTTCGAATCGGTCGGCCGCCATCTGGCGCCGGACGGCCGATTCGTCGTCGACAGCTTCCAGCCCGACCCGGCCGCCCTCGCCCGCCCCGCCGACCGCCGCCGCCTGTTGACCTACATCGATCCTTTCCTGACGCAGCGGATCACGCTGTCCGAGAGCAGTCGCTACGACGCTGCTCGGCGCGTCAACCACATCACCTGGCATTACGATCTCGGCGACCGGTCGGATTGGCGAATCCACCGCACCACGATGCGAATCCTCCTTGCCGATGAACTGGACGCGCTGTTTCGCGACCACGGCTTCGTTGTCTGCGCCAAGTATGGCAACTACGACCGCTCGCCATTCGGCCCAACCTCGCCGAAGCAACTGGTGGTGGCGAGACGTGTCTGAGCGCAATGGGTGAAGGCCTGCTCGATGTCGAAAATCTTTACATTGCTGCGTCAAGGCGAGGCCTCGGTGCGCTCCAAAACACGATAAGTGTCTGATATAAATATCAGAAATTATGCATTCGGTCGCGGCATCCATCTTGCTGCAAATTGCGGTATCTCTGTCAACACACGGAGGTGCGCAATGTCTGTCCGGATCGGCTCCACCCGCTTTCAATCGCGGTCATCGACCCACATGCGCGAAATGCCCGTACGCCGCTTCGCCGTCGGCGTCCGCGCGCGCCGGGTCACTCGTGTCGTGATGACGACGCTCACCCTGTCACTTTCGGTACCTGCCATGGCCGGACCACTGCGCGTGCTGTTCGAGCGCGATGTCGATAGTCCGGGCGGAACCGAATTGGCGATCAACACCTATCCAAGTTTCGCGGATTTCTTCGCCGGCACCAACTTCACCAGCCAGTTTTCGACGATCAACGTCAATGCACCCTATTCGGTCGGCGGCATCACCTGGGACGGAACCGCCTACCAGGTGTTGTTCGAACGGGATATCGACGGGCCGGGCGGCACCGAGTTGGCGATCAACACCTACCCGACGCTGGCCGATTTCTTCGCCGGCACCAATTTCACCAGCCAGTTCTCGGCCATCAACGTAAACTCACCGTATTCGGTCGGCGGCATCACCTGGGACGGCATCGCCTACCGCGTGCTGTTCGAGCGCGACGTCGACACCGCGGGGGGAACGGAACTGGCCATCAATTCCTATGCGACGCTGGCCGATTTCTTCGCCGGCAACAGCCTCTCGAGCCAGTTCTCCAGCATCAATGTCAATGCGCCGTATTCAGTGGGCGGTTTCGCCTACGACGCGAACGGCTACCACGTGCTGTTCGAGCGGGACGAGGACTCGGCCGGCGGTATCGAACTGGCGATCAATTCCTACGCGACCCTGACCGATTTCTTCGCCGGCACCAACTTCACCAGCCAGTTCTCGAGCATCAACGTCAACGCTCCGTACAGCGTTGGCGGGTTCCTGATCGAACCGGACGGCGACGGGGATCCCGGTCCAGGCAACGACCCCGGAGGCGGCAACGATCCCGACACCGTTCCGGAACCCTCCCCGCTCGCCTTGCTCGCGACGGCGATGGCCGCGCTGTTCGTGCCGAGACGGACATACCGCCAATGCCCTTGCCGGCCGGAGGAAAGACCATCCGGTCGCAGCAAGCCGTCGGTACGAAAGCTCAGCGCAGCAAGCGGCGGAGGATCTTGCCCGATGGCGACTTCGGGATCGCGTCGATGAACTCGACCCGGCGGATGCGGCGGTAGGGGGCCACCCGCTCGGCGACCCAGGCCATCAGTTCGTCGGCCCCGAGTTCGTCACGCGCCACGATGAAGGCCTTCGACAGTTCGCCGCATTCGTTGTCCGCCATCGGCACCACCGCGCAATCGGCGACCTTCGGGTGGGTGACCAGCAGGGATTCTAGTTCGGCCGGCGCCACCTGGTAGCCCTTGTACTTGATCAGCTCCTTGGCGCGGTCGACGATGTGGAAATAGCCCTCGGGGTCGGCGGTGGCGACGTCGCCGGTGTGAAACCAGCCATCGTCGATCGCCCGGGCGGTGGCCTCCGGATTGTCGAGATAGCCGAGCATCACCTGCGGTCCGCGGACCAGCAGCTCGCCGCGCTCGCCGGTGGCGACGTCGCTGCCGTTGTCCAGGTCGACGATGCGTGCTTCGGTGTTCGGCAGCAGTACGCCGATCGAGCCGGGATCGTCGCGCCCGGCGAACTCCGGGAAGATGTGGGTGGCCGGACTGGTCTCGGTCAGGCCATAGCCCTGCACCAGCGTACAGCCGACCCTGCGGCCGGCGGCACGGGCGAGATCCACGCCGAGCGGCGCCGCACCGGACAGGATGTAGCCGAGCGAAGAAAGGTCGTACTGCGACACCAGTGGATGCTTGGCCAGAAAATTGATGATCGGCGGCACCAGGTAGCAGCGGGTGATCCGGTGTTCCTGCAGCGTTTCGAGGAACGACTCTGGCTCGAAGCGCGGCAGGATCACCAGCATCGCACCACGGGACAGGCCGAGGTTCATGATCACCGTCATCGCGAAGATGTGAAACAGCGGCAGCACCAGCAGCATGCGATCGTCGGCGGCCGGCACGCTCGCATGTTGGGTGCCCAGCACCTGGACGTTGTGGGCCACCAGATTGCGGTGGGTCAGCATCACCCCTTTGCTGGGCCCGGTGGTGCCGCTCGAATAAGGCAGCACGGCCAGATCGCGAGCCGGTTCGACCGCCGCCGGCGGCGTGTCGTCGGGCGTCGCGCGCAGCCTGGCGAAGGCCTCGTCGCCGTCGGTCGCGTCGAATACGAAGACCTCCCGGAGTCCGCAGGATTCGGCAGCCGGCCGCGCGTTCTCGAGCAGCGCACGCATCGTGAACAGGCAGCAGGCGCCGGCGTGCCGCATCTGCCGTTCGAGCTCGTCGGCGAGGTTCATCGGGTTGATCGTCGTCACGACGCCGCCCATGCGCAGGATCGCCTGGAAGGCCAGTACGAATTCGATCGAGTTGCCGGCGTAGATCGCGATCACGTCGCCCTTGCGATAGCCCCGGGTGCGCAACGCTGCATCGATCGAGCAAACCTCGTCGCGCAGGCTCCGGTAGCTCATCCGGCGGCCGCCGAGGGGCTCGACCAGTGCCGTGCGGTCGAGGTGGTGCTCGAGGTGTGCTTCCAGATACGCGGGCCACGAAAGGTCGGGGATCGTTACCGGCGGCGATGGGCTGCGAATGATCATGAAGGGCACTCCCACGCAATTCCCGGGGCCGCGTCGGCATCGTCCGCCTCCCCGGTCGTTTTCGACGACACGACAGCTTCAGTCTAGTCGACGGCGGCGCGCCGGTTCAGGCCGCAAGTTCGCGCGCCACCATCCCTCGCATCAGCTCGGCGCCATTGGCCTCGAGGAAGTCGAGCAGGGTCTGCACTGCCGTCGACACCACCAGGTCACTGCGCACGACGACGTTCCACTTGCGCAGCACCGGCGTGCCCTGGACGTCGAGCCGGGCGAGGCGACCGGCCGCATGCTCGATGTCGAACACATGGTGGGACAGCAGCGCGACACCGAGGCCGGCCATCGCCGCCTGCTTCAGGGTCTCGTTGCTGCCCAGCTCGTCGGCGCGGTAGGGGCGCACGCCGTGGGTCTTGAGGTAGCGTTCGAGGTGATCGCGGGTGCCGGAGCCGCGCTCGCGCAGCAGCAGGCGCTCGTCGGTCAGGCTGGCCGGCGGCACGGCGTGCTTGCCGGCCAGTGGATGATCGGGCGCGGCGACGAAGGACAAGGCGTGGGGCGCGAACGGCACCGCTCGCACCGGCGTGCTGCGCGGCGGTGTGCCCATGATGGCGACCACCAACCGATGTTCGGCCAGTCGCGCGTACACCCCGTCGCGGTTCTCGACCGACAGCCGGAAACTGATGTCGGGATAGCGCGCGCCGAATTCCGCCAGCAGGCGCGGCACGAAATACTCGGCGGTGCTGACCGCGACGATATCGACGGTGCCGGCGACCACGCCGCGGCGAGCCATCAGTTCGACGCCGGCGGATTCCAGCGCGGTCATCACTTCGCGCGCACGACGCGCGAGGATGTCGCCGGCGGCGGTCAGCCGGACCTCCCGGCGACCATCCACCAGCACCTCGCCGACGATACCTTCGAGCTCGCGCAGTTGCATCGACACTGCGGGCTGGGTGATGTGCAGCCGCCGGGCGGCCATCGTGAAGCTGCCGGTGTCGGCGATCGCCAGCAAGGCACGCAATTGCTTCATCGAGACCTTGGCTTCCAATTTCATAAGGTTTTCTTATCTCAAATTCAACTTTTTCCAATTAGACCTTATTTTGGCATCGCCGTATCGTCGAGTCACCACCAGGCAGGAGACAACGACGATGGGCGCACCCGAAGCCAACACGCAGATCACCGACCCCAGCAAGCGCTACCACGCCGGCGTGCTCAAGTACGCCCAGATGGGTTACTGGAACCCGGACTACGAACCGAAGGACACCGACGTGCTGGCGGTGTTCCGGATCACGCCGCAGGAAGGTGTGGACCCGATCGAGGCCGCCGCCGCAGTCGCCGGGGAATCGTCCACCGCCACCTGGACCGTGGTGTGGACCGATCGCCTGACCGCCTGCGACATGTACCGCGCCAAGGCCTACCGGGTCGAGCCGGTGCCCGGCCAGGAAGGCCAGTATTTCTGCTGGGTGGCCTACGACCTGGACCTGTTCGAGGAAGGCTCGATCGCCAACCTGACCGCGTCGATCATCGGCAACGTGTTCAGCTTCAAGCCGCTCAAGGCCGCGCGGCTCGAGGACATGCGCCTGCCGGTGGCCTACGTCAAGACCTTCCGCGGCCCGCCGACCGGCATCGTGGTCGAGCGCGAACGGCTCGAAAAGTATGGGCGGCCGCTGCTGGGCGCGACGATGAAGCCCAAGCTTGGGCTGTCCGGCAAGAACTACGGGCGCGTGGTGTATGAAGCGTTGCGCGGCGGCCTGGATTTCACCAAGGACGACGAGAACATCAACTCGCAGCCCTTCATGCACTGGCGCGATCGCTTCCTGTACTGCATGGAAGGGGTGAACCAGGCGGCGGCCCAGACCGGCGAGATCAAAGGGCACTACCTCAACATCACCGCCGGCACCATGGAAGAGATGTACCGCCGCGCCGAGTTCGCCCGCGAACTGGGTTCGTGCATCGTCATGGTGGATCTCATCATCGGCTGGACCGCGATCCAGT
>JAGRFY010000138.1 GCA_020445765.1 Rhodocyclaceae bacterium | reverse complement strand
CGGAAACCGACCCTTTCAGCTCGACCGCGAGATCGGCCAACTGGCCGATCGACACCGCGGTCTGCTCGGTACTGTTGGCGGCCTCCTCGGTCACCGCGAGGATCTCCTCCATCGAGTCGGCGACCTTGGTCGCGTTGCCGGACTGTTCCAGCGTGTCGCGCGAGATCTCCTCGATCAGCCGCGCGGCTTCGTTCGACACCGCACCGATCTCGCCCAGCGCCTGCCCGGCCGCATCGGACAGCTTGGCGCCGTCGACCACGTCGCGGGTGGCCAGCTCCATCGCACCGACCGCATCCTGGGTGTCGGTCTGAATCGTCTTGACGATCGCGGCGATCTGCTTGGTGGCTTCCGCCGAGCGCTCGGCGAGCCGCTGCACCTCTTCTGCAACGACCGTGAAGCCGCGGCCCGCCTCGCCGGCCGAAGCGGCCTGGATCGCGGCGTTCAGCGCGAGCACGTTGGTCTGCTCGGTAATGTCCGAGATCAGTTCGACGATCTCGCCGATCTCCTGCGAGGATTCCCCGAGGCGCTTGATCCGCTTCGAGGTGTCCTGAATCTTCTCGCGGATGCCATTCATGCCGTGGATCGTGTTCTGCACCGCCTCGGTACCCTTGTGGGCGGCCTCCAGCGAGCGCCGCGCGACCTGGGCGGATTCTCGGGCGCGCTGGGATGCTTCCGACATCGACGTCGCCATCTTCTGCACGGTCTGGCCGACGGTGCGGATCTGCAGCGATTGACGCTCGGCGGCTTCGATCAGCATGCCCGAGGTCTTGCGCGCGGACTCGGTGGCCGAGGTCACCCGGCTCGCCGCATCGTTGATCCGCCGCACCAGCACCGACAGCTCCTCGATGGTGTAGTTGACCGAGTCGGCGATGGCGCCGGTGATGTCCTCGGTCACCGTCGCGCGCACCGTCAGGTCGCCGTCGGCGAGGTCGCCCATCTCGTTCATCAGCCGCAGGATCGCCTGCTGAGTATGGTTGCGCTCGTTTTCGGCACTGCGTCGCTGGTCATCGACCTCGGACCGGCGCTCGGCCTGGTCGTCCTTGTAGGTCTTGGCCATCACCACCAGCAGCAGCACCGCGGCGAGGGCAACGATCGCCGCGAGAATCGCGGTGCCGGTCAAGCCGTGCTGGGCGCTGTTGATCTCGGTCGCGAGCTTTTCGGTGGCGGCCAGCAGTTCGCCCGAATCGTTGAAGATGCGCGAACCGGCCTGCTTGGCCTGGACCACCAGCTGGATGTTGCCGAGCACGCCGGTGACCGCTTCCTGGGTGGTGGCCCAGTTGCGCGACAGTTCGTCGAGCGGCGCACGCAGTTCGGGCGCGCGCAGATTCTTCTGCAATTGCGCGAGCAGGTCGCGGAAGCTGTTGGTGTCCTTGCCGAGCAGGAACGAGACCTCCGGATCGATCGCATCGGCGACGCGCAGGGCGTTGGCATTCTTGGCGATGCGCTGGGTCAGCATCGCCAGACGGAACGCGGCGATCTCGTCGCGCGAGGCGGCGCCGGTTTCCTCGGCCAGTGCCGCGACCTTTTCGGCCGATTCGAGCAAGGCGGTGTTCTGGTCGTTGATGACCTGTACCGATTCGTTGAGCTTGACCAGATTGGGCTGCTGCGCGAGCAACTGGCTTGCGCTGGCATCGACCCGGGTCCATACCGTCCCCACCGGACCGAGCAGTTCCGCCGCTTCGCCGCCCAGCGCATTGGTGTTGCGGCCCATGATCGTGCCGCCCTCGGTCAGTCCGGTGACGATGCCGGCGAACTCGTCGCGGGCAGCCCTGAGTTCACCGAACACCTCCGCCCGGCCGGACAGGGCGAGTTGCGCGGACTTGGCGATGCGTTGGGACAAGGTCCGCATCTGACCGGTGGCCTCGACCTGGGCGGTGGCATTGCGACCGTCGCGGGTCTGCAGCACCATCAGCACGGCGAACAGGAATATCAGCCCACCGAACACCACGCCCAGCGTCTTCAGTCGATCGCTGGCGCTCTTTCTGGCGAAGCCGCCGAGCTTGCCGGACTTGGCCGGCGCCGCGGCCGCTGGCGGGGCGCTCTCCATCAGCGTGGCCTGCTT
Organism: Rhodocyclaceae bacterium; assembly: GCA_020445765.1. Classification (GTDB taxonomy): domain Bacteria; phylum Pseudomonadota; class Gammaproteobacteria; order Burkholderiales; family Rhodocyclaceae; genus Cognatazoarcus. The sequence goes on along the minus strand of JAGRFY010000138.1, from coordinate 53,493 downwards.
GTCGCTGGGCCGGTCTGCGGGGGCACGGTTGGTAAAGGGAATCGAAATCGCCATGTCTAGAACTCCGTGGCGGTCTCAGGCCGCCGGGTGAATCCATGTTTCGCTCAGGCCGCGCTGGCCTCCAGAAAGCTGCGATCGGCGAGCAGCGCGGGTATCAACAGTCGTGTCCATAGGCGGCCGGTGGTATCGCGCATGCGCGGACCACGCCACGGTTGCCCGGGCTCGGTCGCGGCCTCCGGTTCCAGCTCGAAGTCTTCGACGCCGCGCAGACCGGTGGTGCGGGACACCAGCAGCGCGCAGTTGCTGCCGAGGCGGGCACCGACCAGGATCAGCCGCGCCTCGCCGGCCGGCAGAATCTGCTCCCCGCCGTGGAAGGCGGAAAAGTCCACCGCGCTGTAGAGGGTGCCGCGCACGTTGGCGAGTCCGCGCATCCACGGCTTGGCCAGCGGCACCGCCGTAAGACCGGGCACCGGCATGATTTCACCGGCCTCCGGCAGGGCAATCAGCCAGTGATCGTTGCCGCTCTGCAGGCCGAGCAAGGCGCGGGGCTGCGCGCTGCCCGCCTCGGCCAGCCGGCGGGCCAGGGATTCCTGGAATTCGCGAAGACTCGTCCTGCGTGCCATGGGGTCAGCCGATCGCCCGGATCCGGTCGAGCAGGGCCTGGTGGTCGACCGGTTTCACCAGATAGTCGAGGGCGCCCTGGCGCATGCCCCAGATCCGGTCGGTCTCCTGGCCCTTCGACGTACACATGATGATCGGGATCGTACAGGTCGCGTTGTCGCGCGCGATCGTCCGGGTCGCCTGGTAACCGTTCATGCCCGGCATGACGACGTCCATCAGAATCAGGTCGGGAAGCTCGGCCTTGCTCTTGACGATGGCCTCCTCGCCGCTCTCCGCCGTCACCACGTCGAAGCCGTTCTTCGAAAGCAATTCCAGCAGGGCGAGGCGCTCGGTCGGCGAATCGTCCACCACCATGATCTTCTTGATCGGCATGAGTGTGCTCTGTTCGTTGACTATTCGGCCCGCTCGGGGGCGTGCGTCGCCACCGCCTTGAGCAGACTGTCCTTCGTGAATGGCTTGGTCAGATATTCGTCGGAACCCACCATGCGGCCGCGGGCGCGATCGAACAGCCCGTCCTTGGACGACAGCATGATCACCGGTGTCTCGCGCAACCGCTGGTTCTTCTTGATCAGGGAGCAGGTCTGATAGCCGTCGAGCCGCGGCATCATGATGTCGACGAAGATGACGTCCGGCTGATGGTCGGCGATCTTCGCGAGCGCGTCGAAGCCGTCCTCGGCGAGCAGCACCTGGCAACCGACCTGCGCCAGGAAGATCTCAGCGCTGCGCCGGATCGTGTTGCTGTCGTCGATCACCATTACCTTGAGGCCGTTCAGATTCACATCGCTACTCCTGAAGTTGGGCGCTGGCGTGGCCCCCGGGGCGTGCGTGCCCTTGCGACGATTGATTATCGTCCGCCAGCGGAGCGACTTTAGGACTCCCGGGTCGGGCCCGGCCCGGTCGCGCGTCAGATCTCGACCATGTCGAAGTCATCCTTGCGCGCGCCGCATTCGGGGCATGTCCAGTTTGGAGGCACTTCTTCCCAGCGCGTGCCGGAGGCAATTCCCTCTTCAGGCAGCCCCGCCTCCTCGCTGTAGAGGAAACCGCAGATCAGGCACATGTAGGTCTTGTATTCGCTGGGCTGCATCGGGATTCGTTTCGGCGACCGAATTGACGATAGAATCGCCCGAATCTTACAGCATTTCCGGGGGCCGACCGGCCACCCTCCCGGTGCTTCCCGATGAGTTCTGACATGGCAGCTTTCCCACCGCCGGTGCTGGTGTTCGACGGTAATGATCCGACCGGCGCCGCCGGCCTGCAGGGTGCGGCGCTGACGCTGGCCGCCCAGGCCTGCCTGCCGCTGTCGGTGGCGACCGCGATCTACTGCGGCGATACGCGCGGTCTAGAACAGGTCTATGAGCTCGATGCCGAGTGGGTCGCCGAGCAAGCGCGGCCGCTGCTCGAGGACATCCCGGTAGCGGCATTGCTGGTCGGCGACCCGGGTTGCCCCGACAGCGTCGGCGTGATTGCCGAGATCGCGGCGGACTATGCTGCCCCGCTGGTCTTCGCGCCGGGCAGCCTGCGCGATTCACCCGATCCGGACGAGGCCGACGATCTGGTCATCGCGAGCATCGAACTGCTGCTGCCGCAGACCACGGTGCTGGTGGTCGACGGCACGGTGGCAATGCGCATCGTCGCCGCTGGCGACGAGGACGGTGATTGCGGCAGCCCGCAGGAGGCGGCTCGCCTGCTGCTCGGCTGTGGCGCCGAATACGTGCTGCTGGCCGAGGGGCGGGACGCGGCGCTGCAATCCAGCGACCTGCTGATCGGCGCCGACGGCGTGATCCGCAAGGACCCGAGACCGCAGCCGCCGACACGCGTCGCCGGCAGCCTGTCGGTGCTGGCGGCTGCCCTTGCCGCCGGGCTTGCCCGGGGCCTGGACTGCGCCGACGCGGTCGGCGCGGCACATGGCTACATGGCAGCGACGCTCGCGTCGGCAGTGCGGCCCGGCATGGGGGTTGCGCTGGCCGATCGCTTCGCGCCGCTGCGCATCGGCTCATGAGCTGGCGCGACGGCGGACTCTATCTGGTCACGCACGACTGCACGGCGGATGATCGGCTGTTGGCAGCGGTCGCGCAGGGCCTGCAGGGACAGCCGGCCTTGCTGCAGTATCGCAGCAAGCTGCCCGAGCGCGATCTGCGGCGGCGGCAGGCGTCGGCTGTGCTGGCCTTGTGCCGCAGCCATGGCGTGCCGATGCTGGTCAATGACGACATCGGACTGGCGCTCGCGATCGGCGCCGACGGCGCGCACATCGGCGGCGACGACGGCGATCCGGCCGAGGCGCGCGCGGCGCTCGGTGGCGGGCGGATTCTCGGGGTGTCGTGCTACGACGCCTTCGACCGGGCGCTGGCCGCGCAACGGGCTGGCGCCGACTACGTCGCGTTCGGCGCGATGTATCCGTCCCCGACCAAGCCGGAGGCGGTCCGGGCGCCGATCGCGATGGTGCGTCGGGCCGCCAGCGAACTCGAGGTGCCGGTTGCCGCGATCGGCGGCATCACCCTCGACAACGCACCCGAACTGGTGGCTGCCGGGGTGTCTCTGCTGGCGGTCATCAGCGACGTGTTCGAGCACCCGTCGCCGGCAGGCCGGGCTGCCGCCTACCGGACCCTGTTCGAGCGGCGTTCGCGCCACCGGGACGATCAATGAAATGACAGGAGACCATTCGCATGAGCCGTAACCAGCAACTGTTCGAGCGCGCCCAGCGCAGCATTCCCGGCGGCGTCAATTCTCCGGTGCGGGCATTTCGCTCGGTCGGTGGCGATCCGCGCTTCATCGAGCGGGCCGACGGGTGCCGGGTGTGGGACGCCGACGGCCAGGCCTATGTCGACTACGTCGGTTCGTGGGGGCCGGCAATCGTCGGCCATGCCCACCCGGAGGTCGTCGACGCAGTCAAGCGAGCCGCCGAGCGTGGGCTGTCCTACGGTGCGCCGACCGAGGCCGAGATCGAGATTGCCGAACTGCTGTGCGAGCGCCTGCCCAGCCTCGACATGGTGCGGCTGGTCAGTTCGGGCACCGAGGCGACGATGAGCGCGATCCGGCTTGCGCGCGGCTTCACCGGCCGTGATGCCATCGTCAAGTTCGAGGGCTGCTACCACGGCCACGCCGACTGCCTGCTGGTCAAGGCCGGTTCAGGCCTGCTGACCTTCGGCAACCCGTCTTCCGGCGGTGTTCCGGAGGATTTTGCCAAGCATACGATCGTGCTCGACTACAACCACCCGGCGCAGCTGGCCGAGGTGTTCGCGGCGCGTGGCGACGAGATCGCCGCGGTGATCGTCGAGCCGGTGGCCGGCAACATGAACCTGGTGCGGCCGAGCGACGAATTCATGCACGAGCTGCGGCGGCTGTGTACGGCCCATGGCGCGGTGCTGATCTTCGACGAGGTGATGACCGGTTTCCGCGTCGGTCCGCGAGGCGCCCAGGGTCTCTTCGGCGTGACCCCGGACCTGACCACGCTGGGCAAGGTGATCGGCGGCGGCATGCCGGTCGGCGCCTTCGGCGGCCGGCGCGACATCATGGAACGGATCGCGCCCCTGGGCAGCGTCTACCAGGCCGGCACCCTGTCCGGCAGCCCGGTGGCGGTCGCGGCCGGGCTGGCCTCGCTGCGACTGACCGGGGCGGATGGCTTCTACGAGGATCTGGCGGCGCGCACGTCGCGTCTGGTCGACGGCCTGACCGCGGCGGCGGCGCGCCACGGCGTGACCTTCAGCGCCCAGTCGGTGGGCGGCATGTTCGGCCTGTACTTTTCGCCGGACTGCCCCACGGGTTATGCTGACGTGATGGCCGGCGATCGCGACGCCTTCAACCGGTTCTTCCACGCGATGCTGGCAGCCGGGCACTATTTTGCGCCGTCGGCCTTCGAGGCGGGGTTCGTCTCGGCCGCCCATGCCGAAGAAGATATCGACCTGACGGTGTCCGCCGCCGACCAGGTCTTTGCCGGCATGGCCGGATGACGGCCGGGCTTGCCGCGGCGGCTCCATCGACCAAGCGGAACAACGGACATGACAACGAGCAAGGGTGAGCGAACGCGCAGCACGATTCTCGACGCAGCCGTCGCGCTGGCCTGCGTCCAGGGCTTCGAAGCCTTGTCGATCGGTTCGCTGGCCGATCGCGTGGGGATGTCCAAGAGCGGCCTGTTCGGGCATTTCGGTTCGCGCGAGGAGTTGCAGATCGCCGCCATCGAGGCGGCAGCGGAACGCTTCGCGGTGCTGGTGTATCGGCCGGCACTCGAGGCGCCGAGAGGGCTCGCGCGGCTCAATGCGCTGATCGACAACTGGCTGACCTGGGTCGAGCGCTGTGGCTGGGACGGCGGCTGTCCGCTGGAAGGCGCGATCCACGAATTCGACGACCGACCGGGGCCGGTGAAGGCAGCAGTGGTCAGGCACTTCACCCGCCTCGAGCGCGAACTGGCGCGCACCATCCGCCTGTGCGTCGACACCGGCGAATTCGACCGCGATCTCGACGTCGATCTGTTCGTGTTCCGCCTGATGGGCGTCGTGATGGCCTTCCACTACCGCCGGCGACTGATGGGCGGCACCCGAGCCGAGGCGGTGACCCGGGGGGCGTTCGCGCTGCTGATCAAGGAATCCGCGCCCGGCAGGTTGCAGCGCGACCAATAGCGCAAGCGCTGCCGCTCAAACCAGGAACAGGGTCGCCAGGCCGAGGAAGATGAAGAAGCCGCCGGAGTCGGTGCAGGCGGTGATCAGCACACTCGAGCCGAGTGCCGGGTCGCGACCCAGGCGCTGCATCGTCATCGGGATGAACACCCCCATCGCCGCCGCCAGCAACAGATTGAGCGTGGTCGCCGCGGTCATCACCAGCCCGAGCTGCCAGCCACCGTAGAGCAGCCACGCGACAACGCCGAGCAGGCTGCCCCACACCACGCCGTTGAACAGGGCGACGCCGGTTTCCTTCTTCAGCAGGCGGACCGCGCTGTCCCCGCCGAGCTGCCCCATCGCCATCGCCCGCACGATCATCGTGATCGTCTGGTTGCCCGAATTGCCGCCGATGCCGGCGACGATCGGCATCAGCGCGGCGAGTGCCACCAGCTTCTCGATCGAACCCTCGAAGACGCCGATCACCCGCGATGCGACGAAGGCGGTGACCAGATTGACGGCCAGCCAGGCCCAGCGGTTCTTTACCGAGTCCAGCACCGGCGCGAAGATGTCCTCTCCCTCGCGCAGGCCGGCGTGGCTGAGGATCTCGGCATCGGCGTCTTCACGGATGAAGTCGACGACGTCGGCCACGGTCACCCGCCCCATCAGGCGGCCCTCGGTGCCGACCACCGGCGCCGAGACCAGGTCGTAGCGCTCGAAGGCGCTGGCCGCGTCTTCGGCCTTGTCGTCCGGTCGCAGGGTCAAGGGCTCCGAGATCATGACTTCGGAGACGGTGCACTCGGGGTCGTTGATCAGCAGCGAATTGATCGGCAGCACGCCGCGCAACTGTTCGGAGCGGTCGATCACGAACAGCTGGTCGGTATGGTCGGGCAACTCTTCGAAGCGCCGCAGGTAGCGCAGCACCACTTCGAGGCTCACGTCCTCGCGGATCGTGACCATCTCGAATTCCATCAGGGCACCGACCGCGTCCTCGGCATAGGACATCGCGGCGCGCAACTGGGCGCGCTCCTCGAGGTCGAGGGAGAGGTAGACGTCCTCCATCACCTCTTCCGGCAGATCGGGCGCCAGATCCGCCAGCTCGTCGGCGTCGAGGGTCTCGGCGGCAGCCTTCAGCTCCTCCGGCGCCATCGTCTCGATCAGCGATTCGCGCACGGCATCCGAGACTTCGAGCAGGATGTCGCCGTCGCGCTCGGCACGCACCAGCTCCCAGACGAACAGGCGCTCGTCGAGCGGCAGGGTTTCGAGCAGGTCGGCGATGTCGGCCGGGTGGAGCGCGTCCAGGCGCTCGGTCAGTTCGGTGACATGCTGCTTGTGCACCAGTCCCTCGACCAGGTCGTGGCGAGGCATCTCCTGGCGGTGGACCAGATCCTCGACCAGACGATGACGACCGAGCAGGTCCTGCACCTCCTTGAGTTGCTGCTGGACATCGTCGCGGGAGCGGGGCTGTTCGGCTTCGGCCATGATCCTCATTCGATACGGAGCGTGTCGGCCGCCATCGAGGCGGCGCGACCGGTACGGGGGACGCGGCGGCTGTCGCCGCCATCTCGGGCCCTGCCAGCGGCCCGTTGCGATGTTGCGGCGCGTAAAGGGGGATTCTACGGGCTTTGGGGCGCTTGTCGCGAGTCCGCGACGCAGTGCGCCCGTGGTTTTCGGCCGCCGACTGCCGCGACCGATGCCAGGCATGCCGAAGTACGACCTGCTAGGGGATCTCCGAGCGGTGCATTCGCCGTCGGACGCGCTCGGCGTGGGCCGCGAGTCTCGGACCGAACTCGCGCTCGTAGCGGCGCGGATTGGGCAGCATCACCGCCAGCCGGGCGGCTTCGGCCGGGCCCAGATCCGCGGCCGGGATGCGGTAGTAGTGGCGGGCTGCGGCCTCGGCCCCGAACACGCCGTCGCCCCATTCGACGACGTTCAGGTAGACCTCGAGGATGCGCCGCTTCGACCACAGGGATTCGATCATCAGCGTGATCAGGGCCTCTTCGGCCTTGCGCAGGTAGCTCTTGCCTGGCCACAGGAACAGGTTCTTGGCCAGTTGCTGGCTGATCGTCGAGCCGCCGGCGGCCGGCCGGCCGCGGCGCTGGTTGCGTTCGATCGCGCGCTGGATGCCTTCCCAGTCGAAGCCCTCGTGGTCGACGAATTTGTCGTCCTCGGCAGCGACCACCGCCCGCTTCAGGTGGTCCGAGATGCGCTCGTAGGGCACCCAGCGATGGGCCAGGCGGGCGTCCGGATCGTCGGCCTGCATGGCCTCCAGGCGCAGCTCCATGAAGCTGGTGCGCGCCGGGTCGAACCGGCTCCACCAGATCAGTTGGGCCATGATCACCGCGTGTACCAGCACCGTCAGCGCGACCACGCCGAGCAGCGTGATGCCGATCCATCGTATCAGCCGGCGCACGACGTTCCTCGGCGCCGCGGCCGGCAATGGCCGCCGCCCGGCCGCCTCGCCGCCCCCCCGGCTTGCGCAGTTTGGCCCGTTCGCCGACGCGGCAGGCGAACGGTGCATCCGTTCGATGCCCGACCCGCCATCATCCTGCGACCCGACGAAGCGAATGCGCTACTGGGCGGTGAGGGTGTCCGCATTGGTGAAGTTCCAGGTGCGCACGATTTCGAGCTGATCGGTGTCGCGTCGGATGGCGGGCGGAAATTCGGCAAATGGGCTCGCCAGTTCGACGATCCGTCGGGCAGCACCGTCGAGGATGTCGTGGCCGCTGGAGCGGATCACGTCGATCTTCACGACGCTGCCATCGGCGCGCAGGATGACCGACAGCAGCAGGCTTCCGTAGACCTTGCCGCGGGCGGCTTCGGGGTAGTTCAAGGTGCCGACGCGCTCGATCTTCTGCCGCCAGTCCTCGACGTACTGGGCGAAGCGGTACTCCTTGGTGCGCGCCCCGATGAACTTGCGGCGGGGTCGCTTGGCGTACTCCTGCAGGCGCTTCTCGACCCGGGCCTCGAGCCGCGCGATCGCCGCTGCACTGTCGAGCAGGTCCTGGCCGGAGACGCGTGCTTCTTCGGGTTGCTGTTGCTGTTGCTGCTCGACGACGACCCGGGTCTCGGCCTTGGCCCGGGTCAGCAACTCGCGCTGCGCGGCCTCGAGCTGCTGCACCCGGCGCTGGGCCTGCAGCAGGGCGTCGCCGCGGACGTCCTGCTGCTTGGCCGGCAGCGGACTGGCCGCCTTGACGTCGGCATCGGTGTTGCCGCCGCCATCGAGATTGGCCTGGGCGAGGGCTTCGGGCTTGTCCGCGGGCCGTTCGTGGCGGGCATTGACCAGCACCACTTCGAGGCCCCGGTCGCGGAACGGCGTGTCGAGTTCGGGCAGCTTGAAGCGGATCGACAGGACCAGGCCGTGCACCAGGATCGACACGAAGATCGCGAAATGCAGCGCGTACTGGCTCGTCGTCACCGGTGACGGCAAGGTGCTGGAACGCGAACGCTGGGCGCGCTGGCGGGGCATCGATTCAGAGTTCCAGTTCCGAGGCCAGTTCGTCGTCGCTGGGTTCCGACAGGATGTCGACGAAACGGGCGTCGAGTTCGATGTCGATCAGGTCGCTGCCGGTGATCGCCAGCCGCACCCGGCTGCCGGGCAACTGCAGCGGCATCGACGGCACTTTGAACACGAAGGGCGCATGCTCGAGCCGAACCACGTTGTCGCGCAGCACGCGGGCGACGACCTCGCCGACATCGTTCTGACGCAGCCAGCGCAGGCACCAGTAGCGCTCCATCATCCGCTGGAATTCGGCGTACGCGGCGTAGGTCAGTTCGAAGTCGCGCATCGCCGCCATCAGGTCGGGCGACTTGTCGGCGAACGGCGGTTCTTCGCCACGGAGCGTCGCCAGCAATTGCCACTGATTGACCAGATCGACGTACCGGCGCAACGGCGAGCTGCTCCAGGCGTAGGAATCGACGCCGAGCCCTTCGTGCGGGCCACTGACCGTCGACATCCGCACCTTGCCGCCGGCCTGCACGCGGTAAAGCCCGGAGACCCCGCTGTCGGCGAGCAGCTTGCCCCAGGTGGCGTTGGCCAGGATCATCATCTCGGCCACCAGCTTGTCCATCGGCGAGCCCCGCTGGCGCTCGGTGATCGTGACGAAACCCGGGCCGTCGCGGCTCTCGCTCTGCCAGTCGACGTAGAAGCTGAAATCGGTCTGCTGGGGCTGGCTCGAGGCCTTGCCGCGGCCGGCTTCGAGAACCGTCGCCAGTTCCCACAGCAGCGTCAGTTCGCGCTTCCACGGATAGTCTGCGGCATGACTGCTGGTCAGGCTCTCTTCGTTGAACAGTGGCTCGATGTCGTGGTGGCGCAGGTTCGCGACCACCGGCACCTGCTCGATCCGCGTTTCGTGGCGGGTGACCGCCAGCGCCGGGCTGAGGTCGAGATACAGCGACAGCGCCGGCCGCGTGTGACCGGCCGACAGCGTGAAGCGCTCGACCACCGGATCGGGCAGCATCGTGATCTTGCGGCCGGGCATGTACACCGTGGACAGGCGCGCCCGGGCGAGCGCATCGAGCGGCGATCCGCGGCCGAAGCCGAGTGCCGGTGCCGCAATGTGGATGCCGACGCGCCAGCCGCCGTCGGCGCTCGGCGTCACCGAGAATGCGTCGTCGATCTCGGTGGTCGTGGCGTCGTCGATCGAAAATGCCTCGACCGCTGCCAGCGGCAGGTCGTCCGGCAGCGCGACGTCTACGTCGGCCGGAAATCCGGTGCCGTCCGGGAAGTGCTCGAACAGGAAGCGGCCGAAGTGCAGATCGTGGGACGACGCTACTGCGCCGCAACGCAGCAACAGGCGCGCCGCCGACAGGCCGGCGTCGACGCTGGCTGCCTCCAGCGCCTTGACTTCGAGACGGTTGCGGTCGGGCCGGAACATGATCTGGTCGAGCATCGGCACGAACTCGTCCGGCAGCCGGTCTTCGAGCAGGGTGTCGCGCATCCGGGCCACCGCCTCGGCCTGCTGCTTCTTCTTCTCGAGCCCGACCAGCGCCGCCTGCAGGATCTCGGTCGGCGCCTTGCGGTAGCGGCCGCGGCCCTTGCGATGGAAATACACCGGTGCCCCGTGCAGGGCCATCAGCACCGCCGCCGATTCGACTGCGCTCGGTGGTCGCCCGTGATATTCCTTGGCGAATTCCTCGAAGCCGAATTCGTCGTCGCCGCAGACCTCCCACAGGAAGGGCACGTCCTGTTCCGCCGATTCGGCCTGAGCCTGCTCGAGCAGCGACTGCGGCGCGGGGCTGTCGAAGCGCAACAGCGCATGGCCCGCCTTCAGCTTCAGGCGCTTGCCGTGGGTGTTCTCGACCTGCAGCGAGGCGCCGCTGTCCTGCAGGATGGTGCCGGCCTTGAAATGACCGTCCTCTTCGAAAAGTACGTACATCGATGACTCCGGACTAGCCCGCCAGTGTACCGGATGCCCGGGCCCGCTGCCGCGAGGCTCGCCAGAGATCGGCCGAGTAGACGGCCAGGGCCGCCCAGATCAGCGCGAAGGCGCCGAGCCGCCCACTGTCGAAGGGTTCGTGGAAGATCCAGACCGCCAGGACGAAGCTCAGGCTGGGGGCGAGGTACTGGGCAAAGCCGACCGTGGTCAGTGGCAGACGGCGGGCGCCGTAGGCGAACAGCATCAACGGTACGGCGGTGATCAGGCCGGCCATCGGCAGCAGATGGCCGAGCCCGAGGATCACTTCGGGGTCGATTCGTCCGTGCTGCGCCTGCCAGCCGAGCCAGGCGAGGGCGGGCATGCCGAGCAGCGTCGTCTCGACCAGCAGACCGGCGACCGGGTCCACCGGCGCGCGCTTGCGCAACAGTCCGTAGAGACCGAAGGTGAGCGCCAGGAAGAGTGCGATCCACGGCAGGCTGCCGACCTGCCAGACGCGCAGCATCACGCCGGCAAAGGCGATCGCCACGGCCAGTCGCTGGGCAGGCCGCAGGCGCTCGCCGAGCAGCAGTGCACCGAGCAGCATGCTGAACAGTGGATTGATGAAGTATCCGAGGCTGGCTTCGAGGGTGCGGCCGGCATTGATCGCCCAGACGAAGGCGAGCCAGTTGGCCCCGTTCAGCAGCGCCGTGGCGACCAGCGTCGCGCCGAGCCCGGGGTGCGCCGCGAGCTGGCGCCGGACGGCGCCGATGCGGCCGGTGACGGTCAGTGCCGTGGCCAGCAGCAGCGCCGACCACAAGGCCCGGTGGGCGACGATGTCTTCCGCCGGCAGGGCCGCGACCGCCTTGAAGTAGAGCGGTGACAGCCCCCAGATCGCGAAGGCGGTGACGATCGCGACGAGCGCCGACCGCCGGGGGGCTTCGTTCACTTGTGCGCCAGCGCCAGCAACACCCGATTACGGGTGGCGTAGCCATCGCCCTCGCGGCAGGCTTGCAGGTCTTGGGCGACCTCGTCGGCGAGCCTGCGGCCGACTGCCTCCGGCAGTCGTGCGATCGCTTCGGCGGCACCGCCGGCGAGGTCGAGAAAGGCCTGCCAGTAGTCGCCGGCATCTGCAAAACGGCAGTCCAGCCGGTAGTCCGCGGTGCGGACCGTGGCGTAGCCGGCATCGGTCAGCAAGCGGCGCAGCACCGGCGCCTCGCCGAAGCGGAACACCGATGGCCGCGGTACGCGGGGTGGCGGCAGCAGGCGAGCGATGCAGGCCTGGGCGTGGCTGATCAGCGGCACGTCGTCGGCCGGACCCCACACCGACAGCGCCAGCCGGCCGCCGGGCACCAGCACCCGCCTGACTTCCGCCAGTGCCGCAGACGGATCCGGCAGGATGAACAGGCCGAGGCCGATCGTGACGAGGTCGAAGCGATCGTTGGCAAACGGCAGCGTCTCTGCATCGGCCGCGCAATGAACCATCGCCTCGAGGTGCTCGGGCGGCAGCGCGTCGCGACCACAGGCGAGCATTGCCTCGGCGATGTCGCTGGCCACCACCAGGCCCGTGCTGCCGACCCGGGCGGTGGCGTCGGCTGCCAGCAGGCAGGGACCGCTGGCGATGTCCAGGATGCACTCGCCGGGCGCGGGGTCGGCGAGATCGACCAGCGCCTGCTGCAGTGCCTGGCGCGCCGCAGCGCCGGCCAGATAGCGCCCGGCGATGCGGTTGAAGCCGGCGCGCTCGTTGGCCTTGAAGCGCTCTGCATCGAATCCGCTCATCGCGCAAGACCGGCGAAGCGGAGGATCTCGTCGAGGTAGTCGTCCCAGCGCGTGAAGCTGTGGTCGCCGCCTTCGAGCACGGTCTGGCGCGCCCCGACGTACTTGGCGACCGCGTGCTGGTAGTCGAGCACTTCGTCGCCGGTTTCGACCATCAGCCAGTAGCGCGACGGCCGCGTGATGGCTTCGACTTCGATCGCCCGCAACTGCGCGATGTGCTCGCGGGTGAACTCGAAGGTCTCGCCGGTGAAGAAATTGTCGAGCACGCCGATCCATGGCTCCAGCGACAGATACGACAGCACCCCCGGATTGACCAGCACCGCCCGCAGGTCGTAGCGCTCGGCGAACCAGGTGGCGTAGTAGCCCCCGAGCGAACTGCCGACCAGGGTCGGCGACCCACCGATCCGCTGGAGGGCGTCGTCGATCTGTGCCACCGCTTCGGCCGGTACATGCGAGAGTTGCTCACACCAGTAGTGCTCGACGAGCCCTCGACCCTGCATGTGTTCGCGCAGCCGGGTGGCCTTGTGGGACGCCGGCGCCGAACGAAACCCGTGCAGGTAGAAAATCACGACGTGCTCCAGTCCACCCAGCCGAACTGCCAACTGCCCAGCACGAACAGCCCGAAGGCGATCCGGTACCAGGCAAAGGGCGCGAAGCTGTTGTGCGAAACATAGCGGACGAAGGCCTTGACCGCCACCATCGCGGCAAGGAAGGAGCAGACGAAGCCGACGCCGAATACCGCGGCATCGTCCAGGCTCAACAGCGCGCGATTGCGATAGACGTCATAGGCGGTGGCGGCCAGCATCGTCGGTATCGCCAGGAAGAACGAGAACTCGGCCGCAGTCTTGCGCGACAGGCCGAGCAGCAGCCCGCCCATGATGGTCGCACCGGAGCGCGAGACGCCGGGAATCATCGCCATCGCCTGCGCGAATCCGACCTTGAGGGCGAGCGGCCAGCGCATCCGGTCGACGGTGTCGACCTCGGGATGGTAGTGGCCGCGTTCGATCCACAGGATCAGCAGGCCGCCGACGATCAGTGCGATGGCCACCGTCAGCGGATTGAACAGATAGTGCTTGATGATGCTGTAGAACAGCAGGCCGAGCACCGCCGCCGGCAGGAAGCCGACGAACAGATTCAGCACGAAGCGGTTGGCGTCTGGCCTGCGGCCGATGCCGGTGGCGACGCCGATGACGCGTTCACGGTAGTCCCAGCACACGGCCAGGATCGCCGCCAGCTGGATCACGATCTTGAATACCTTGCTGCGTTCGTCATTGTAGGAGAGCAGGTCGCCGAAGATGATCAGGTGGCCGGTCGAGGACACCGGCAGGAATTCGGTGAGCCCCTCGATGACGCCGAGCGCGGCTGCTTTCAGGATGAGCAGGATGTCCATCGGTGATGCTGCGGTGCGAAAAGCCCGGATTATCCCCGAAACGGCCGACCGATGCGCCCGAGTGCGGCGCACACGGGGGCGACCGCGGTGCATTCGTGCCGGACCTCACGGCCGGTTGTCGGGTCGTTCGTGGATTCGGGCGGCGTGGTCCGGATTCCACCATCAAGGCCGTCTTCGCCCGGCCGTAGACGCCATGCAAAGTGAAAGGCTTTCCGGCGATGCAGAAGAAGATTCCGATCGAGCGCCTCAAGAGTGGCATGTACATCCAGGACATCTGCGGTGACTGGATGTCCCATCCGTTCTGGCGCCGCAGCTTCCTGCTGAAGAACGAAAAGGACGTCGACCGCTTTCGCGAGGCCGGCATCCGAGAGGTCTATATCGACACCGCGCGCGGCCTCGACGATGCCGAGGGAGTGGCCGCGGCCGAGGTCCAGCAGGTGGTACAGCAGGAAATCGAGGAAGCCGTCGAGCAGGCGCAGGAACCGGTGCGCGAACGAACCCTGGCCGAGGAGATGCCGCGGGCCCGGGGCATCCACGCCCAGGCCAACCGCGTCGTGCGCGAAATGATGCGCGACGTTCGGCTCGGCAGGGCGGTTTCGCTCGAGAACGTCGAACCGCTGGTCGATGCCGTCACCGAATCGATCCTCAGCAACGGCAACGCCCTGCTCGGCTTGGTCGGCATCAAGAACAAGGACGACTACACCTTCCAGCATTCGGTCAGCGTTTGCACGTTGATGATCACCTTCGGACGGTCCCTGGGGTTGCCGGCCGACGAACTGCGGGAAGCCGGCATCGGCGGCCTGGTGCACGACATCGGCAAGATGCTGGTGCCCGAGGAGGTGCTCAACAAGCCGGGGCGGCTGACCGACGAGGAGTTCGACCTGATCCGGCGCCATCCGGGAGACGGTCACGAAATCCTGCTCGGCATTGGCGGCGTCGGCGAGGTTGCGCTGGACATCACCCGGCATCACCACGAGCGCATCGACGGCAGTGGCTATCCCGATCGCCTGGCCGGGGAAGAGATCAGCACGATGGCGCGGATGGCGGCGATCGTCGATGTATACGACGCGATCACTGCGGATCGCTGCTACCACAAGGGCATGCCGGCGACCGAGGCGCTGCGCAAGATGTGGGAATGGAGCATCAACCATTTCGACAGGAAGCTCCTGGCATCCTTCATGCGCTGTGTCGGCATCTATCCGGTGGGCAGCCTCGTGCGCCTCGAATCCGGGCGCCTTGGCGTCGTCATCGCCCAGTCGTCGCAAGACGCCTTGAAGCCGATGGTGCGCACCTTCTTCAACGTCCGTGCAAACGCCTATACCACGCCCGACGTCGTCGATCTCAGCAAGGCGAATTGCAGCGACCGCATCGTGTCGGACGAGTCACCGCGGCGCTGGAACATCGATCCACGGCGCTTCATGGATCCGGTGGCGGCGTAAGCGGCGTTCGGTCCGCGGCACCGACCGGGCCGATCCCGACCGGCGGTCGGTGGACCACCCACTCGATCAGGTGCCACCGATCCGGGCCGAGCGGCCATAGCGCGTAGTCGGCCGGCTGCGACGGACCGGCCAGGCGAAAGGTCTCGTGGTCGACCAGCGCGAGCTGGCCGCCAGGCCAGAATCGCTCGAGCACGGTCTCCAGCCGCCGCGCGTCGCAGGACATCGGGCCCGCGCCGGCAAGCGGTCGGACGTCGGTCGAAATCACGTCGTGGTAGCTGGCCCAGTGGTGCCCGGCCAGCGAGTCGGCCAGTCGCTCGTGCCAGCGCCCGCCGCCGGCCGGTGCCACCTGGCCGAGGACGTTGCAGAACAGCACTGCCGCGTCGGGAAAAGCCGTCCGCAGCGGGCGCAGCGGCGTGGCACCGGACAGCACGTCGATGGCATCGAAGTGCAGTGGCAGGTGGTGCGCGCGCCATGCCAGCCAGCGCCGCGCGACCGGATCGGGCTCGAGCGCGACGATCTCCGAGAATCCGTGCATTTGGGCCAAGGGCAAGGTATGGCCGGCACTCGGACCGACCAGCACAAGGCGCTGGCAGGGTGGGCGCCACGCTGCGAACCACGTCGCCACGGTGTCGCGAAAGGCGCGCCAGCGGCGGCGCCGGTGGCACAGTGCGCGCAAGTGATAGCGCACTCCGCCGGCATCCGAGAGCCAGACGTTGCGGCGGATTTCCTGGTGGTCGGCCATGGCGAAGCGGTGGATGTGGGCGGGCCAAGGCTCGCCGCTCCAAGGTCGGCTGTCAATCGACAGCCTGTCGGCGTGGGCGGCCCGGCCGGGAACCGATCCAGTATCATGCAGGCTTCGCCGAACTGGCACCCGGCGCCGTGGCGGCGGGCCGGGCACGTACGGAAGCCGAACCCATGCCGAAGCCGATTCGCTGGAACGACTCGATGCTGACCGGAATCGAGGAGATCGACCGCCAACACCGGGTGCTGGTCAGCACGCTCAACGAGGTCATCGCCCATCTGCCCGACGGCGCCAGCGACGAGCTGGCCGAACGCATCACGCGCGACCTGCTGAGCTACACGCTGTACCACTTCGACGCGGAGCAGGGGCTGATGCACACCTTTGGCTACATCGACGCCTGCGGCGACGATGCGGCGCGCCACCTGGCGCAACACCAGGCATTCTCCGAGCGCGTCGAAGCCCTGCGCGATCAGATCAACCGTGGCGAGATCCTCGATCTGACCCAGGTCGTTCGCTTTCTGCAGAAATGGCTGGTCGGCCACATCATGAACACCGACCTGCGTTTCGGCGAGTTCGTCCGACGCGAGCGCGGCGGCGTCGGCGGATCGCGCTGACCGGCCGGATCCGGCGGTAGTGCGCCGCCGGCGACCAGGGCGTCGCAGCGATGACGGCGATGTGCGGCTAGAGGTAGAGGCCGACGATGGCGACCGTGGCGCCGTCATTCAGTATCGGTATCGACACCATCGACGTCAGGCCGAATTCCGCTGCCGCCCGCGCATTCGGCGAGCTGTCTTCGGCGAGATTCTCGGTGATGGTGGGGATGCCGGTGAACCAGGCGCGGCCGAGGGCGCCGAGTCCGCGCTCGATGGTGATGTCGCCGAGGCGCTCCGGCAACTGGCGATCGCTGTCGCAATGCGCGGAATGCAGTCGCAGGCCGTCGTGTTCCTGCGACGGCACCCAGATCTCGAAGCGGCGGGCGATCGGTGTGCCGAGCGCGGACAGGAAGGAGACGACGTAGGTGTGGCCCGGCAGATACGGCGAGGGTAGCCCGAGACCGGTACACAAGCCCGCGGTGCGCGCGTCGTCGCGGCGCAGGAAGCGCTTGTTGTGGCCCAGGTCGGACACGATCAGCGGCAGATTGGCGTCCCAGACGATGCCCGGCAGGCCCGAGGCCCGGGGAAAGCGCGTATGCCGGGCGGCAAATTCGAATCCATCGAGAATGCCGTAGTAGCCGTCCTCCAGGGTCAGCTCCGGGCCCTTGTCTTCGGCGTTGTGCCAGACCTCGACGGCGCCGGCCGACTCCTCGTCCTGGGCGCAGAACATGACCAGCACGGCCAGCAGGTGTTCGCCGGCGAACACCGGAAGCGCAATGGCACAGGTCAGGCCGGCTTCCTGCGCTTGCCTGGATCGAAGGAAATAGGAGTGCTGCAGGTCCTTCAGCACGATCGGATGGCGTGATGCCCAGGCCTTGCCGGGCAGGCCCTCGTCGATGCCGAAGTGCATCCGCTCGCTGGCCAGCCGGAAGCTCTGGTGGGGTCCATAGAGGCCAGAGTGAAACTCGAGCGCATCCCGGTTTCGGTTGGGCACCCATACCTCGGTAATCTGGATGAAGGTCTTCAAGCGGTTTCTCCGGCTTCGCGGGTGGCCCATGCCGGCCCGTCACGAAATAGAAACAAGAATCGTTCCTGGCGGATTGACGCTGCGCTGCGCAAATCGTGTCCGATGTGCGCCCGGGCACGGTGCATCGGGGTCGGTGTTGGCCCCAATCGAGTGCGCCGCAGTGTGTCTTGGCTGCCCGCCAGCCTAGTCACAACGCGCTCATGCGGCGTGTCTTCGGCCGTCGCTGCTGCGCTGCGACATGCGGGGGCTCGGTGCGGGCCTCGCCATCACTGGACTTTCGCGGCAGCAGGCCCAGTTGCCGGTGCGATCGCGGCGCCCATTGGCACGGGCCTTGCTGAAGGGGTCGTGAGCCCGAAGCGTCAGGCGTCGTCCAACGGCGGATGGCGACCTCGCGAGGATGCCGGTTGGCGTTCGCGGGCACGGCATTGAATCCAGGCCCACGGCGGGCCGACCCGGACAAAGGCGTCCACAAGTGTGCACCGCGGTGTGGTGCCGTTGTGGGCGTTTTTTTTCGCGGCCTGCCATCGGGCGAGCGCTTCGAAAGCATTGACATGGAGTCCTGAAAGATGAAGAAGACAGATTCGAACCAGACGGTCGGTCGCGGCATCAAGTGCGTGGTCCGGTCCCTGGCGGCCGCCCTGACCCTTGTGGTTTCCTCCCAGCAGGCGTTGGCGCTGGAGGATCCGGAGAAACCGGATCTGAAGTTCGGCTTCATCAAGCTGACCGACATGGCGCCGCTGGCCATCGCCTACGAGAAGGGCTATTTCGAGGAGGAGGGACTGTACGTCACCCTCGAGGCCCAGGCCAACTGGAAGGTCCTGCTCGACCGGGTCATCTCCGGCGAACTCGACGGCGCCCACATGCTGGCCGGCCAGCCCCTCGGCGCGACCATCGGCTATGGCACCAAGGCCGACGTCATCACCGCCTTCTCGATGGATCTCAACGGCAACGGCATCACCGTCTCGAACGAAGTGATGGAGAAGCTCAAGACCAAGCTGCCGAAGCAACCCGACGGCAAGCCGGTGCATCCGATCAAGGCCGACTACCTGAAGGAAGTGGTCGACGACTACAAGAAGGAAGGCAAGCCGTTCAAGATGGGCATGGTCTTCCCGGTGTCCACCCACAACTACGAGCTGCGCTACTGGCTCGCCTCGGGCGGCATGAACCCGGGCTACTACGCGCCCCACAAAGGCGATACCGCCGGCACCATCAGTGCCGACGTGCTGTTGTCGGTGACGCCGCCGCCGCAGATGCCGGCGACGATGGAGGCCGGCACCATCTATGGCTACTGCGTCGGCGAGCCCTGGAACCAACAGGCGGTATTCAAGGGCATCGGCGCGCCGGTGATCACCGACTACGAGATCTGGAAGGACAACCCCGAGAAGGTCTTCGGTGTCACCCAGGCCTGGAACGACAAGTACCCGATCACCCACAAGCTGGTGGTCAAGGCGCTGATCCGCGCGGCGTACTGGCTCGATGCCGAGAACGACAAGAACCGCAAGGAGGCCGCGAAGATCATCTCCGCCTCCAACTATGTCGGCGCCGACTACAAGGTCATCGCCAACAGCATGACCGGCACCTTCGAGTACGAGAAGGGCGATGTGCGCCAGGTGCCGGACTTCAACGTCTTCTTCCGCTACAACGCGACCTACCCGTACTACTCCGATGCGATCTGGTATCTGACCCAGATGCGCCGCTGGGGCCAGATCTCCGAGTACAAGCCGGACAGCTGGTACATGGACACCGCCAAGAAGGTCTATCGCCCGGACATCTATGCCGAGGCGGCCAAGGCGCTGATCGCCGAGGGCAAGCTGAAGGCGTCCGACTTCCCGGATTTCGCCACCGAGACGGGCTTCAAGCCGGCCACCGATGCCTTCATCGACGGCATCAGCTATGACGGTACCCAGCCCAACGCCTACATCGACAGCCTCAAGATCGGCCTCAAGGGCAAGGACGTCGTCAAGTAATTCCGGAGCCCGGTGGCCACCCCGCCCGGGTGGCCCCGGCAGACCCCATCTTCCATGGAGGTGTCGCCATGCTGAACGCGACGGCAAATTTTCTGAACAAGACCGGATTCACCTGGTTCGTCCCATTCGTGCGGCTCGCCGCCGGTGAGGACCCGAAGGAGCAGTTCAAGGACATCCTGCGCCAGATCGGTGTGCCCGTGCTGGCCCTGGCCATCTTCCTCGGGTTGTGGGGCATCCTTGCGTCCGGCGTCCAGACCAGTCTCGGGGCGATTCCCGGGCCGGTACAGGTGTGGGAGGAGGCAGTCGGCCTGATCGACGAGCACCATGCCGAGCGAGCCAAGGCCGAGGCTTTCTACGAACGCCAGCAGGCGCGTAACGACAAGAAGCTGGCCGAGGATCCGAACGCCGAGGTCACGATCCGGCCCTGGACCGGCAAGCCGACCTATCTCGACCAGATCGTCACCAGCCTCTATACGGTGTTCACCGGCTTTGCAATCGGCACCCTGGTGGCGATTCCCCTCGGCATCCTGTGCGGCCTGTCGAAGACCTTCCAGATCGCGCTCAACCCGTTGATCCAGATCTTCCGGCCGGTATCGCCGCTGGCCTGGCTGCCGATCGTCACGCTGGTGGTGAGCGCGGTCTATGTCAGCACCGACCCGATGTTCGAGAAGAGCTTCATCGTCTCGGCGGTGACGGTGACCCTGTGCTCGCTGTGGCCGACCCTGATCAACACCGCGGTGGGTGTCGCCTCGATCGACAAGGACCTGATCAACGTCTCCAAGGTGCTGCGCCTGACTTGGTGGACCAAGGTCACCAAGATCGTGCTGCCGAGTTCGCTGAAGCTGATCTTCACCGGCCTGCGACTGTCGCTGGGTGTCGGCTGGATGGTGCTGATCGCTGCCGAGATGCTGGCGCAGAACCCCGGCCTCGGCAAGTTCGTCTGGGACGAGTTTCAGAACGGCAGCTCGCATTCGCTCGGTCGCATCATGGTGGCGGTGTTCACCATCGGCTTCGTCGGCTTCGTGCTCGACCGAATCATGAACACGCTGCAGCAGCTGGTCAGCTTCGGCGACGACGCCCGCTGAAGGGGAGGGACTCGACATGGCCGCAGCAATGCCAAAACCCGTGCGCGATCTGGCCCTCGACGAGGCCCGGAAGCCGGCGCACCCGCCGGTGCGTCTCGCCGAGACGCCCTTTCTGCAACTTGAAGGCCTGTCCAAGTCCTATGGCACGGGCGAGCACGCGACCTCGGTGCTGAAGGACATCAACCTGTCGATCCGCGAGGGGGAGTTCGTCGCCATCGTCGGCTTCTCGGGCAGTGGCAAGACGACGCTGATCTCGCTGATCGCCGGCCTGATCGAGGCCGACGCCGGTTCCGTCACCCTCAAGGGCGTCACCGTCGATGGCCCCGGGCCGGAGCGCGGCGTGGTGTTCCAGAGCTACTCGCTGATGCCCTGGATGACCGTGCGACAGAATGTTGCGTTGGCGGTCGATCAGGTGTTCGCCGAGCTGCCCCGGGCCGAACGTGCCGCCCGCGTCGAGAAGTACGTCGAGATGGTCAATCTGACGCCGGCGCTGGAGAAGCGCCCGTCCGAGCTCTCCGGTGGCATGCGCCAGCGCGTCTCGGTGGCTCGCGCGCTGGCTGCCAGCCCCGAGATCCTGTTGCTCGACGAGCCGCTGTCGGCGCTCGATGCCCTGACCCGCGCCAACCTGCAGGACGAGATCCTGCGCATCTGGGAGCAGGAAAAGAAGACTGTCGTGCTGATCACCAACGACGTCGACGAGGCGATCATCATGGCGGACCGGATCATCCCGCTCAACCCGGGCCCGGGCGCGACCCTCGGGCCCGAGTTCGAGGTGGACATCCCGCGACCACGCGATCGCACCGAAATGAACCACTCCCCCGAGTTCAAGCGCATCCGCCGCGACGTCACCAGCTACCTGATGCAGGTCGGCATGCAGGACGGCGGCAACGCCTCCAACGTGCATGAGCTGCCGGGCGTCGAGCCCAACACCAGCAGCGAGTACCTGGCCCGCCACGTCCGACCCGGCGAGGTGCTGATCCAGGCGCCGGATCCGGCGCGCTACGTCGAGTTCTCGAAGGTCACCAAGGTCTACCCGACCAAGAAGGGGCCGGTGGCCGTGGTCGAGGACTTCGACCTGTGGATCGGCAAGGGCGAGTTCATCTCGGTGATCGGCCACTCCGGCTGCGGCAAATCGACCGTGCTGTCGATGATGGCCGGCCTCAGCGACGTCAGTTCAGGCGGCATCATCCTCGACGGACGGGAGGTCGCCACCGCCGGTCCCGATCGCGGCATCGTCTTCCAGGCGCCGAGTCTGGTGCCCTGGCTGTCCGCGCGCGAAAACGTCGGGCTCGGCGTCGAGCAGGTCTACCCTCACGCCTCGAAGGCCGAGCGGCGCGCGATCGTCGACCACTACCTGTCGCGGGTCGGTCTCGCCGACGCGGCCGAAAAGAAGGCCTTCGAACTGTCGAACGGCATGAAGCAGCGGGTCGGCATCGCCCGCGCCTTCGCCCTGTCGCCGAAGATGCTGCTGCTCGACGAGCCCTTCGGCATGCTCGATTCGCTGACGCGGTGGGATCTGCAGGAAGTGCTGATGGAAGTCTGGAGCCGGACCAAGCTGACGGCGATGATGGTCACCCACGACGTGGACGAGGCGATCCTGCTCGCCGACCGGGTGGTGATGATGACCAACGGTCCCCAGGCCCGGGTCGGCAAGGTGCTGGAGATCGACCTGCCGCGGCCGCGGACGCGCAAGATGCTGCTCGAGCACCCCGACTACTACGCCCTGCGTGAGGAACTGCTGAGCTTCCTCGAGGACTGCGACCGGCACTGAGCGCGCACGTCGCAGGATCGACGGGCGGTCCGCCGGGCCCATCGGCGGGTCGCCCGTTCAGCTTCGGGCGACGCTTTTCGCGAGTCTTGCCGCCGGTGCCGGCCAGTCTGGCGCCGTCGACCGCGAACACGCCCCGGTGTCGATTCAGCCGACGACGCTGCAGGCACGCGGGTTGTGGATGGCGAGACCCTGCAACGGCGGGGCGCTGGCGATCCAGCCGCGCCCGGAAAGCGCCGCTTCGGTATCGGCCCTGCCGGCACGCCGGCGCTTCTGGACCCGTTCCGGCACGAACTCGATGTCCTTGGTCTGGTCTTCGCCGGGCAGGTGCGGCGCCTCCAGGCGCACCACGTGGAAGACGCTGTCGCAGCCGAGCGCCGCCGCCGCCCGCGTCTCGTCGTCGTGGAGCGTCTGCGGCAGCCGCCCGGCCAGCAGGCTGACCGCCTGCCGCAGCTTGTGCACCTCGGATTCGACCTGCAGCAGCGTCTCGTCGCGCGAGCCGTACTGGATGTCCTTGGCTCGCTCGAGCACGTCGCGCAGGTTGTCGGGCGCGCTGCCGGTGGTCGGCCACAGGGTGGTGAGGAAACACAGCGAGCTGATTCGCGGACGGTCGCCGAGCACATGCTCGAGCGGCGTGTTCGAGTACAGTCCGCCGTCCCAGAAATGCTGCTCGCCGATCTCGACGGCCGGAAATGCCGGCGGCAGCGCGCCGCTGGCGAGGATGTGGTCGACACCGATTCGCTCGTTGCGGCTGTCGAAGTAGCGCATCCTGCCGCTCTCGACGTCTACCGCGCCGACCGACAGGCGAATCGGCGAGTGTGCGAGGAAGTCGAAATCGACCAGGTTCTCCAGGGTCCGCCGCAAGGGCGCGACATCGTAGTAGCTGGCGGTGCCGGGATCGGTGCGCAGGCCCAGCGGAAAGTAACTGCCGACGCGCGGGAAGAAGAAGCCGGGCTGGCCGCCGACGATGGTTCGCCATGCCTGCCACAGGCCGATCAGCCCGGCCGCGGCAGGATCGTCGCCGCGTGCCATGCCGTGGGATACCGTTTCCCAGAAGCTTCGCAAGCGCTCGAGTCGCCGATGAGGCTGGTTGCCCGCCAGCAGGGCGCCGTTGATCGCGCCGATCGACGTGCCGACGACCCACTCGGGGGTCTTGCCGCCGGCCAGCAGTGCTTCGATCACGCCGAGTTGATAGGCACCGAGCGCGCCGCCACCCTGCAGCAGGAGGACGTTTCTGAGCGGGTCCGAGTGTGGTCGGTCATTCATGGCGCATTCCTGTCGGGCTCGGCGGGTGTGCCGGACCGTCCAGGATACGCCGGTAATAGGATTTGTGCGCTGCGCTATCGGCGGGCCAGCTCGCCAGAAACTGGTCGGCCCAACGATCGTGATCGTAACGCAGCGGCAAGGCATCGACGTGCAGCGCGCCGATGCGCGTGCCATACAGGGGCGGGTTCGGTGATGCCCGCGTCGACAGGCGGCTGACCAGGCCCTCGCGGCGTCCGCGGAAATTCGGCATGCCGGCTGCGCCGTTGTTGATGACGACGCGCGGTTTGCCGTCGGCGTCGAATCGGCGCAACAGCGGCAGGCAGGTGTGGCTGCTGGCGAACAGCTGCACGTCGGCTCGCCGGAAGACGTCGGTGCGCCACTGGGCGTCGTCCGGATCGTCGATCGCAGCCAGGCCGAAGCGCCAGCCGGCGAGACTGTCCGCGTCGCCATGGACGACGCCGATGTCGATCTGTGCGATGCGATAGCGCCGAATCATCGGCAGTCGCGACAGGTGGGCGACGGCCGCGCGGTCCTGCCGCGCGGTCTTCTTGAGCCGGGCGTGAATCTGGTTGGAGCGGGCCACGGTGGCATCGTCGACGTCGTCCGGGTAGGCGCAGCCGCAACCGGCCGAGTCGTCCTCGGCCAGCAGTTCCGCCTCGACATTGCCGACGATCGCGTCGTGCTTCGCGACCTGCCGGTCGACGGCTGCAAAGTCGCGAGGGTCGACGTCGAACCAGTGGAAGTCGCCGTTGAAGCAGACCGTGACGTCTTCGTCCTCGGCCGCCAGCATCCCCGCCAGCGCATCGAGCGCGGCCAGGTTGCCGTAGAGACCGCCGACCACGTACAGCGTCGTCGCGGCAATCGCCGGTGCCTCGGCGATCGCCGAGGCGCCGTAGCGGTAGCGCAGCGGGCAGGCGCGTCCTGCCGCGCTCACGATGCCCCTGCCGTCGCCGGGCGGCGCCGGCCCAGTGCGAGCGGCAACAGGAAGCCGACGAAGCAGATCGCCAGACCGTACAGGTTGGTGCCCAGCAACAGCGCGTACTTGCCGTCGCCGATCGCCCAGCCGGCCGGAATCTGGCCCATTGCCAGCAAGACGCCGAGCACCATGCCGCTCCAGAACGACAGGTGGAAGGACAGCGGTGCGTACGTGACGCGGCCGGCGAGCAGGAAGACCGGCGCCAGGCCGATCACCATGGTGCCGCTGATCGTCGTCGCCTTGAGGATGTCGGTGCCGAGCATCATCGGCAGATTGCCGACGATCGCCAGCACCACCATCGCCAGCGCGCCGATGCCGACGGCGTGTCGCGGCGGCTTGCGTCCGGCCAGCAAGGGCAGCTCGCAGGCGACCGCACGCGACAACGAGGTGAAGGTCGAATCGAGCGTCGATGCGGCCGATGACACCATCACCGCGACCATCGCGAAGAATCCGAAGGCGCCGAGCGTGCGGGCCAGGGCCGCCGGTACGTTGCCGCCGCCGGCGATCCCCTCGAGCCGCGCTTGCACGCCCACCAGCGAGAACGCCAGGATCGCGACGAATCCGAGCACGCCGGCGATCGTGAAGGCGCACAGCATGGTCTTCTCGTCGGTGATGAAGCCGCGATCGGTCAGTACCGGGTCGTGGAACGGATAGGAAAGCACCTGCAGCAGGGCGACCAAGAGCAGGTCGAGGCCCATCGACAGCGCCAGCTCGCCCTCGGTCAGCAGGCGCGCCGGGCCGTGGGTGGGCAATACCCAGGCCAGCACCAGCGCCAGGAAGACGACGAAGACGACCGCCTGAATGCCGTCGGTGAAGATCGAGCTGCGCAGGCCCCCCTTCAGGCTGTAGAACAGAACCGAGGCGGTGAACAGCAAGGCGGCGGCGATGAATGCCCCGGACCCGGCCTCGCCGTAGTAGCCGCCGACCACCGCGGTGTTGCTCCACACCTCGTTGAACAGGCGCACCAGGATCGCGGCGGCAAAGGCCAGGGCCGCGGCGCGCCCGTACTTGCCGATCAACCAGGGGACGATGCCGGTTGCGCCGTCACGCCGCCGCAGGCGATAGATCACCCAGCCGGCAAACGGGATCGACAGCCAGTAGGTGGCGTAGGCGAGTCCGCCGACGACGCCGTATGCGGCACCGAGATTGGCCGCATTGGTGACCGACTTGGCGAAGATCCAGCTGATGAACACGCTTGCCGTCAACGCCCAGCGCGAGGCCGGGCGACCGGCCTCGTCGTGGCCCTGGAAATACCCGGATTCGGAGCGCACGCGTGGCGCCAGGACATACATCAGGCCACCGAACGCCAGCAGGAAGCCCCAGAAGAAGATGCCCTGCAGGGGTGTGAAAGCGGTCATCCCGGCCCCCTCAGGACAGTGCGCCGCCGCAACTCGAACCCTGGCCGGCGGTGCAGCCGTAGCAATGGTCGGCGACCCGGATCGACCGATGCTCGACGTCGGCAGCCACGATGTCCGACAGATGGATGCGCGGCTGGCCGGCGGGGACGCCGAGGCCGAGCTGCTGGTTGAAATCGCAGTCGTAGACGTAGCCCTGCCAATCGACCGAGATCAGCGATCGACACATCACTGCCGACAGATTGGCATCGCTGTGCGCAGACTTCAGCAGGCCCATGTAGCGGTTGAACTCCCCCTTTGAAATCAGCGTCGAGCCGAAGCGCTGGATCGGCATGTTGGCCAGCGTGAACAGGCTGTTGAAGACGACGCCGAAGCGCGCATCGAGCGACCGCCTGTAGGCCGCCTCGAGCGCCGCCTGCGGGGGCGGCAGGCTGGCGCCCTGGGGGTTGTAGACCAGATTCAGCTGCAGGGAACTGCCCGGCTGCCCGTAGCCCAGGCGATTGAGGCGTCGCAAGGCGCCGATGCTGGCCTCGAACACACCCTTGCCGCGCTGCTGATCGACATTCTCCTCGAGATAGCAGGGCAGCGAGGCCACCACGGCGACCTGGTGAGCGGCGAGAAACGCCGCCAGATCCTCCTGCCCGGGCTCCTCAAGGATGGTCAGATTGCAGCGGTCGATGACCGACCGGCCGAGTTCGCGCGCCTGCGCCACGAGATGGCGGAAATGGCGGTTCAGTTCCGGTGCGCCTCCGGTCAGGTCGAGCGTGCTCACGCGCGGGCTGGCCCGCAGGAAGCGGATCACCGCTTCGACATTGGCAGCGTCCATCTCCTCGGTCCGCCCCGGTCCCGCGTTGACATGGCAATGGACGCAACTCTGGTTGCATCGATAGCCGAGGTTGACCTGGAGCGTTTCCAGGACGTGGCGGCGAATCGCCGGGAATCGCGTGCTGGCGAGCAGCGGCAGGGTGGCGTGCATGCAGGGCTCCGGTGGACTCTCGCAGATTCAGACCTGTCGGCGATCGCCCACCTTACAACGTTCGGGCAACTGCCGCGGTGCCGGCCGCGACCGGTGCCGATGGGGCATCGAGGCCGGGGCGAATGCCCGGCCGCGTGGGGGAAATCTGGGGGAGTGGGGAAATTGGGGGATTTTTTCCCCCAAGAACTTGGCGATATGCCCCACGGGACTGCCGACCAAATCCCTCTGAATTCAGAGAAACCAGAGTAAGTGCATGAATAAATTGGAATGGGAAAATTTCCCACTTGCATGGCACGCTACATGCTCTTGTCTGTTCAGGTGGCCGCGAATCGAACCGGCTGCAGCAGTTGCCCACGAACATTGGAGAACCGAGATGAACTGCCAGAACATCAGCCTGCTCAACGCAAAGCGTATCGAAACTCTGAAGACGCCCTTCTCGACCCGCCGCGTGCCGCGCAGCGCGTTCGCAACACTGCTCGCGGGCGACATCGCGCCGCGTGCCGGCGATCTGGTGCTGTGCCGTGTCGAGAAGATCGGTCAGCATCGCCACCTCGAACTTGTCAGCGGTCGCCGTGCCCGGCTCTACCCCGGCGACGAGATCGTCCTCGCCTATGGCAACCGCTATGCGCCCGACCAGTTCGAGTCGCAGGTGCCCGAGGACCTGGGCCGCTGCCAGATGGTGGCCGCCGGCGGCATCGCGTCGATGGTGATGTCCAAGCACGGGCGCATGAAGAATGCAACCGTGGTGCAGCCGCTGGGACTGGTCGGCGACCGCCACGGCAAAGCCCTGAACCTCGCCGACTTCGCCCTCCCCGAGCCGGCCCCGCAGACTGCCTGTCCGTTCGTGATCTCGGTGCTCGGCACCTCGATGAACGCAGGCAAGACCGAGACCGCGGCGCAGATCATCCGCGGCCTGCGGGCTGCCGGCTTGCGGGTCGGGGCGGCCAAGGTCACCGGCACCGGGTCAGGTGGCGACGTCTGGTCGATGAACGACGCCGGCGCCGAGACGGTGCTGGACTTCACCGATGCCGGGCTGCCCTCGACCTATCTCGCCGACGGCGAAGAAGTCGTCCGCGTGATGCACACGCTGATCGGCTATCTTGGCGCCAGCGGGGTCGATGTCGTGGTATTCGAAGTCGCCGATGGCCTGTTCCAGCGCGAGACCGCGGAACTCGTCAAGTCGCCGGAGTACGCCGATGCGGTCGATGCGGTGGTGTTCGCCGCCGGCGACGCGATGGGCTCGGCCGGCGGCGTGCAGTGGCTGCGCGCGCTGGGCCTGCCGGTGCGGGCCGCGACCGGCGTGCTGACCGCGTCGCCGCTGGCTGCGCGAGAGGCGGCTGCCGTCACCGGCCTGCCGGTCCTCGGGCTCGACGATCTGTCGAATGCCGCGATCACCGAGCACCTCGGCTACGCCGAACGGCAGGCCCTGCTGCAGATCGGGGGCGCCCAGTAATGCGTCGCCGATCGCCGCAACTGCTTGCCGGACCCCGGCGCGGGATGCTCGCGCGTCTGGTCGGCATCGGCGTGGCGCAGGCGGCGATGACGCTGGCCAGTGCCTGGCTGGTGCATGCCTTCTTCGATCACGCGGTTCAGGGCCAGAACGTCGCCAGCGCGGTCAGCTGGCTGATCGTCGCGCTGATTGCCGCGGGCGGCGCCCTGGCGTGGCTGAGGACGATGGAGCGGGTACAGGCCGAGCGCATGGGGCAGCACTACGCGGCCGAGTTGCGGCTGACGCTGTTCGACGCCCTGGTCGGCCAGTCGCCCCGGCGTCTGCAGTCGCGCAGCCGGGGCGGCACCCTGCTGCGCTTCATGGGCGACGTCAAGGGTGTCAGGCGCTGGGTCAGCCTGGGCCTGCCGCGACTGGCGGTCGGTGGTCTCGCCGCGGTGCTGGCGTTGATCGTGCTGGCCGTGGTCGATCCGTGGCTGACCTTCGCGGCGGTTTGCGGCTTCGCGCTGTCGGGACTCGCACTGGCCTGGCTGACGACCCGGGTCGAGCCCGCCGTACGCGAGGCGCGGCGACGGCAGGCGCGCCTCGCGGCCGACGTCAATGACCGGATCGCCGCGATCGCCGTGGTCCAGGTCTTCGATCAGGCAACGCGCGAGAAGCGCCGGCTGGGTCGGCAGTCCGATGCGCTCGCCCATGCCATGGTGGACCAGATGCGCGGCATGTCGCTGCTGCGTTCGGCTGCCGAATTCGGCGGTGCCCTGGCCTCCGCGCTGGTGCTGTTCGCCGGGGCCGTCGAGGTCGGTCGTGGCATGATCGAGCCGGCCGACGTGGTCGGTGCGCTGACCGTCGCAGGCCTGATCGCGCCGACCTTTCGCGATCTCGGACAGGTGCTCGGCTACTGGCGCAGTGCGCTGGTGTCGCTGGCAAAGATCGAGGAGTTCCTGGCGGCCCCGAAGCTGGCGATCCGCGAAGTCGGCGAAGAGATGCCGACGCTGCCCAAACAGGGCCGGCCGATCGCGATCGATTTCCAGGAGGTGTCGGTCGGCGATGCGCTCCACGATTTCACGGCACGGGTCGCCGCCGGGCGCAAGGTCGCGATCGTCGGCCCCAACGGCTCGGGCAAGTCGACGGTGCTGGGCCTGGTCGCGCGGCTGATTGATGCCGACGGCGGCGAAGTGCTGCTCGACGGTCACGCGGTCCAAAAGTATTCGCTGTCGGACCTGCGTGCGCGCCTCGGCGTGGTGACGCCGGACCTGCCACTGCTGCGCGGTTCGATCGAACGCAACCTGGTCTATCGCAAGCCGCGCGCCGGCAGGCGGGAGCGTGAGCAGGTGGAGGCCATGTGCGGGGTCGACGAGCTGCTGGCGTCGCTGCCCCAGGGGGGGCTGACCCGCGTCGGCGATGGCGGTGGCAACCTGTCCTTCGGCCAGCGTCAGCGCATCGCATGGGCTCGTGCCCTGCTCGGTCATCCGGGATTGCTGTTGCTCGACGAGGCCGATGCCAACCTGGATCCGGTCTCGGCAACACGGCTCGGCGAGACCCTCGACGATTTCAATGGAACGGTATTGATGGTGACACACCAACTGGCGAGGGTGATGCAGGCCGACGAGATCTGGTATCTCGAGGCCGGTCGGCTGGTCGAGCAGGGCACCCCGGACGATCTGCTGGCCCGCGACAGCGCCACCCGGCGATTGTTCCGACGGGCGCTGCGGCCGGTGGCGTCGGTGAGCGCGGCATGAGTGAGGCGATCATGCGTCCCGATCAATTTTCTGCAGCGATCGCGGGTCTCATCGGGACCGGCCTGGTGGCCGGAGGGATGGGGGTGCTGTCCGATGCCCCCGCGTTCGCTGCCCCCATGCAAAAGTCCGGCGAGGCACGCGATCGGGCCCAGCCCCTGGTCCGTGGCGAAATCCAGACCCTGCGCCTGGCGACCGATCGCCGATTCCGCTATCTCGCGTATGTTCCGAAGAGCGCCGGCCCCGGGGCGCCGATGCTGGTCAGCGTTCATGGCATCTCGCGCAACGCGCGCGAGCACCTGAGCATGTTGGCGCCGCTCGCCGACAGCCACGGCGTGGTGATGCTGGCACCGCGCTACGGCCGCGACCGCTTCCCGAACTATCAGCGATTGCTGCCGGACGCCGCGGGGGTGCGCCCCGATGCCCTGCTGCGTGCCGCCGCCCGCGAGCTGTCGGAACTGACCGGTGCGGACGACAGCCGGCTCTATCTGTTCGGCTATTCCGGCGGCGCCCAGTTCGTCCATCGCTTCGCCATGCACTGGCCGGAGCAGGTGGCCCGCTATGCGCTCGGCGCGGCCGGCTGGTACACCTTTCCGGATGCCCGCGAACGCTATCCATACGGCCTGCGGCCCAGCCGGCGCCACGACCTCGGCGGCATCGATCTCGATGCCTTCCTCGGCCTGCCGGGCCTGGTCCTGGTCGGCGAGCGCGACGTGCATAGGGACAGCGCGCTGCGCGATTCGCGACGCCTGGATCGCCAGCAGGGCCGATCCAGGATGGAGCGCGCCGGCAATTGGGTGTCGGCCGTCAATTCGGCGGCAAGTGCGAGGGCGATGGCCGAACCGGTGCATTTCGCCACCCTGCCGCGTTCGCCGCACTCGTTCGCGCGCAGCATGCGGCGGGGCGATATGGGTGAGAAAGTGTTTCGACATTTCTTCGGGGCTGCCCGGCGCTAGCGGGTGGCGTTAGCGTACGATTCATCGTCGCGTTCGGATCCGGCCATCGGTGTCGGATCGGGGAGAACAAGCATGGCCACGCCCAAGCCGCGCCAGCCGGCTGTCCGATCGTTCAACCTCAGTCGCTGGTTCGCGATCGTCGGCCTGATCTCGATCGCGACGATCTCGGCGATCGCGGGCTGGGCCCTGTCCCGCTTCGTCAGCTACGAAATGCTGCAGCAGGAAGGCGAACTGACCCAGCAGTTCGTGCAGACCCTGGTGTCCACCGAACGCTCCCTGCAGAGCTACTTTTCGCGCGGAGAGGCCGAAGATTCGCTCGAGCTCGAACTGGCGCTGTCGCACATCTCGCGCATGCAGGACATGTTGCGAGCCAATGTCTACAACACCGACCGGCGGGTGATCTGGTCGAGCGACCGGCAACTCGAAGGGCAGACCTTCGGCCCCAATGATGAACTCGAGCACGCGCTCGCGGGTCGGCTGGTGGTGCATCCCGATGTGCACCAGGAGCACGGCGGCAAGGAGGAGCACCGCAACCTCCAGAAGCGCGCCGACCTGTTCGTCGAGATCTACGTGCCGGTCCGCGACCCATACAGCAGCGAGGTCGTCGGTGCGATCGAGTTCTACAAGAATCCGCAGCCGTTGTTCCATGCGCTGCAGCGCATGCGCACCTACATCGCGCTCGGCGCGGCGATGGCGGGTGGCTTCCTCTACTTGGCGCTGGCCGGCCTGGTGCGCCGCGCCGATCGCCTGATGCAGGCCCAGGAACGCCGGCTGATCGATACCGAGACGCTGGCGGTGATCGGCGAGATGAGTTCGGCCGTGGCCCATGGCATTCGCAATCCACTGGCGTCGATCCGAAGTTCGGCGGAACTGATCCAGGCCGCCGATCTCGACGTGGCACGCGACGCCGGCGCCGATATCGTCTCCGAGTCGGACCGGCTCGAGAGCTGGGTCCGCGAGTTGCTGTCGTTCTCGCGGCCGCTGGACGAAGAGCCGGAGCCGGTGCAGGTGGCGCCCCTGCTGGCGCGATGCGTCGAGGATTTCGGGCGCGACCTGGAAAAGCGGCGGATCGACTGCCAGGTGGAATCAGGCCACGACCTGCCCGAGGTGCGCGGTGACGCCCTGTTGCTGGGGCAGGTCCTGCACAGTCTGGTCGCCAACGCCGTCGAAGCGATCAACAAGGACGGGCGCCTGACGCTGCGCGCGGTCGGCGCGCGCAGCGGCGAGGTGATGCTGGCGGTCGGCGACACCGGCCCCGGCATGAGCCCGGAACAGCTCTCCAATGTCGGCAAGCCGTTCTACACCACCAAGGCCCGTGGCCTCGGCGTCGGCCTGTCGCAGGTCCGGCGCATCATCGAGCGCTACGGTGGCCGCATGGAGATCGACAGTCAGCCCGGACAGGGTACCGAGGTGCGACTGTTTCTGCAGACGATCTGAACCGGTGTGAGTACGCCGACGCTGCGGCCGATGCCGTAGGCTCGCTTGCGGTCGCCTTCGCGCCGGCGCAGCCGATTCGGCTGCCCGAGGGCGCTGCATCGGCCAAGCCGTAGCCCCGACCGCCTGCCCCACGGGTGGCGTCCGCGTCCGGGCGGGACGTGACGCAGCCCTTTCAGCGCGGCCCCGATCGGATCGAGGCCGGTCTGCTCAGAAGTTGACGTTCAGGACCACGTCGCCGAACCAGGCGCGTTCGCCGCTGCGCTTGCCGAAGGCCGAGCCGGCGCGGAAGGTGGCAAGGCTGACCACCACTTCGGCACTCGGTGACTCGCGCACGGCGACGAACAGGTCGATCTCCTGGCCGAGGGCCCGGCTGTCCCCGGTCGGCGACTCCGTGATGCGGCTTGCCGCCAGGTCTTCGCTGGCCTCGCGCTGACGGTAGTCGTGCAGCACCAGGTCGACCGAACTCTTCTTCCAGAAGCGTACGCTGCCGCCGACCGAGCGGATGTCGAGGTTCGACAGCGTCGGTCGCATCAACTCGCCGTAGTAGCGGAAGCGCTTGACGCCGCCGAAGCGCGCCTTGTTCTCTTCCAGGCCGGTCTGGCGAAAACCGTCGTCCCGGTTGTCGTCTTCGTCCTTGTCACCACTGCCGACTGCCCAGCCGCCCCACAGCGTCGGTCGCGAATGTCCGGGCCAGGACCATCGCACGCCGAGATCCCAGGCATGCGCGTCGACCGATCGGCGGGTGGTGTCGTCCGCCACCTCGCGGTTGCCGTCGGCGCCGTCGTAATCGGTGAGGCGCTCCTTGCCGGTGAGCCGGGCGAGATCCAGCCAGTAGCCGACGCGATGGCCGCCGTCGAGCTTCTCCTCACCGGTCGCCCGCAGTCCGAACCAGGTCAGGTCCGCATCCGATTCATCGACGCGGCGTTCGTGGATCAACGTACCTTCGGCCAGCTGCCCGGAACCGTCCCGGCTCAGCATCAGGTAGCCCTCGACGGTGTGGCGCTTGCGCCAGGTCCAGGCGGCACGACCGAACCAGCGGGTCAGACCGTCCTCCTCGGCATCGATGATTCCGCGCTCGGCGGTGCTGACCGCGAACAGTTGCCGCGCGACCCCGGCCTCCAGCACCCAGTCGTCGCCGCCGACGAACAGGCGCAGCGCGTCGAGATCGTCGTCCCACCACCAACTGCGGTCCTCGACCAGGCTCAACCGTCCGATCTGGAGGTCAAACGGCAATCCGCCGGGCCGCGGCGTGAACAGCCACATCTGGCCCCGTTTGACTTCGCCGAAGCTCTCGACCGGGCCGTTTTCGCGCAGGGTCTCGATCTCGCTGGCGCCGATCAGTTGCAGGAAAATCGAGCTGCCCGCGCCGATCGCGGCCGAGGCCTCGAGCTTCACTTCCTGTTCGAGGGTGCCGCGGTCGCGGCGCTTGTCCTCGTCCAGGTCGTGGTTGATGCGGCTCTCGTGTCCGATCTCCCACTCGCCGGCGAAGCGAAACGGCGTGCCGAACAGCGTGATTGTCCGGCCGCTGTCGCTGCGCCGCTCGTCCGGGCGTCGCGCGAGCTCGCTGGTGACTGCCCGCGGTCGACGCGCCTGCGCA
The DNA here is from genome assembly GCA_020445765.1 of Rhodocyclaceae bacterium. Classification (GTDB taxonomy): domain Bacteria; phylum Pseudomonadota; class Gammaproteobacteria; order Burkholderiales; family Rhodocyclaceae; genus Cognatazoarcus. The sequence continues at coordinate 19,396 of JAGRFY010000138.1, read as the reverse complement.
CCGTCCGTACTGTCCTCTTCGGTCTGGGCGGCAGCCTGCGGCGTCATGGTGCAGCAGGCGAGCGCGATCGCCAGCGCCAGCGGGCGCGCCGGCATCTTCCTGGTGGGTTGGGTCATAGAGCGGCGTCGGGGCGTTCGACTGCCCGGCAGGTGCCGGGCAGCAGGTCTGTCATCGGGGAGCAGTGACTCATCGGGTGGTCACGCAGCAGCGGCAGCAGATCGTCCAGCAGCGCGAGATCGGCCTCGTCCATCACCGCGTGGTGGAGCATGATGCCACAGCGGTCACCGGCCAGCGCGTCGGCGATTCGGGCACCCAGCACGTCGCTACCGGTGCCCGCTGCGCGATGCTTGCACCAGTCCACCGCCACCGGAATCTCGGCGATGGCGGCCCCTTGAAGCGGCTTTGCGGTGACATCGCGGGACAGCGCGTCGAAGCCAAGATCCCGCAGCACCTGTGCGGTGTCGGCGGTACAGCGATTCCACGGCGGCGTGAAGATGCGGTCGGCGAGCGAGCCGAAGGCGGCGGTCAGGGCTTCGTGACCCGACTCGATGCTCTCCCGCTGGGCGGCATAGTCGCGGCTCGGGCCGAACTCGCACTTGCGTCCCTCCCGCTCGTGATTGACGTGGGCATGGCCGTGCTGGTGAACACCGACGCCACCCGGGCCCGGCCGACTCATGCGCTGCAGCAGCGCATTGGCAAGCATCGGCGTCAGTGCCGACGGAATGACGGCGAGGTCGATCGGCACCGCATGCCGCGCAAACAGGTCAAGCAGGGCGAATAGCCGCCGATCTTCCCAGCCGGCATCGTCGTCGCGGAAGAATACGGTACAAGGCGTGCCGCGCCGGTCGAGGGCGCTGGCGATCGGGAAGCACCAGTCAGGCATGGGCAGGCATCCGCGAGCGGTCCTCGGCTTGCAGCAGGTCGCGCAGTATAGCCGCCGTGCGCGGGGCGCCGTCGAGGGCAAGCGCCGCCGGGCGTGGACGGAAATCGAGGGCATCGGCAACCGCCTGCGAGAAGGCCGGGGTGTCGGCGAGCGTGCCGTCGAAGTGACGGACCGCCCCGAGTCCGGCCAGCGCCGCGGCGCGGCGGGATTGTTCGTTCTCGCCCTTGGCGGCGTAAGGCACCAGCAGCGCGGGGACACCCGAGACCACCACGTCGAGGGCGGTGTTGTAGCCACACTGGCTGATCGAAAGCCGGGCGCGGCGCATCTCGGCGACCATGTCGGGCACGTGGCGCACCAGCTCGACTCCCGGCCGATCGCCAGCTTCGATGCACAGGGCCTGCCATTCGGTCTCAGGCAGGAATGGGCCGGCAATGATGCGCATCGGCAGCCGTCGTTGCGGCCACAGCTGCGCATGAGCCGCCAGGGCAGCGGCGAACAGGGGGAAACCGACAATGCCGCCACCGGCCGAGACCAGCACCGCTTCGCCACGCGTGGCGTCGTCGGGCTCGTCGCGACGGGGCACGACATAGCCGGTGTAGTCCAGGCGCGTGACGAGCGGCTTGCTCGGCCGGAAGCTCTCGTCGATGCGAGCGAAGGCGGGGTCGGAGTGCACGACGATGGCGTCGAAGTACCGGTTCGCCAGCCAGCGGGCCCGGTCGTCGTGGCGTTGCTGGTCACGCCGGGCATCGACCAGGATGTCGCGGACGCTGCACACCACCCGCGCGGGGCGCTGCTGGCGGCGTGCCGCGCGGATCATCGGCAGGATCTCGAATGCGAACTTCTTTCGTCCGAACGGAAACAGTTCGACCAGCAGCAGTTCCGGCCGGTGGTCGGCGATCGCCTGCTGAATCATCCGACGGCGTGTCTGGCGGGCGTCCTCGACACTGTGCGCGCTGCCGCGACTGACCAGATTGTGCGCCTCGTCCATGCCCAGCGGCGGCAGGTCGATCATCTCCATGCCGGTCGGTATCGGCACGCCCGGCGGGATCGGTCCACCGTTCAGGAAAACCACGTGGAACCGGTCCACCAGCGCACGCACCAGGGCGAAACTGCGGGTCAGATGACCGATGCCGAGCGAGTGCTGGCAATAGAACAACAGCACCGGACGTGCGTCCGGGTGGCTTGGATGCAGGGTCTCAGGCACGGCGTTCCACCAGCGCCAGATAGGCGCCTTTGGCCTCCATCAGTTTGTCGTGACGACCCGACTCGACCAGCCGGCCGTCCTTCATCACCAGGATGCGGTCATAGCCGCTCATGTCGGCATAGTCGTGGGCGATCACCAGCAGGGTCTTGCCGGCGTGGACGCGTGCGACCGACTCGTTGATCAAGCGCGCCGAGACCGCGTCCACCGCCGAGGTCGGCTCGTCCATCACCAGGATCGCCGGCTCCTTGACCAGGGCTCGGGCGAGGCAGATGCGCTGGCGCTGGCCGCCGGAGATGGTCGCCCCGCGCTCGCCGAGCACGGTGTCGTAGCCGTCGGGCAGGTCAACGATGAACTCGTGGGCGCGTGCGGCGCGGGCCGCCGCCTCGATCTGCTCGTCGCTGGCATCGGGGAAGCCGTAGGCGATGTTCTCGCGTACCGAGACCCCGAACAGCACGTTCTCCTGCAGCACGATGCCGATCTGGCTGCGCAGGCTGTCGCGCTTGAAGCGGCTGATATCGATGCCGTCAATCAGGATGCGCCCGGCGCTGGGTTCGTACAGCCGCAGCAGCAGCGACAGCAGCGTCGACTTGCCGGCGCCGGACGGACCGACCAGGGCCACGCGCTCACCGGCCGCAATGCGAAACGACACGTGCTCGACCACCGGCCGATCGTCGCGATAGCCGAATCCGACGTCTTCGAACACGATTTCGCCGGCGGGCCGGCCGATGTCGAGCGCCCCCGGGGGATCCGCCGCATCGGGCTCGGTCGCCAGGATCTCGCTGACCCGGCCCGCGCTGACCGATGCCCGCGAAAACTTGGCCGCGAGACGACCGAGATCCTTTACCGGCTTGTAAAGGCTCTGCACGTAGGCCAGAAAGATCAGCAATTCGCCCGGCGTCAGCAGGCCTTCGAGCACCTGCCAGGCGCCGACGAGCACCGTGATCGCCGTTCCGATCGCCGACACCAGCACGATCGCGCGGGTGATGGCTCCGGTGTTGCGCGCGGTACGCACGCCGGAATGGAAGTTGCCTTCGATCTCTTCCTGGAAGCGCCGCTCCTCGAAGCTCTGGCGGCCGAAGGCCTGCACCAGCAGCATCGACGACAGCACCTCGTTGAGACGCGAGGTCATGGCGCCTTCGTAGCGGCGCTGGGCGCGCACCGAAGCCTTGACCCGCTTGTTGAGGAAGTAGATCACCGCCAGCAGCGGCGGCAGCGAGGTCGCGACCACCAGTGCCAGTCGCCAGTTGATGACGAACATCACCACCATCATCGCGATCAGCGTCACGAAGTGGGCGGCAAAGGTCAGCGACCATTCGGCAAACATGTCGCGCAACAGGTTGGTGTCGGTCGCGACCTTGGTGATCAGCTCACCACTGCGATTGTGCTGGTGGAAGGACATCGACAGCCGCTGCAGATGGGCGAAGAGCTCGCTGCGCAGCCGGTAGGTGATGAAATGGCCGACCTTGGCCGTGGCATAGACCTGCAGATAGGCGAAGACTGCCGCGAACAGTGCGATCAGCGCGATTGCGCCGGCCATCGCGCAGAGCGCGAACCAGCGTCCCTGCGCGATGAGCGGCGCGAGCAGTGCGAGCCCCTCGGGCAGGGGCTTGGCGAGCAGGACGTGGTCGAAGATGACCTTCAGCGGCCACGGTGCGAGCAGGCTGGTGACCATGACACCGCCCAGGGCCAGGGCGGCGACCACCAGCGGTGCCTTCATTTCGCCGAGGGCGCCGAAGACGATGCGGCGGAATCGGTGAGGCATGTGGATCATGCCGTGGTCTCGAACGAATTCGGTGGCAGGGCACGGCTGCCTGTCCGTGCGAGCCCGAGCGCTCGCGCACTGTCGCCGCGCCAGCCGGCGCGGGCACGCACCATGAAACTGTAGGCCTTTCGCATCAGCATCAGGCGCAGATGCCATTCGAAATCGGCAGCGTCGAAGGCGTCGCCGGCGAGCGAGCGGTAGGCGGACAGCAAGCTCGCGGCGCGCGCCGGCCAGTCGCCATCGTCCTTGCGGCACAGCAACTGGCTGATGCAGTCGGCAAGGTCGCGAACCGGTGATCCGATCGCGAAGTTGTCGTAGTCGAACAGCGCGATGCGTTCGCCGGTCCAGAGCATCTGGTCCACGTGGAAGTCGCCGTGTACCGGCACGTCCGCACTCGCGCGCAGCGGCGGCGCGGACAGCAGCGACACCACCGAATCGGCCGCGTCGGCCAGCGAGGCGTCAGCGAGAACCAGCTTCTTGCGCCACTTGCCGGCAAGCCCGACCGATTCAGCCTGCGTCTCGAGCCTGCCCTGGCGGGGCCCCGCCTGCTGGAATCGGAACAGCGCATCGGCCAGTCGTTCGATCAACTGGCCACCGTGCCGGCCGGCCAGTTCGGTGGCCAGGGGCATCCCTTGGACCTCGGCCTGCCACAGGGCGCCGAGTCCGGCGCTGACGCCCAGCGGGCGGCCGACCGCGAATGCGAACGGATCCCGTTCCGACTGGCGCCACAACACGTCCAGGCCGTCACGCGCATCGCGCCAGCGGCCGTCGGCATAGCACTTGCCGTAGAAGGCGAAGGCGCGACCATCGCGAATGACCCGGAAGCGGGCGGTGCAATGCTCTTCCGGTTCGTGGCGGATCACCTGGGCGCTCACGCCGGTACCGGCATCCGGGGTCAGCGGCGGCGGCAGATGGGCGGCCAGCGCCTGCGGATCGAGGAAGGCACCGAGGGCGCTCATCACCGGGTCGTTGGGCAAGGCCCACAATACCAGACCGTCCTCCGGCAGCCATTCGACCGGGCGGCCGAATCGTGGAATCGAGCAGGCGGATGCCGCCTCGTGTGCCCACTCGGTGACCGGTGGCCGACCCTGATAGAAGCGGCCGTACAGCCACTGTTCGCCGCGGTCGCCACTGGCGTTGTCGCGGACCTCGAGCTGCCACACGGCGGCCAGCCACAGGCCGCCTTCGCGCAGCAGCCGACGGGAGATCCGCCGTCGGGTCTGCGCGACCCTGCACGACAGGATTTCCCAGGGCCCGTCGCGAAAGGCCGGCACGGTCGCCGCGAGTGCATTGGCGGCTTGGCGATCGTCGAGGAACGGGCGTGCGCGATTGTCCATCACTGGCTCAACAGGGCAGGGGCGTCATGACGTCGCCCTTGGCCGTAATCAGCTCGGCCACGGCGATCAGCGTCGGAACGCGCTCGAGGCGGCCGGGTTTGAGGTTGGCGACACCGCGGAAGGCACGGTCGCACAGCAATGAGCGCGCCGTGGCCCAGGCCAGCATCCGCGAATCGAGCGGCTGCCGACCACGCTGGGCGTAGCTGGTCAGCATGTGGGCGGCTGCCTCCTGCACATGCTCGAGCGGTGTGCCGAGGTGCAGCGCCCGGCACAGGCCATCGGAGATCCAGGCTCCCAGTTCGAGCGCCGCCGGGCCGAGGCGGGCGCCGTCCAGATCGATCAGCGAAAGTCGCCGGACGTCGAGCAGCAGGTTGCGCGGGTGGAGATCACCGTGCAGCGTCGCCAGCGGCAGCGAGGCTGCGGCAACGGCGCCCTGCTGCAGGCTGCGGGCCAGACGGTCGAGTGCCGGCGCCCAGTCCGGATCGACCTGGGCGAGCATCGAGGCGCAGTGTTGCACGTGCCCATGGAGCGACTCCGTCGGCACCCGGCGGTCGAGTGGCGCCGGGGTGTCGTGCAGTGCCGACATCAGCCGGCCGATCTCCGACGCCAGGTCGGGCGGGCACAGTGCGTGCTCGTCGAGCAACGGCACGCCCGGCACGGCTGCCTGCCAGTGCAGGCGGAGGTCGGGCTGCCACAGCAGCGGACGTGGCGTGCGCAGGCGGTCTTCGCGACGGGCGGGACTGTCGTACAGGGCCTGCATCAGGCGATGGGTGGCGGCACCGCTGGATTCGCGGTCGAGCTTGGCGAACAGCCTCACCCGCCGACCGCTGGCGAGGGCCACGTCGAAGCGCGCACAGGCGCGTGACTCCGGAACGTACTGGACCAGGGCCGCATCGAGGTCGACGGTGTCGGTGTCGCCGCCGGTCATCACGGCCAGCGCCTGAGAGAGCGCCTCGCCGCCGTTGCGGGCCACCTCGAGCAGGGCGGGCAGGCCGTCGAGCTTGGGGTCGTTGGGCAGGAACCAGGCGAACAGTTCGAGGCTCGGCACCAGCAGAGAGGGCAGGCCGCAGCGACTGGCGAGACCGACCCGGGCATGATGCCGGGCATGGCGCCCGGCGGCCTCGCCAGCCGCACAGAAGCGCCCGGCGACGCGCTGTTCGAAACTGCACGCACGCGTCTCGTCGCGCACCGTCAGCCGGTAGGACACCGTGCAGTTGCGCCCCGGTCGATACTTGATGCGCTCGACCGCGCAGGCGGTGACGCGTTGGCTGCCATATTCCCGCAAGGCCGCCTCGAAGACGTGGCGCATCGAATCGCCATCGACGGCGCGGGCCAGTTGCGGCAGCCGAGCATCCCGGGGGAGGGTCAATGGTGCGCCCATCGTCATGCATCCGGTGTGACGACGATGCCACGGTAGCTGAGGCGCGCGCCGTCGTTCGCGCGGCAGCGGGTAATCCGGCCATCGCCGTTCTCGCGCAGCCACAGCCAGCGTCCGCGGAAGTCGTAGCCGTCGAATTGCCAGTTGCCGCCCTCGCCGTCGCGGGCGTGGAACCACAGATCACGGAAGCGGGTGCCTGCGATCTCGGACTCGATGGCCAGCGCCGTGCCGCGGCTGCCGTCGCCGTCTACGGTCAGGCGACGCAGCGAAAGGTGCGGCGTGGCGCCCTCGTAGGGCAGCAGCACGGTGTCGAATCCGGTCGAACAGGCAGCTGCCTGGAAACTCAGTCGCGGCGCCGGCAGCTTTTCGCCGTAGCGATAGGAGACCCAGCTCGGCTCGAGGCTGAACACGATGTCGGCATCCTCGGGCTGGGCGACCAGCAGTCCCGGGCTGCGCAGCAGCGGTGCCCGGCCGTTGGCGCGCTCGACGCTGCCCTGGGCGGCTTCTCCGAGCTGGAAGTGGAGTGCGTAGCGATGGCGGGTCGGTGCGTCGAGCCAGTCCGAGACGATCCAGTAGCTGCGATCGACGAACAGGATGCGGCGTCGATGCACGGCGTCATAGACGTGGCTGCGGGCGGAGCCGTCGAGCAGCACGAAATCGTCGAACTCGACGAGCTCGTGCAGCACGGCGTCGGGGGCCGGTCCGGCAATCTTGTGCTTGACGGCGCCCGGTCGGCTTTTCACCGGCCGCGGCAGGTACAAGGTCTGGTTCTGACCGTCGACGCAGACCGTGTTGTGGGCTTCGGTGCCGCGAAAACGGATCCGCCAGTTGGTCTCGCCCGCCTCGGAATAGGTGTAGCGCCCCGGGTCCACCACCAGCGAGCGCCCGAAGGCCGCCAGTTCGAAGCTGAGGCAGTCGAAATGGCCGTGATTGCCGGCACCGAGCGGGCCACAATCGAAGATCAGGTACTGGGCGTCGGTGTAGCGCCGTCCGCCGGTACCCCAGTGATCGCGCACAACCGTATAGCCGCTGTCGGCGAAGTGGGCCAGCAGGGCGCCCGGCGGCGTGCCCTGGTTGCCGGCGCAGGCGACGTAGCGAAGGTCGTCGCGGCCGTACAGGTCGGCGCCGATCGACAGCAGGTCGCGGAAGCTGCGGGCATCGCCATCGGACAGGCTCGGCACGATGCCGTCGGGCTTGTGGGCGTGCATGCTGAAGTCGAGGGCGCGCTGCAGCGCCTCATCGGTCTCTGCAGTGACCGGGATGCCGTTCAGTGAGGCGAGCCTGCGGACATTGAGGTAGTTCTTCAGCACCAACTGGTGATAGTCGGTGGACAGTTCGATCTGGACGCCATCCGGCAGCAGGTCGGAGAGGATGTTCTCCTCGATGCGGAGCAGTGAGAATTCCCGCCAATGGGCGGCCCGGCGCATCTCCGGAAACACCACCGAAGCCAGGAAGATCGCGTAGAGCTCAAGGGTCCGGTGGTTGCGCGCGGGGGTCAGGTTCTCGCACAGGTGGTCGACCTGGGCGGCAAGGGATTGAAGCAGCCGCCGGTGGAAGGCGGCATCGACCGGTGGTTTGTCCGCCGTGGCGACGAAATGGTAGTAGCTGTAGATCCAGTTCTGCACGCGGCGGCCGGTGACGTCGGTGGCGATGAAGTCCGCCGGAACGCTCGCGATCCAGCCGTCGATCAACTGCATCCAGCGACGCGCGTAGCGGTCGTCGCGGGTCTCGGCATAGCGCATGCCGAGGCCGACCGCATAGTAGAACTTGTGCAGCAGGATGTGCCATTCGATGTCGTCGCTCGGGTTGTCGAGCCACGACACGGGATCGGGCAGGTGATGGCGCTCGCCGTTGAACTCGAAGACGCCTTCGAGCATGGCCTCGATCTTGTCCGGCCGGGTTTCCTCCGCATCGGCGACCGGATAGAAGCGCGCCTCGCGCGCGCCGCTGAAGTGGCTCAGCAGTGCCCGGTCGTCGAGTTGGTCCCAGGGCGCCCGCAACAACTCGCCGCAGTCCTGCGGATTGCTCGCGAGCGACCGCTCCCGCACGTTCATGCGATGACTTCCTCCCGTTGCAGCTGGCGCACGAACAGGTCGCGCAGCGCCAGCGTCGTACGGCGCGAATCGAATCGCGCGCAGATGCGTGCGCGGCCGTTGGCGGACAGGCGCTGGTGCAGCGCGTCGTCGGTCAGGATACGACGCAGGGCGTCGGCCAGCGCGGCGGGGTTCCTGGGGGCTACGAGAAGGCCGTGCTCGCCGTCGTCGATCAACTCGGGAATGCCCGAGATCGGGGTCGAAACCACGGGAAGGCCCATTGCCATCGCTTCGGCAAGCACGTTCGGGATGCCGTCGCGGTCGCCGTCTTCCATGACCTGGCATGGCAGGGCGAAGGTCCGCGCCTGGCGGTAGATCTCGCGCAGCTGGTCTTGCGTCACCGCGCTGCGCAGGCGGATGCAGTCACCGAGATCGAGTCGGTCGATCTGCTCGCGCACCGCGTCGTAGGCGTCGCCGGGCTCGCCGACGATCAGGCAGCCGAAGCGCAGGCCGGCCCGCTTGAGGATCTGGCAGGCATCGACCAGGTGCTCGAAGCCCTTCTTTTCGACGAAGCGGCCGACCGACAGAATCATCGGCATGTCGCGGCCGTTACCCTTCGCCGGCGCGAAGTATTCGGTATCGAGGCCGTGGTAGATCGTATGAACGACGTGGACGTCCGGGCTGCGGGACTTCAGCACCTCGGCATTGGCCGATGTGCAGGTCGCGACGAAGGTGGCGGCACCGAGCTTGCGCTCGAGCAGGTCGCCTGGATTCAGTTCCGCCTGGTAGATGTCCTTGGCGTGGGCCGTGAAGCTGAACGGCAGACCGGTGAGGCGACTGGCGAACCAGGTGATGGTCGTGACGCCGTGGCAGAAGTGACCGTGCAGGTGGGCGACGCTGCCGTCCTTCATCACCTCGGCGGCGATGTGACCGGCCTGCAGGAATTCCTTGACGAAGACCTTGCGCAGCGTGGTCGGCCCGCGGCGATAGCGCCAGCTCATCGCCAGCGCGCTGCCGAGCACCGACAGATAGCGCAGGGGATGGCGGCTGGCGACACGGAGATGGGCCGCGGCGAAGTTCGGAAAGTTGCGGAGCAGCCAGCTGGGCAGGAACGATCCGGACAGGCTCGTGGCCTTCGGCAGATATTGCAGCGGCGCGCGGATCGCCCGTACCACCGGGTGCACCTTGGGCTCGTCCTCGCGCTTGATCGAGAACAGCCGCAGGCGCAGACCCATCTGCTCGAGCAGATAGATCTCGTTGGCGATGAAGGTTTCCGATAGGCGCGGAAAGCCCTTCATGACATAGGCGATGCAGGCGCTGTCAGGAGACGCCGGCGCTGCGGTGGGCTGCAGTCTCGACAGGGGCACGACGGGGGCGTTCATCGGGGTTCTCCAGGAGGCTCTTAAGAAGTTTCAGATTGCGATCGTTGTCGAAGCCGGCGCAGACGGTCTCGCGCCCGGCGCCGCCGAGGCGCTTGCGCAACGGGCGGTCGGCGAGCAGGCGAGAAATGGCATCGGCCAGGTCGGCTGGACGGTCGGGCTCGATCAGCAGTCCGTTGTGTTCGTGAATGACCACCTCCGGAATGCCGGATACCCGGGTCGATACCACCGGCAACTCCATCGCCATGGCTTCGAGCAATACGTTCGGTATGCCGTCGCGGTCACCGTCCTGGCCGATCCGTGACGGCTGGACGAAGGCCACCGCCCGACGGTAGCGGGCGACCACGCCCTCGCGCGGCAGCTTGCCGGTGAGCACCACCCGGCCCTGCAGGCCGTCATGCTCGATCTGTTGTTGCAGGCTGCCGAGTTGTTCGCCGTAACCGACGATCTCGCAGCGGAAATCGACGCCGCGGTTCCTGAGCCGCTTGCAGGCTTCGATCAGCGTGTCGAAGCCCTTCTTCTCGCGCAGGCGGCCGACCGCGAGAATCAGTGGCGGTCGCGACGGCACGGTGTCGTGTCCGCGGCAGAAATGTCCGGCGTCGACACCGTGGTACATGCGCTGGATATCGGCCCCCGGGGCGATCCGCGCCAGGGTCTGGCGGTTGTACTCGGTGCAGGTCACGGTGAACCGGGCGGCGTCGAGCTTGCGGCGCAGATCGGCCGGATTCGACAGGTAGATGTCCTTCGCGTGGGCCGATATCGAGAACGGCACGCCGAGCCGGGACACCAGTTCGGCGATGTCGGCCGGGCGCGAGATGAAATGGGTGTGCAGGTGCCGGATGCCTTTGCGCTGGAGGTTGTGGGCGAGCCAGCCGGCACGGATGAAATCGGTCAGTCCGCCACGCCGGGACATCGCCGCGCGCAGCCCCGACAGGTAGGTCAGCGGCCGGTAGGCGAACAGGCTCAGGTGGGCGCACAGCAGCGTGAGGGCGTTGGTGGCGCGCGCCTCGGGCAGGTAGGTCACCGGCGCCTGCACGCGGTCGACCGCGTCGTGCTGAATCTCGTCGGTCGGCGCCTGCATGGCGAAGATGTGCAACTCCTGCCCGAGCCGTTCGAGCCCGAGGATCTCCTCCAGAATGAAGGTTTCGGAGAGCTTCGGGTAGATCTTTACCAGCAGGCCGACGGGGCCACGGTGGGCGTGCATTTCTGCCATGTGGGTGCACTCCTGGTCGGGATTTTGGCCGGCTCGGGGGCGATCGCCGGGCTGGTGAAGGGCTGGCGCTTGTCGATCAGCGAAAATATCGCGTCGGCCACGCCGTCGAGGCCATTCAACGCAAGGGTGTTCGGATTGCTGCCGTCGCCGTGGAGCGAATCGATTTCCTGGCCGACGGTCTCGAGCAGCCTGGCCGGGCTCAGTTGCTCCGGATGCACGCTGCGAAGCAGGCCCAGTGCGGCCATGCGCTCGGCGCGGATCCCCTGCTCGAGCACCGGCTTGACGCGCGGCACGACCACCGCCCGCTTCTTCAGCGTGAGCAGTTCGCAGACAGTGTTGTAGCCACCCATGCACACCACCACGTCGGCAGCGTCCATCAGCGACATCATGTCGTCGGTGAAATCCTGGCGGCTGACGCAACTCATGGTGTCGGCGATCTCGGCGATTTCCTGGCGGCGCTGCTCGGCCATCTCGGGTCCGAACACGATGTGGCTGCGCGGACGTCGCCATTCGGGCATCGCGGCGAGGCCTTCGACGTAGGCCCGGACCATGGCGTGACCGTCCTCGCCGCCGCCCGGCGTCACCAGCACCAGCGGCTGGCGGCCGATCAGGCCGAGTTCGCAGCGCACCTCGGCGCGTGACTTGCGACCTGCCTTGCGGCCCAGGTAGCCGCAGAAATGGACCTTCGATGCGGCGCTCGGCGGGAAGCAGTACTCGCTGCACAGGTCGAAGACCTTCGGATTGCCGACCACCAGCACCTGATCGTAGTGCGATTCGATGGCATCGAAGTAGCGGTTCTTGCGCCAGATCCGGGTCGTGGCCTCGCGACTGTCGAGGATGTCCCGCAGCAGCAGGACCATCTTCGGGCGATCGACGCCCGGAGGCAGCGACTCGAGCGCACTCGACAATTCGTCCTCGACGCCGAACGGCTTCTTGTCCACCAGGATCAGATCCGGCTCGAAGTCCTCGACCGTGCTGCGGATGATGCTGGAGCGCAGGCGCACCGTCGATTGAAGGTTCATGTCGAGATAGCGCGAACCGTAGTGGCCGGAGGTATTGCGCGACAGGCACGGCAGCTTGACGTAGTCGATGCGGCTGGGGATGCGGAATGCGTGCAGCATCGGCGAGCCGGTGATGATCAGCACCGACAGGTCGGGGTCCCGGTCCACCAGGTGGCGGGAGATCTCGAGCATGCGGCGAATGTTGCCGAGTCCGAATGTGTCGTGCGAATAGACGAGGACGCGTTTCATTTTGGTGGGCCTCCTGTTGGCTTTCCTTGACCCCGTTCTTGCCGGTCTGGACCGCATCTCGGCGGGTCGTGGGATCTTGTCCCACCTCAATGCAAGTCCCAGGCCAAGCCGTGCCATCCGTGTAATCCATTGTTTTTGCGTGTTTAATATCCTTGAAGCAAATTTGTGGTGAAGGCTGGGTGGGGGAGATCACCAAATTGTTGGTGCGCCATCCCCAAAATGCCGGGATCGCTCGTGCCGCCGACGACCACATGCCGAGCGCTTGCCGGCGGCATGACGGACTGTTATGTCACAACATATTACGAATGGAATATTCCGACGGTGTCGTTTGTTGCCGGTGGAGGCTTCTCGTACGCGCGAAACTGATTGCCTTCGAACGGTTGTTCGTTTATAAATACGAGTGTGGGAAAAAATCCCATAACACGCTGGGCGAGGTCCCGATGGCGCCGGACGATGCAGGTCTCGGATTCGGGTCCTGTCGGCGGATGCGAGGCCAGTTGGAGCAGCCAGGGACGAGACAGATGGGGCAGGCAATACTGATCATCGAGGACGAAGCGACGCTCGCAAAGAACGTGCGAATCTTCCTCGAACGCGACGATTACGAGGTGCGCGTCGCTGAGTCGGCCGAGGAAGGCCTGGCACTGATGGACGTGTTCCATCCGGACGCCGTCGTGCTCGATTTCAATCTTCCGGGCATCGATGGCGTCGAAGCGCTCGAACGCATCCGCGCGATCGATCCCGACATCAAGGTCATCATGGTCACCGGCCACGGCAGCGTAGAGCTGGCTGTCGAGGCGATGAAGCGGGGCGCGTTCGACTTCCTCACCAAGCCGGTACCCCTCGGCAAGCTGAAGGTGCTGCTGGAGAAGGCGTTCGGCGAGGCACGACGGGACAGCGCGCTGGAGTACTACCAGCGCAAGGAGAGCGCCGAGGCCGATCTCGACAGCCTGCTCGGGGAATCGACGCCGATGAAGGCGCTGAAGTCGATGATACGGCAGGTGCTCGAGGCCGAGTCCGGCCTGCGCGATTCCGACGCCCCGGCAGTCCTGGTGCTCGGCGAGACCGGGACCGGCAAGGAACTGGTTGCGCGGGCGCTGCATTTCAACGGACCACGCAGCGAGAAGCCCTTCGTCGAACTGAACTGTGCATCGATTCCGCCGCAACTGCTGGAATCCGAGCTGTTCGGCCACGAACGCGGTGCTTTCACCGATGCCAAGGACCGCAAGCTCGGCCTGGTCGAGACGGCGGATGGGGGTACCCTGTTCCTCGACGAGATCGGCGACATGGATCCTGCGCTGCAGGCCAAGCTGCTGAAGCTGCTCGAGGAAAAGACCGTCAGGCGGGTCGGCAGTCTGCGCGATCAAAGAGTCAATGTGCGTATCGTCGCCGCCACCCACCGGCCACTCGAGGTGCTGGTGCGCGAGGGCCGCTTCCGTGCCGATCTGTTCTATCGCCTGCGGGTCGTGCAACTGGAATTGCCGCCGCTGCGCGACCGCGGCGGCGACATCCTGCGACTGGCCGAGCACTTCGTGAAGTCGCACGCGGCGCGCTACGGCAAGCGCGCACCGACGCTGACGCCGGCGGCGCAAAACGCGCTTACCCGTCACTCCTGGCCCGGCAACGTGCGCGAACTGCGCAACGTGCTCGAGCAGGCGGTACTGCTGGCGCCCGACGGCCGCATCGAGGCACGCCAACTGACGCTGTCGAGCAATGCGGCCGAAGTCGCCGGTGCGAGCCCGGGCGCCCAGGCACCGGCGACGCTGGCCGAGATGGAGCGGCAGATGTTGTCGCGGGCCCTCGAACGCAGCGGCTGGAACGTCTCCAAGGCCGCGCGCGAACTGGGCCTGACCCGGGATACGCTGCGATACCGCATCGAGAAGCTGGGACTTGCAGACGTATCACGCTGAAACGGCGGCTGCGCCATGGCGCCGAGCGGTCACCCGGCCGGCGCTTGCGGAGCAAAGTCAGCGAGACGCGGCCGATGCGGTCGTACGGACACCGGTGAGTCCGGCGCGCCATTTCGCGAGTTGGCGTCGGATGGCCCTTGGCGCGGCGATCTGCGGCAGCGAAAAATCCCGTTCGGACAGTTCGCGATGGGCGCCGAGCAGCGCCAGTTCGCGTTCGCGAATCAGTCGCTCGGCCTTGCGAAAGGCTTCTTCGAACGACGGGCTGTCGGGCAGTGCGTCGTGGAAGAAGGCACGGCCGAAATAGGTGAAGTCGTTTTCGTCGGCACAGCCGAACGAGCGGCGGTCGTGCCTCGCCGCGGTGATCACGAGGGTCCCCGAGTCGGCCAGCGCCGGGATGAAGCCGCCCGAGTAACAGGCGGAAACGACCACGACCCGCCAGCGGATGCCGGACGAGCGGAGCAGCTCGGCAAGTCGGTCGGCAGCCAGATCGGGCAGGTCATGGTGAGGCTGGGTCAGCGATAGCTGGTGTTCGGCCGAGCCATGGCTGGTGAGATACAGGAACAGGATGTCCTGGTCCCGATCCATGCGGCCGGCGATCGCCTTCAACGCGCGTTCGAGCGAGGTCAGACTCGCAATCGGCTGCTCGCCGATCGTCTGGCGGCTGTTGGTCAGCGATAGCGAGCGTCCGCGGGTCGCGAACAGGTGGTCGAACTGTTGCCGCACGAATTCCGTTTCGCGCCGGAACACTTCCTGGGTGCCGTCGCCGGCGAAGGTCAGCAGGTACATGTCGACGCGATTCGGGTCGCCGGATGCCAGCCCTTCGAGCGCGCCAGCCAGACGGCGTTCCTCGGAATAGAGTTGCGACTCGTAGCGCCCGAGACGCTCCCGTTCGGCGGCCGGATCGCGCAATTCGCCGTGCTGCCAGCTCCCCGACAGACGATTGCGGCCCGCCTGCGGCACCGCGAGCTGCAGCACGCCCTGGCCATGAAAGCGTCCGTCGGAGAACTCGCCGACGTAGTGGTCACCGTTGGCCAATTTCATCGAACCCTTGCCGGAGGCCACCCAGTTCTCGGTGTCACCCTGGTATTCGCTGCCGTCGGCGAAGCGGATTCGCGCCGAGCCGACCAGTTCGCCGCGCTCGAAACGACCCTCGAAGGACATGCCCGACGGGTCGGTGAAGCGACCGGCGCCGTGGGGCAGCCAGTTCTCGAACTCGCCGACGTAGCGAGTACCGTCCGAGTGGCTCAGCTGGCCCTTGCCGGTGAACTGGTCGTCGACGAAATCGCCTTCGTACACATCGCCGAGCTGGGTTTCGAAGCGTCCACTGCCGTGCAGTAGCCCGTGCCGGAAGCTGCCGTGGTAGCGACTGCCATCGATGCCGCGCCACTCGCCCCGACCGCTGCGCCGGCCCTCCCTGAAGCTGCCGACGTACTCGCCATCCGGGCCGCGGTAGTGTCCCTGACCGTGCAGGACGCCGTGGCGAAACCAGCCGCTCAGCACGCTGCCGTCAGCGGCCTCGATGCGGCCTTCGCCGTTGAGCGCGCCGTCGCGGAACATGCCCGAGTGGACGCTGCCGTCGGCACCCGTCAGTCGGCCCTGGCCCGACATCACGCCGTTCTCGAATGCGCCTTCATAATGGGCGCCGCTGTCCCACTGCAAGGTGCCGTCGCCATGCAGACGGCCGTTTTCGAGCGAGCCGCGATAGTGACCGCCGTCCGGTGTCTGCAATTCCGCCGCCAAGAGATGGCACGACGTCGCCGACGCCAGCACCAGTGCGAACAGGCGGGCAGACATGACGGTATTGCGGCGGCGCGGAACGGGACGTCGGGGCATCGGTGGGCGGGGCATGGTGTTTCGCAGGCGATCTTATCGCGACGCGGCCCCGTGCCGGAAATCAGCGCGATCCCTTGCTGCTTCAGGCGATGGCTGCGCCGCGTCCCAGCCGGGTACGCTCGGCAGCCTCGATCGGCAGCGCAAGCACGTCGCGGGCGCAGCGCCGACCGAAGACGTTGCGCTGGATACCGGCGAAATTGTCCGCACTGAACAGCTGCGGCCGATGCACCCAGCCGCGATAGTCGAAGCCCTGAACGATATCTGCGTTGTCGCCGGCGTTCAGTAGATAGATCACTGGCCGGCAGCGGCGGATCGTGGCGGCGGCGCCCTCGAGGCAACTGACTTCCTGCCGCGCCAGGTCGACCACCAGCAGGCGCAGGCTCGTCAGTTCGAGGGCATCGATGGTCATCGCGCCGGGACGCCGGGTGCCGGCCAGTGCGAGTGTACGGCAGACCACCTGAGACCAGCCGTTGGCGGCACAGCTTTCGGCCAACAGCGCGCACATCGCCGGTTCGGCCTCGAACGCGTAAAGATGTCCGATCGGCCCGAGGCGACTGACCAGGGCGGCCACCAACGCGCCGAAGCCGGCGCCTGCGAGCAGCATCGTGTCGCCACGCTGCAGCACCCGGGCCAGGACTTCCTCGCGGGCCGCACAGAATTCGCCATACAGGTCGATCGCCAGTCCCGCCGGTTGCTCGCCCAACGGGCAATGCAGCCGGCCGCTGCGTACCGGTCGCCAAGCCCGCTCGACCGATTCTGCCGGTGCGATCCGGGCGGGGTCGGCGGCATGGGCGTCGGGGTCGGCGATCTCCGTGCCCGGGGCCTTCGGCAAGCGCAACTCGCCGCAGACCAGCCTGGCCAGTTCGACGACCAGCAGGCCGGTGACGGTAACCCAGTCGCCGCGCGTGTGCTGCCAGAAGTGGCGCAGCGTCGGATACCAGACGCTGTTCTCGCTGCCCCGCTGCCAGCGCCAGTTGCTGTCGACGGGATGGAGCAACCATACCGGCCGCCCCATTGCGGCCGCCAGATGAGCCACCAGGTTGTCGGCGCTGATCACCAGGTCGAGTCCGTCGATGATCGCTGCGGTCGATACCAGTTCGCCGGCCACCGGACCCGGCAGGACCCCGCATTCGTCGAGAATCCGTTCTTCGTCGGCACTGCGGGGGTACTGCAAGGCATGGAAGCGCACACCGTGCATGCGCAAGGCCGGCTCAAGCAGCGCGAGCGACAGCTCATTGCCGACGTCGCTGTCTTCGTCCCGCCATGCGACGCCGATATCGAGCGCGTCGAAGCCGCCGATGAATTGTGGTGGCAGATCGTGCGGGACCCGGATGTAACTGAATTGAGGCGGTGGGCGGCGGCCTAGATCGCTGGCGAGCTTCGGCAGGGCGTGCATCGGGCAATGGAAATCGGCGACGATGCGGGCCGGCCGGTCGCTGCGCTCGGTGCCGGCGACGCCCGGGGCAGTCGCCAGCAGCCGTACGACGGCCGCAGGAGCGCGGACCACGACCCTGGAACCGCGGCCGGCGAGCAGCGCCGCATAGCGGACGAACTGGATTGCATCGAGCGGGCACTGGGTGTGCAGCAACAGGGTCCGGCTGCGCAATGATTCCCCCCGCCAGCGGGGACAATTGGGTGTGCGTTCGTCGCTGCGACCATGGTCCATCAATGCCCAGCCTTCGCGCTCTCGGCCCATGGCGATCAGGGTGCGCGCATGTTCGACCCGGTGGCGGAGCTCGGTCGGCGCCAGCGCCCGGGTGCAGCGATGGCTTTCATCGGCGGCATCGAGCAGGCCCAGGTTGCGCTGTGCGAGGGCGAGCTGGGCCATTGCCTCGGCGTGCGCCGGCTCGCGTGCGAGTGCGTGCTCGCAAGCCTCGGCGGCTTCGTCGGCCCTGCCGCGCGCGTTGTGCACCGCGGCCAACGTGGCGCGCGCATCGGCGTGATTCGGGTCGAGCACCAGCGCCAGGCGACACAGGGCCTCGGCTTCACGCAGTTCGCGTCTCGCCGCGGCAACCTGGGCCAGCGCGCTCAGGACCGCCGCGCTCGCGTCGATCGATCGGCTCCGGGACAGTGCCTCCTCGGCGTCGCCGATGCGACCGATCCGCAGCAACAAGCGGCCCTGGCGCAGCGGATGGTCGGCATTGCCCGGTTCCAGCAGCCGGGCCTCTGCGAAGTGCAGCAAGGACTCTTCGAACAGGCCGGCGCGGGCGCAGCCGCGGGCCAGGCTGGCGTGGGCCGCCGCCGACTCCGGCTGGCGATCGAGGGCGGTGCGCAGGTGGGCGAGCGCTTCGTCGTTGTTGCCGCGGGCCAGCTGCACCAGTCCGAGATTGCGGTGCAGGGCTGCACTGTCCGGGGCAATGGCGAGTGCTCGTCGCAAGGTCGCCTCGGCGTCCGCCAGGCGCCCTGCGCGTCGATGCATGACGCCTTGCAGGTTGAGCGCGGCCGGATCGTCCGGGTTGATGCCGAGTGCCGCGCGGCAATAGGCCCGAGCCGCGTCGAACTGTTCGTCGCGGATGGCTTGCTGACACAGCTTCAGTTGCGATTCGATGTCCATGCGGCCGGTGGTGGCTTGGGCAAGGCGATAGCTTGCGACGCATCGCGCCGCCGGTGCCAGGGCAGGATGCGCATCCGTGCTCGGGTTCTTGCCGCGATCGGCGGATAGACCGGACGGCAGACGCGCCCGGTCCGGGTTCGACAGCGGTGGAGCGCCATGCTAGCCGCAGTTGCCGGCCTTGGCCAGCGCCGATTGCCGCAACGACCGCTGCGTGTCAGCCGCTGCCGACCAAGCTGCGGATCACATGCAGCACGATCAACGCGACGCACAGCACCTGCCAGAAGCGCACAGGATTGCGCTGGATCAGCGGCTGGCGCTGGATCGCGGCTTCCAGGCTCGGGTTCGGGCGGGTGAAGTCCTGCAGGAATTCGCCGAGCGCATCGTGGCGATAGGCCGGATTGGGATTGAGGGCCTTGCGCAGGCAGCCCTCGATCCACAGGGGCAGGTCGCGCCGGCGTCGGATCGCCGGGATATAGTTGAACTCGCCGTAGTTGTCGATGCGCACGCGTTTGACCGCCGGCTCGTCGAACGGCAGCTTGCCGGTGATCATCTCGTAGCAGATCACCGCCAGCGAGAAGAGGTCGGACTTGAAGCTGCCGGCGGCACCGAGCAGGTATTCGGGCGCGACGTAGTTGACACTGCCCTGCGGGACCGATTTCTCCA